>CATYJU010000052.1 GCA_958407995.1 uncultured Collinsella sp.
AGAGGAAGGAAGGCGCGACCGTCGGGCATGCGCCCGTAAATACGCACCCCGCGAGGGTGGCCGGACGCTGCTTGCATGGCGCGGCGCTCCGTGGCTTCGCCGCGTTTCATGGCCATACCTCAAGCGGCTGCCAGAGCCACATTGCAAGCCGCGCGGGGTGCCTTCTGTGAACTCCGAGCAAAGGCGGGCGGCGCGCCGCAAGCGCCGCGAGGAGAAGCGCGCGCAGGCCAAGGCCGAGCGCGTCAAGGCGTGCACGCTTGAGACCGTGGCCGACCTCAACAGCCTGTGCAAGGCATCGAAGCAGGCCGCGCGGGGCGTCATGTGGAAGTCGTCCACGCAGAGGTACATGAGAAGCTACCTGAGCAACGCCGTCCTGTCCCGCCGCGACCTTTTGGAGGGGCGCGACATATGCCGGGGCTTCATACGGTTCGACCTGTGGGAGCGAGGAAAGCTGCGCCATATCAGCGCCGTACACTTCCCCGAGCGCGTGGTACAGAAGTCCCTGGCACAAAACGCGCTCGTGCCCGCGATCGTGCCCACCCTCATAGCCGCCAACTCCGCGAACATAAAGGGGCGCGGCACCGACTACGCCCTGAAGCTGCTCAAGCGCCACCTGGCCGACCACTGGCGGCGGCACAGGCGCGAGGGATACATCCTTTTGGGCGACTTCTCAGATTACTTCGCCCGCATAGCCCACGAACCCGTCAAGCGGCAGGTGTCCGACGCGCTGCTCGATCCGCGCGTGGTCGCCCTCGAGCACCGCCTGATAGACGCACAGGGCGAGGTGGGCCTGGGTCTGGGCAGCGAGCCGAACCAGATATGCGCGGTGGCCCACCCCAACCGCATCGACCACTATGTGACCGAGATGCTGCGCCCCGAGGCCTACGGGCGCTATATGGACGACTTCTACCTGATCCACGAGAGCAAGGAATACCTCCAGGTGTGCCTGCTGCTGATAGGGCGCAAGTGCGCCGAGCTGGGTATAGAGCTGAACCCGCGCAAGACCCGCGTGGTGAAGCTCACGCGCGGCTTCACGTGGCTGAAGAAGCGCATCTTCTACACGGAGACGGGCCGCATAGTCGTGAAGCCGTGCCGAGACTCCATAACGCGGGAGCGCCGCAAGCTCAAGAAGATGGCCCGCATGGTCGCCGATGGCATCATGACCCCCGAGCAGGTGGAGCAGAGCTACCAGAGCTGGCGCGGAGGCATGAAGCGGCTGGACGCGCACCGCAGCGTGCGGGCCATGGACGCGCTGTACCGCAGCCTGTTCGGAAATCCCGCGGGGGGGGGTTGCTCAATGCAATCCAAACCTGGAGGCGACACGGATGGGAACATGCCCCTACCCTAGCAACGGAAGGAGCGACCCATGACGGAACAGGAAATCGCCGGGGAGATCAACGGCTACAAACAGCAGCTTGAGCAGAGCGACTACAAGGTCATGAAGGCGGTGGAGCGCATCTTCTCCGCATCGTCCATCACCGCCCTGCTCTCGGCCATCGCCGCAGCTGCCAAGGAGGTGGCCGAGATCATCTCGCAGCGCCAGACGTGGCGCGACCGCATCAACGAGCTGGAAGCCATGGAGCCCGACCAGCCGGAAGCGCCGCAGGAGTAGCGAGCGCCCCTTCGGGGGCGCCTTTCTTTTGCCCGGCGACACCTCGCGGACAATCGCGGCAGCGATTCGAGGAGGTGAGAAAAGAATGACCGACGTGCTGGAAATCTTCGCGCCGTACGGCCCCGGGTCGCTTTTCGGCGCGCTGCTCGTCCTAGTGGTCCTGTACTTCGGCAAGCAGTTCCTCGAAGAGTTCAAGGCCCAGAACGAGCGCAAGGCGAACATCGACCTCAAGCGCGAAGAGCGAAAGCAGGACGAGGTGAACGAGCGGGCGCAGCGCGACCGCGAGCGCAGCCAGATGGAGGGCCGCATCGCCGCGCAGATGGAGCGCAGCAACGCGCTGATGGAGGCTATGAAGGCGCTCATGGAGTCCGTCGTGACCTCCAACGAGGTGCTGCACGCCGACCTGGCGAACAGCCAGGCGCGCAGCCAGGGCATGGCGGCGAAGGTCGACCACATCGCCGACCGCGTTGACCTGCTCTACAAGGAATCGGCTCGATAGAAAGGAATCCGAAATGACAGAAATGCAAGCAATCGCAGCCATCGTGCTGTCTTTCGCCGTGCCGTTCGCGGTGCAGCTGATCAAGACCGAGGCCATGACCGGCAAGGCCGCGCGCATCCTGGCGCTGGGCTGCTCGCTCCTGGCGGGCGTCGTGACCGGCTTCGTGGGCGGCGTGCCCGCAGACCCGGGCGCATGGGTCACGTGCGCCTTCGCCGTGGTAGGCGGCGTGCAGGCGGCCTACACGCTGTTCAAGTCGGTGGGCATCACATCCAAGTGGCTCGACGCCCTGCTGGGCGTGACCGTAGGCGGGAAGGAGTAGGCAATGGCTAAACTGTTCATCATCTGCGGCCACGGCGCTGGCGACCCCGGCTGCTGCGCAGGCGGCTACACCGAGGCCGAGCGCGTTCGCGCCCTGGGCCAGCGAATCAAGGAACTGGGCGGTTCCGAGGTCGAGCTGGGCGATACGTCCCGCAACTGGTACGCCGACGGCGGGCTTAACCGCCTGAGCACCGACGCGCCAGTGGTGGAGCTGCACATGGACGCCAGCGGCATCGCCACGGCCCACGGCGCGCACGTCATCATCAAGGAGGGCTTTGAGCCTGACGAGTACGACAATGCGCTGGCCGACAAGCTGGCGGCGTTCATGCCCGGGCGCTCCGAGAAGCTGGTGCGCCGTTCCGACCTCGCGAACCCGAACCGAGCCGCCGCGCGCGGCATCAACTACCGCCTGTGCGAGAACGGCTTCATCGACAACGACGGCGACCGCGAGAAGTTCAACGGCAACCTGGACGAGCTGGCGCGCATCTACCTGGAATGCTTCGGCATCACTGCTGGAAGCGCCCCCGCAGCCGTCCCGCAGCCGCAGCCTGCGCAGCAGGAAACGACCGAGAACTTCGGCGGCACCTACCGCTGCACTGTGGACTACCTGCGCGTGCGCGACGCCCCCGGCCTGGGCGGCACCGAGGTGGCACACTATTCCAGCGGCGAGACCGTGACGCTGGATAACTGGTACAAGATCGCCGACGGCTACGTGTGGGGCCGATACACGGGCTACAGCGGCGCAACGCGCTACATCGCCGTGGGCAAGGCCACGGGCAAGCCAGAGGCCGACGACTATCTGGTGAAGGTGGGATAGGCCATGCCGTACCCGAGCCCCGCAGACGAGGAGCGCAACGGCGGGTGCGGCCCCATCCTCGCGGCGGTCGTCCTGCTGTTCATCGTCCTGGCCGCCGCCAGCTGCGCGTCGCAGGCCATGGGAGCGCAAGACGTGACCGTGAGGCAAGCCCGCACGGACGGCCCCATATACGACCTGCCCGAGGGCATCGGCCAGGAAATCGTGTGCGACGAGCACAACCGCGAGTACCTGCTGCTTACCACCGAGCAGGGCGGCGTGTTCCTCATGCCGTACATGGACGAAGACGGCGAGCAGGAGATCATGCCGCAGGCCTAGAACGCAAAGAAGCCGCCCCGTATGGAGCGGCTTCTTTCTATCTGACGAGCAATACGAACGCCCGCCTAACGACGAACACGCGCATGTGTTCGCCTACTGAACAGTTGGTGGAGGCGCGGAGAATCGAACTCCGGTCCACGAAAGCCCCCTGATTGGCATCTCCAAGCTCAGTCGCTGGTTTAGTCTCGGACGCTTTGCGCGCAGCGACACGCTCGCGGCGTCCTAACCGGTTCGGTCTTAGCCCGCGCCATACCGATTACGTGCGCGGGAGCATTCCCCTAACATGACGTCGCGCCGGTGTCGGGGAAATCACCGGGTTGACGCGCCGCTATAAATTAAGCAGCGAGAGCCATAGGCTCAAAAGAAGAGTTGTTGTCAATTCAATTTGACGGTACCCCTGTTTAACGAGGCGAGGAGACCTCGGCTTGCTTCCTCTCTCAGAGCTATCGTGTCGAAACCAGTCGCCCCCGAATGTTGGGAAAGTCTGGATGGTATCGGGCCTGCAAACACCCGATAACCGTCGACTTTTCAAGGAACATACGGGGCGAGCCCCGCTTGTGGAGTGTTATCTTACCACGTTCTGAAAGCGGACAGCTGTTCTATGCACGAGCTGTGAAGACCTCAATGTGCGCCGCACTTCGCACTTTTGTTACCGATCGCGTCACGTATATTTTCGCCAAGCAAAATTGACCCGTCGAAAGGACCGTTATGGATACCAAGCAGCAACTCGTCAATGCCCTCGCAGGCCTGGGCTCAACCATTACCGAAGCTATGGATGTCATCGAGGGCTTTGTCCCCTGCGGACATCCCGCCCTCACGGTATCGAACGCACTCGTCGCGCTGGACGTTGACGATGATGCAGCTCTCACTCAGCAGCTTGAGACCGTCGAGGGCTTTATCGACCACGCGAGTGAGAACCGCGGCGTGGCCGCCTACCACGGTATCGAGGTCGAGCTCGCGGGTCCCAAGGCCGATCTGTTCGCAGCAATCCGCGAGGTAGGCGCCCTTATGCAGACCGCAGGCGTCAAAAATACCCAGGTCAACGAGTGGGTCTACCGCAGCTTGGCAGCACTAAACGATTCCAACGAAAAGGCTGCCGAGAAGCTCGCCGAAGCCCCCGCCATCAAGGCAGCGCTTTTGTAATTTAAAAATGCGTACCCTTCGGAGCGTCAACGTTCCGAAGGGTACGCAAACAGCCAGGCACTATCGGGATACCTGCCCACCACGTTCGGCCAAAGCCAGAATCGGCATCATTTGGCGTGGCGTTTTTGCTGCAATATCGGCATGTTCGAGCAGCTTACGATCGTTGGTCACCAAGTAATCAACCTGGGCGCGTTTGCATGCGGCGAGTACCAAGTTGTCCTCGTAATCGCGATGGAGCGCTAAGTATTTGTCGGCCAGCCAAAGGTCCGACGCATCTGCACCCACGGCCGTGGCGTTTTCGGTCATGTTCCGAACAAACGCCAGCGCCGCATCGCCAATCGCGCGGGCAGAAGCCTCGCCGAGCGCTCCCCCGCTGGCAAGAACGCTGCGCTTCAGTTCGTGCTGTACAACATACAGTACGTCCTTGGCGATATGCACCGGAAAGAACAGCAATGCCCCCGCCTCCGTCGCCTGCCCAATAAACGCGCGTGCGGCAAGCGACTCGGCATGGTCGGCGCAAAACGAATCAACCCATACGTTGGCATCCACCATTATTTTGAGGGGAGCCCCGCTCACAGGATCATCCCCTTTTGGCGATAGCGCTCGTCCATGGCTTCGGAATAGATTGTTTCCCAACCGCGATCGTCGGATACGGGCGACGTAGCGATGCCCAGGTCCGCGTAAAGCTGATCTGCCGCCGCCCATGATGCGGCGAACGGAGTATCGGGCGCGACGGTCTGCCGCCGGTCGTCGACGGCCGCAAGCACTTCCTCGCACTGCCCGCCACCCTGCGCGACCTTGGCCACCACCTTTTTGATGAGCTCGGGCAGTGACCCGCCCGAAAGCCGCAGCACCTCCTCGGCACGATTCTTGACCTGGCGATCTACGCGAACATTCACCTGCGCCATGCCGCTAACAGCACCCACGTCGATCCCGCTCCCTTCAATTGCTAGCTCTGCTAGCCACACTATATAGAGAAGCTAGCACATGGTCAAACGCAAAAGGCCTGCGCCCAGACGACACCGATGCCGTCTGGGCGCAGGCCAGATAACGTGGGCGAACACGTCTGCTAACGCAGGTAAGCCTTCGCGTTGCTCAGACTGTAGGCAATCGTCGAGCCGTTGTGCAGCAGTGACGACGTCTGCGGAGTGATCATGCCGGTAATGCCCAGCGCCAGGAGCGCCGAGTTGGTGAGCATCACCTTGGAATACGAACTCGTCAGACGGTCGATGAGACCCTGACTCATGCGGCGCAGGCGCACGATCGTGGCAAGATCCGTGTCGGTCAGGATGATATCGGCGACCTCCTTGGCAATGTCGCTTCCGCCACCCATTGCCAGCCCCACGTCGGCCAAACCGAGCGCCGGCGAATCGTTGACACCGTCGCCCACCATGGCAACGTGGCGCCCCTCGCCCTTAATGCGCTCCACATACGCGTACTTGTCCTCGGGCAGCAGCTCGGCCTTAAACTCGTCGACCCCTGCCTCGCGAGCAATGCGCTCGGCCGTGCGCTCCGAGTCGCCCGTGAGCATAACGACATGCTTAACGCCCAACGCGTGCAGGTCGGCGATGGCCTCACGGACCCCGGCCTTGAGCGGATCCTCGATGCCGAGCACGCCGACGACCTTCCCATCGACCGCCAGATACAGCGGCGACAGGCCCTGCATCTGGGACTCAATGCGCTCCTTAATGTCGGAATCGAGCTGCGCGCTCTCGTCCTCAAACACAAAGTGTGCCGAGCCGATAATCGCGCGACGCCCTTCGATGGACGAAGCAATACCATGCGCCACGATGTACTCGACCGCAGCATGGCGCTCGCGGTGCTCGAGCCCGCGCTCGCGGGCGGCGTTGACCACGGCACGCGCCACCGGATGCGGGAAATGCTCCTCCAGGCAGGCAGAAAGGCGCAGGACCTCGTCCTCGCTCCAGCCGTCGGTCGTCAGCACGCAAGCCAGGCGCGGCTGCGCCTCGGTGAGCGTGCCAGTCTTATCAAACACAATGGTGTCGGCCTTGGCAAACGACTCAAAGTACTTTGCGCCCTTGACCATGACGCCCATCTTGGCAGCATCGCTCATAGCGGTCATGACGGCAACGGAACCCGTGAGCTTGAGTGCGCACGAGTAGTCGACCATCAGTGCCGCCGAGGTCTTGATGAGGCTGCGGGTAGTAAGCGCAACCAGGCCCGCGAGCAGGAAGTTCCACGGGACGATCTTGTTGGCAAGGTCCTCCATATGCGACTGGCCCTCGGACTTGAGCGAGTCGGCCGTCTGCACGAGCGAGACGATTGAGCGCAGTTTGGTTTGCGCCGTATTGGCGCGCACGCGCACCAAGATGCTGCCGTCTTCCACGACGGTGCCGGCGAACACGTCGTCGCCTGCGCTACGCTCGACGGCCAGCGGCTCGCCGGTCAGGGTCGCTTGGTTGACCATAGCGCTCCCCTGCTCGACAACACCGTCGATGCAAATGGACATGCCAGTGCGCACGGCTACCAAGTCGCCGGGCTCGAGCTCGGTGGCGGCAACGCTTACCTCGGTGTCACCGACCACTTTTTGTGCCTTATCGGGCACGTCGAGCAGCGAGTTGATGAGCTCGTTTTCGCTCATGGCGCGCGTGTAGTCCTCGAGCAATTCGCCCACGTTGAGCAGGAACATCGTCTGGCCGGCGGTATCGACGTCGCGTTTGACAAACGAGATACCAATGGCCGAAGCATCGAGCACGGGAACGGTCAGGCGCGGCTGCGCGAGCTCACGGAGGGCGGCGCGCAAAAATGCCATGTAACCGGCCACGACAAACACAGCACGCAGAGGCGTCGGCAAGAACCAGCGGCGCGCGTAGTGGGCGCCGATAAGTGTGGCAAGATCCATGACGAGCTTGTGCTTGCGTGGCTCAAGCTGCATCACGTAACCCGTCTTTGCGTCGGCGATGGCCTGAGCGTCGAGCGCACCGACGGCGGCCAGCACGGCATCGCGGCGCGACTCGTCGTATTCGAGTGCCATCTGGCCGATGCGGCCGTAGACGCGCACCTTGTGCACGCCGTCGATGTCGCCGCCAAGCTTAAGAAGTGCATCGAGATCGCTCTCTGGCACAGGACCCGCCAATTGAAGACGGGTCCTGCCGGGGATCTCGCTAATAATCGAGAATCTCATAGTTTGTGCCTGGGAGCGTTACTCGGCTGCCTCGTCAGCAGCGGCCTCGCTCTGGGTGATATAAGCAGCCTCGGCAACCATGTCGTCGACATTAGCCTTGGCCTGCTCGACCATGTCCTGGTAGCCGTTCTTGATGCGCATGCCGCACGCGATACCCTGCACGCAGGCATTCTTGACCGGAGCGCTGGTAAGCAGCTTGATGCCGGCCGTGCCAAGCAGAAAACCGCCACCGACAAGCAGGGTATTGAACGTCGACTTCTTCATGTTGCTTCTCCCTTTTGCCGCATTGGACGCGGCATGGTGCTTCAGCACCCGAGTAAACAAGTTTGCTCGAGCACGCTTTTGAAATATCTCAATTTTAGCTAACTATCTAGGTCAGCCATGGCTAACCTTTTGAAAATTAACGATGCGGAGTAACCGATTGTCAATGTGAGAAAGGGACTGTCCCTTTGCCCCTTCTTACAACTGCCAGGTAGCTGCTTCCTTTTGCAGCGCCACCATGCGGGCGAATTCTCCACCTGCCGCCTTGAGCTGCGCCGGAGTGCCCTGCTCGGCAACCACACCATCCTTGAGTACAACGATTTTGTCGGCATTTTCCACCGTACGCATACGGTGGGCAATAACGATAACCGTCTTACCTGCAAGCAGACGGGAGAGCGCCTGCTGAACCACGGTCTCGTTCTCCACATCCAAGCTCGCCGTCGCCTCGTCCAACAGCACGATAGGCGCGTCTTTGAGCAGCGCACGGGCGATAGAGATGCGCTGGCGCTCACCGCCGGACAGCTTGGAGCCGTTCTCGCCGATCATGGTGTCATAGCCCTGCGGCATGCGGCTCACAAACTCGTCGCAGTTGGCGGCACGCGCGGCAGCAAGCACTTCCTCATCGGTGGCATCGCGACGACCAAGACGGATGTTTCCCATCACCGTGTCGTCAAAGAGCAGCACGTCTTGGAACACAATGGCGTAGTCGCGCAGCAACACCTCGGGATCCACGCTCGCAACATCCACGCCGCCCACGGTGACCGTGCCTTCGGTGGCGTCCCAAAAGCGCGCGGCCAGGCGGCTCACCGTGGACTTACCGGAGCCCGAAGGACCGACCAGTGCCGTGACCTCGCCTTCCTTGGCGGTAAAGCTCACATCGGTAAGAACTTTCTCGCCGGCGCGGCCGTCCTCGCCCGCACCATAGCCAAATGCCACATGATCGAACACCATATCGTGGCCCACGGGCTCAAACTGCTCGCTGCCCCGCGCCACGGGCTCTTCCATGATGGAACGCATGCGCTTGGCCGACGACTCGGCGGCAAACAGCTCGGACATCAGCATCAGCGCCTGATCAAAGGGCGCATAGATGCGGCTCACCATAAGCAGGAAGGCAAACATCATCAAAAAGTCGACCTGGCCGGAGGCGACCATCGCAGCGCCCGTGACCAACGTGGTGGCAATCCCCAGGCGCAGGATGACAAAGGCGGAGTTGACCAAAAGCCCATTGGCGAGCTCGCCCTTGGTGGTCTCGCGCTCCTCGGCATCGATCACGGCGTTGAGCCCCTCAAGATAATGAGCCTCCTGGTTGGCGGCGCGGATCTCGCGCACGCAGTCGAGCGTCTCCTGGATCGCCTCGGTAACCTTGACCTTCTCGGCACGCACATGGTCGAACACCGGGATCATGGGGCCGCGCGTCAGATGCAGCACGGCAAAGGCCACGGGAACGCTCCAAAACGCCGCAATCGCCAGCTGCCAGCAAAAGAACAGCGACGCCACGAACACAATGACGCTTGCGATGATGGCACCCCAAAGCTCTCCCAGCACGTGGCTGTAGGCGTGCTCCATGGCCTGGACGTCGCCCATGATGGTCTCGGTTAAATCGGCCAGATCACGACGGCCAAAAAACGACAGCGGCAGTTTGCGCAAGCGCTCGGCAATCTCCATACGCTGCTTGCCGCACTCCTCGTAAAAGATGCAGTAGGTGTAGTAATACTGCTGCCAGTTAGAGGCAAAGAGCAACACGAAAAAGACCAGGAGGCCGCCCACAATCGGCAGGGCATCCGGCAGGTCGGCACCGGTGGCGAGATGTTCGACAAAACCGGCCATGACCAGGAACAATAAGCCCATGCCGGCCATGGTAATGAGATTGGTGAGCGCGGTCCAGAAAATGCCGCGTTTTACGCCGGCGACGCCTTTATCGGATAGGAAGTACTTCTTTTGGAATGAGGCGAACATTTAGGCCTCGCCTCCCTTCGTGACGGCGGCATCCGCGGCAGCAGTGATCTTCCAGCTCGCGGCCTGTTCGTATTCGGCCCACATCTTGGCGTATAGACCGTTTTGGGACAGCAGCTCGGCATGGGTGCCAGTCTCCTGCACGCTACCTTGGTTGAGCACCACGATCTTGTCGGCCCCCACCACGGTCGAAAGCCGGTGCGCGATCATAATGACTGTGCGACCCGCCGCCAGCTTGCTAAAGGCGCGCTGGATGAGCGCCTCGTTCTCGGGGTCGGCAAACGCCGTGGCCTCATCGAGCACCACGATAGGCGCGTCTTTAAGGATCGCGCGGGCGAGTGCCACGCGCTGGACCTCGCCGCCCGAAAGATATGCTCCGCCGGCACCGAGCATGGTATTGATGCCCTGTGGAAGCTTGGCCACAATGTCGTCGCACTGAGCTGCGGAGAGGGCCGCACGCACTTCGTCGTCAGTGGCCGTAGGCTTGGAAGCGCGCACGTTATCGGCAAGTGTTTGCCGGAACAGCTGGTTGGTCTGGAACACGAAGGCGACCTGGTCCATAAGCTCGTGCGGATCCATATCGCGAACGTCCACACCACCTACGAGCACTCGACCCGAGGAAACATCCCAAAAACGCGGGATCAGGCTTGCGCAGGTCGACTTACCGCCGCCCGAGGGACCAACCAACGCAAGGGTGCTACCTGCGGGAACGCTAAAGCTCACATGATCGACGGCAGGCGCCTCAGCACCCTCGTAGGTAAAGCTCACGTCCTCAAAGCGCACATCGCTGCCAGCGGGGTGCTTGGGTTGAGCGGGCACGGAGAGCTGCTTGGAATCCATAACGCTTCGGATGCGAGCCAGCGAATCAGCACTCATCTGAGACGCCTCGCCCACAAACATGAGCTTGGTCATGGCCGTCGGCACCACGGCCGAAAAGATCGCGTAAAACGTAAAATTGACCATAAAGTGCGCGAAGTCCGTCTCGCCCGGCGCCAGCAGCAGCGCCACAGGCAAAAGAAATGCCACAAGGCCGTTGAGCGCAGTAAGGTTGAGCACCTGCGGACCCCGGCAAAACGTACCCGCATAGTTTTGCGCCATATCGGCGTATTCGGCGATCGCATCGTGGAACGCCTTAAAGGAGTAGACCGTCTGCTGGAATACCTTGACCACGGGGATGCCGCGTACGTATTCGGTGCCGGTCTTGTTCATCTTGACCAGCGCGCCCATGTAGGCCTTCATGAACTCGGCGCCCTTGCCGCTCATCATGGTGGCCATGGCGCAAAACGAAACGACGACCGAGATTAAGCATGCCGCGCCCAAACGCCAATCGAGGGCAAATAGCAGCACAAGCAGGCCCACGACCATGGCGGTGGCACCGGCGATATCGGGCAGCATGTGCGCGAGCAGCGTCTCGGTGGAGGCGGCACAGCCGTCTACGATACGGCGCAGCTCACCGGTGGCGTGCGTGTCAAAGTAGCCGAGCGGCAGCTTAAGCAGATGCTCGCTCGTAGCCTTGCGGATATTGGATGCGCAGCGAAACGCGGACAGGTGCGTGCACATGAGTCCCACGAAATAGACCACGATGCTTGCCAGGGCAAAACCAACAGCCCACCAACCATACATCGCGATGTCGGCGGCCTCGCTCCAGTTGGGCGCCACGGCAATCAGGTCTCGCGCAACAAGCCAGATGCACACGTACGGGCCAAAGCTCAACAGCTGCGAGAACGCCGAGAGGGCCATGCCCAAATACGTTAGGAATTTACGGTCACCGGCATATGCAAGTAGCTCGCCGATGCCGCCGCCTTCCTTTTTTGATCCCTTTGCCATGAGATTCCTTTCTAACGGCTTGAGAGTTAACCGTAAGAAACTTATCATGGGCGTGTTAGCCAGGGCACACAATTGGGCCAGGCGTGGACGTTTTCGCAAATGAAGGGGACGCTTTTGAAAATGCGGCGGGCAGCAACCGATATAACCGAGCTCTACGCACCGCAGTTTGAGCAGTTTGGTCTGGAGCTTACCGGCAAGGGCGCCGTCTTTACCGGCGAGGTGGCAAACGATCGGGCACACGGACGCGCATGGATCATGCCCCTTTCCCCCACCTGCATCGTCATGGAACATTTCATTACCCCGACGCACAACATGCAGCTAGCCGAATACACGCCCGAACCGTACGCGTGCGTGAGCGAGGTCAGCGCACCCACGCTCATGTGCATGCCCGAAGCCGGCATAACGCCTGCGAACCTCAAGCCGCTGCATGGACCGTGGCCGAACAGCGCGATCTGCAGCTTTGTCCAAGATAGCTGCGGTGAGGAGCTAAGCCCGCTGTTTGCAGGGCAGCTCTACCACTCGCGCTCGGTCCTCTTTTTGCCTGGATATTTTGACGAACTGGAGCGCCGCTATCCCACCGAGTTCGCAGGGGTCTTTGAGGCGTTTGCCGAGCCATGGCACGAGGAGGCGACGTCTGCCATCTGCCACACGTTGCGCAGGATTAACGAGGACCGCGCCCGCACCGTAGGCGGACACGTCTATATGCAAGGCATCGTAGAGACCATGGTCGCGGAGCTCGCCTGTTCGCGCGCGGCCCACAGGCAAGCGCAGCAAGCGACAGACACGCGCGCCAGCGTTACCATTGCCCAAGAGGCGGCGAGCCTTGTGGAGCGCTCGCTCGACAAGGGCAGACATGTGAGCATCAACGAGGTGGCCGAGGCGCTCTTCTCAAGCCGCTCCAAGCTATGCGCCACCTTTAAGGCCCAAACTGGCGAGTCCCTGGGCGCCTACATTCGCAGACGCCGTATGGAACGAGCACAGGACCTTTTGGCCGATAGCGCGCTCACGATAGCGCAGGTGGCAGAGCGTCTAGGCTACCCTCAGCAGGCCGCCTTCGCCCAAGCCTTCAA
>CATYJU010000053.1 GCA_958407995.1 uncultured Collinsella sp.
GAGGAGAGAAGCGACCTAAAGATCGCCTTCGAGATTTTGAGCATATTCATCGCCAGCCTTAACCTCATCCAGTCGGAACAGAGGGGCCGAACAAAATGCTCGGCCCTTATTACTTGCCGGCAAAGTCAATTTAACATAAACTGTTAAAAAGTAACCTGAGTTTTTTAAATTCTTCGGAGGTTATTATGAGTTCCGACAATCGCACTCCCCGGCTTCATTCCTTCCGCATCGCATGTGCGATAGCCTCTGCGACCCTTTGCGCCACCGCCATCGCACAAGTGGCGTTCTCCTTAAAGCCAGCAATCGAAGTGCTCGACAACCCTGTAATTGCAGACTCCCCCGCGTATCCAGCCCTTGCGATCTCGACATTGGTCCCTGCCGTCATCGGTATCGCTACGACCATCCTCAGCGCCGTTCTCGTGTGGACGATCAAGAGCGGAGACCCCTTCAAGAAAGGGTCTGCGACATGCTTGAAGGTGCTCGGCATTCTCTTCGTTGTTCAAGCTGCCACCAGCCTCTACGCCGGCTCACTCAAAACCTCCGTTTCGATGTTTGGCGGCGAGGGGGCCGTCGGCGCCCAAGAGATCGCTTCATCATTCGATTGGACCTCTCTGGTTCTCGGCATCGTCCTGTTCATGCTTTCCCAGCTCTTCTTGTACGCCCGAGAGCTGTACCTCGACTCCGACGAGATTGCGTAAGGAAACGCCATGCCCGTAATTGTTCGCCTCGACAAGATCATGGCCGAGCGAAAGATTTCCTCGAACGAACTTGCCGAAAGGATTGGAACCACGCCCGTGAACCTGTCCCGTATTAAAAAAGGGCATATTCGCGGCATTCGCTTCAACACACTCGAGCAGCTATGCCTCGCCCTTCGTTGCCAACCCGGAGACCTTCTCGAAGTCATGAGCGAAGAGGATGCCCGAAAGGAGTTCGGACTCGATTGGTCCGCCGAGGATTAGAGGGCGGTCGTACTCGCCCTGCACACGGGGATGCGAATCGGCGAGGTCTGCGGCCTTCGGTGGTGCGATGTGGATTTCGAGACGGGCCTGATCTCGATCAGACACTCGGTGGCGTACGCGAAGGGAATGGGTTCGTTCATCAAGGACACCAAGACCCATGACGCCAGGGGTATCCCCATCGACCCGGTCGGCCTACTCCCCTTCCTGAAGGAGACCCACGAGATCGACTGCGGAAAGCTGCGCTTGCGCGGCCTTACCGGGGCGGTCGAGATCGGGGACTGCTACATCCTGTCGGAGCCGGGCGCGACCTTCGCGACGACAAGCTATATCCGCAGGGCGTTCAAGACGTTCTCGGAGACCAACGGCCTCATGGGCACCAACGACGAGCTGATCACGTTCCACGGCCTTCGCCACACGTTCGCAACGCAGTGGATCCGCCAAGGCGGCGATATCAAGGCGCTCCAATCGATCCTCGGCCACAAGGACGCCATGGCGACGCTCAACGTCTACGCCGACATCGAGCCCATCTCCAAAATCCATAACATGCTGCGCGCCACGCCGTGCCTTTGGCGCGGGCACCTCGGGCCGAGGGTCGATCCGGGTCCCATGTTCCAACAGAGGATCCAGGAGTCCATCGAGACGCTCCAGGCGTTCGGCTACGGCATCACCGAGCCGGACGACCGAAATATCGCCATACGCGACGTGAAGACGAACAGTTGGCTCTAGCTCACCGAGTACGCGGCAGTGCTGGGCCCATCCCAACTGAGGTCACGGTGGTCCGATAGGGGCGCCGCCCGCGGCATGCGCCGCGGAGCGGTATCCCCTGCCGAAGGGCGGGGATGCCCTCCGCTTCCAGTTCGGAATCAGCCGTCGGAGGCGTTCGGCTGACTGCGGGAACGGCCTGTCCGCTCAATGTGTTCGGCTGAGATCGGAAATCAACCCAACACGAGCCGGACACGCGCCAGACGGCTCTTCCCCGTACGGCCTTCCCCCTTACGCTCATGTTGCAGGCATGTAACGCCGCAGCGAGCGCGCCTTTTTTGCGCCAGACAGGTACAATGATGAACACTGTACCGTAGCGGAGCGCCCCGCGCGCGCCGCAATCACGCGAAAGGGTTTCCCATGGCCGAGATCTCGTCCTCCCGTATCGTCATCACCGTCCTTGGCAAGAACCGCCCCGGCATCGTCGCCGGCGTCACCCGTGTCCTAGGCGAGGCCAACGTCGACATCCGCGACATCACGCAGTCCATTATCGAGGACATCTTCACCATGACCATGCTGGCCGATACCGCCGAGTCCAAGCTCGACTTCGCCGAGCTGCAGAAGGCCCTGGCCGAGGCCGGCGAGCTTTCGGGCGTCAACGTGTCCATCCAGCGCGAGGACGTCTTCAACTTTATGTACCGCCTGTAGCGAACAGGCCGTACGGGAACAGGCCGGCGCATCTGCACCCAAGCACGCCGCCCCCACACGGCCCCGAGAGGAGCGCGCATGGCTTACGACGCCAAGAAAATCTACTACCGCTTCGATGACCATCTGAGCCGCCTGGTCTTGGATTATGAGGCGAGCCGCCAGATTTCGCCCGAAAGCGAAAACCTCTACCACGGCATGCCGACTGATCCGTATGACGAGGGTCTGTTCGTCGAGCATAACGTCAAGCGCGGCCTGCGCAACGCCGACGGCTCGGGTGTGGTTGCGGGCCTTACCCGCATCTCGGACGTGCACGGCTACAACAAGGTCGACGGCAAGGTCGTGCCCGACCAGGGCAAGCTCACGCTGCGCGGCTATAGCATCGAGGATCTGGTCAACAATGCCCAGGCCGAGAATCGCTATGGCTACGAAGAGGTCGCTTATCTGCTCATTACGGGCTCTCTGCCCACCAAGGAAGAGCTTGACGGTTTTTGCGAACGTCTGGGTGCTTTTAGGCACCTGAGCGACGAATACGTCCGCGAGTTCCCCATGACCACGGTGTCGTCGAGCATCATGAATGTGCTTCAGCGCGCCGTGCTGCTGCTCTACGCCTTCGACGCCGAGCCCGACGCCATTACACCCGAGCACGAAATCGACGTCGCCATCTCTATGCTCGCCCGTCTCCCCCGCATCGCCGCCTTCGCGCATATGGCCTCGGTCGCCAAGCGCCGCGGCTCCGAGGTTCATGTACCGCACCCCACACCCGGCCTCTCCACCGCCGAGACCATCCTGCAGGTCCTGCGCGGCGGCATGGCATTCACCCGCGACGAAGCCATGCTGCTCGACGTGATGCTCATGCTGCATGCCGAGCACGGTGGCGGCAACAACTCCACGTTTGCTTGCCGCGTGCTGTCCTCCTCGGCCACCGACCCGTATTCCGCCTACGCCGCGGCTATCGGCTCGCTCAAGGGCCCGCGCCACGGCGGTGCCAACGCCAAGGTCGTGTCCATGCACGAGGACATCCGCGCGCATGTCTCCAACTGGGAGGACGAGGACGAGGTCGCGGCCTACCTGGGCAAGATCCTCGACAAGCAGGCCTTCGACGGCACGGGTCTCATCTACGGTATGGGCCACGCCGTCTATACGCTCAGCGACCCGCGCGCCGAGGTCTGCCGCCGTTACGCGCGCACGCTTGCCGCCAAGAAGGACCTGGGCGATGAATTCGCGCTCATCGAGCGCATCGAGCGCCTGGCCCCGCAGGTGATGCGCGACCACGGCATGACCAAGCCCATCTGCGCCAACATCGACCTGTACACGGGCTTTATCTACAAAATGCTCGGCGTGCCCGAGACGCTCTTTACACCGCTGTTCGCCGTCGCCCGTATGGCCGGCTGGTCGGCGCACCGCATGGAAGAGCTCTTCTGCGCGCACCGCATCATCCGCCCGGCATACCGTCCGGTGATCGAGCCGCTAGAGTACAAGCCGCTCGCCGACCGCTAGGACGCGGACCGTTATAGAACCCGAGCGTGGCCAGGGCATCACCGCCCTCGGCCACGCTTTTTATGCCAGCAGAAAGGGCTGCATCGAATGATTGTTTTTTCCGATATGGATGGAACGCTGTTGACGAGTGACAAGCAGATGAGCGACGCCACCTGGGCGATGCTCGACGAGCTTGCGCGCCACGGTGTTGAGTTTGTGCCCTGCACGGGGCGCCCGCTGTCGGGCATCTTTGAGCCCATCCTCGCCCACCCCGCCGTACACTACGCGGTCTGTGCCAACGGTGCCAGCGTCTGGCAGCTCGACGACGGTACGCCCACCGATACCTCACGTGCTACGCGCATTTTGAGCCGACCGCTCGACCGCGCCATCGCCCACCGCGTCCATAGCATTGCCGCCGGCCACGATGTGACCTTCGATATCTTCGCGGATGGGCAGTGCTTCCTCCCCCGCTCGCTCTACACGCGTCTGGATGAGTTCTGTGGCGGCGACCCCCACATCGCGGCTTCGCTTAAGCGCACACGAACACCGATCGACATGGATATCGACAGCAAGATCGACGAGGTCGAGACGCTCGAACGCATCGCCATGTACTGGCACAACCCGGCCGATTGCGACGCCATCGCGGCGGCGCTCGACACGCTCGAAGGCATTGAGGTCACGCGTTCGTACGCCATGAATATCGAGGTCATGGGTGAGGGCGCCACCAAGGGAACGGCCCTCACGTGGCTGTGTGAGCATCTGGGCGAGCGTCTCGCCGACGCCTGGGCGTTCGGCGACAACATCAACGACATCCCCATGCTGCAGGCAGCGGGCCATGGCATGGCCATGATCAACGCCGAGCCCGAAGACCGCGAGGCCGCCGACGCCATCACCGAATACGACAACGACCACGACGGCGTCGCCCGCACCATCATGGCCGCCCTCGCCTAGTCACTGGGGACGTTCTTAAACGACTAGTCACTGGGGACACTCTTCGCAAAAAGCTGCAAGGACTGTCCCCCACTGCCGGCAGAAAAAGAACGTCCCCATCTGCCGGATTAGGAGAGACTCTCCAGCACGCGACGGAGCTCACGTTGGACGGCGTGGTCACGGTTACAACCCACCACGCGATCGGCCACCGCCTTGAGCGCGGGGCGCGCATTTTCCATCGCGCAGCCCGTGCCGACAAAGCGAATGATCTCGTAGTCGTTCATCGAGTCGCCAAACGCCATGACCTCGTCGCGTTCGACGCCATAGTGCTCCATGAGCTGCTCGATTCCCGAGGCCTTCGACACACCAGGCTGCATGGCATCGATCCATGCGTTTCCAGAAGGCGCAAAGGTAAAAAGCTGGCCAAGCTCGCGCTGCAGTACGTAGGCACTGTCCATAACGGCACAGTCATCGCAAAAGATACTCGCCTTGATGATATTTACGCTGGGATCGGGCAGCTCCCAAATGCGCTCGGCATTGGGAAGGTCCTTATCGACCTCACGCACGAACTTGCACTCGTCATCGAGCAAGAAGGACTTGGTTCGGTCAAAGAGCGCAAGATGCAGATTGGGAAATGTCCTGACGGCCTGGGCGAGCCTTCGAATCGCCAGGTGGGAATACACCTCACGGTCTACCATCTTACCGTCGGCGTAGACCTGGGCGCCGTTAGCGGCGACAAAGTCCATCTTGTCGCGAACGGGCGCAAAGAACTCGCACAGGCGATCGTAGCGACGACCTGACGATGCGGCGAAATGCACGCCATGCTCGTGTAGCGCCAGAATCAGTTCGTAGGTCTCGGGAGGCACCCGGCCGTTTTCGTCAAGCAGTGTGCCGTCCATATCGGATGCAATCAGTTTAAACATAGAAAAGCTCCCTTCGGGCTTGATGGAATCGGACGTATATCCAAAATCACCGTACCCAAAGGGAGCTCAAATAAGACTCCGCGGGCGCAAACGTTACAAGGACCTAGCAAATAGCTCACGCGCGCCAGAGGCCCCACGGTCGCGGCGTCACGCGACACGCCAAAGAGTGTCCCCGACGACTAGTCGTTTAAGAACGTCCCCGATGACTAGTCGGCGTAGGTGAAGGTCGTGACGTCGAACATGCCCTCGGGGCGGATGCGGAGCGTCGGGATGACCGGCAGGGGCAGGAAGATGATGCCCATGATAGGGTCGAGCGGCGGCTCAATACCCATGGCGCGCGCCTTGACCATAAAGTCGTCGTGCTGCGCGGCAACGTCCTCGGCCGTGCCTTCGCTCATCAGGCCACCGAGCGCCAGCGGAATGCGCGCCACGACCTCGCCGTTGCGCACCAGCACGTGACCACCTTGGCCCACGGCCTCAACGGCGGCCATCATATCGGCGGCGTTGTCGCCCACCACGCACACGTTGTGCGAGTCGTGGCCGATCGTGGAGGCAATGGCGCCACCCGTGATGGTGAAACCGCGCACCCAGCCGCGACCGATATGCTTGCCGACCAGGCCCAGGCCAGCGGGGCCGTCGCCGTCGGCGCCCTCGGCCTGCAGCGACACGCCGCGGCCATGGCGCTCAATCAGCATAATGCGACGCAAGTCCTCGTCAGTCTCGGGACGAACCATGCCCGTGATGGCCTTGCCCGGCACCACGTCAATCACGGCCTCGCCCGGCTTAAAGGCATAGTCGAATACGTCGAGCGAAAGCTTCGGCAGCTTAACGGAGGCACGCAGCTCATCGGCAAGGGCCGCAACCTCGGCCATCTCGGGTGCGATCTCGCCCACAAAGGTACCGTCCTGCGCCACCAGAGCACCGGCGGCATATACGCGATGCGGAGCCGTGGCAAACGTCAGGTCATCGAGCAACAGCAGGTCGGCGCGTTTGCCCGGGGCGATCGCGCCACGGAGCTCATGCGGGTCGCGACAGCCGTGGTCCAGGCCAAATGCCTCAGCCGTGGAAAGGGACGCCATAGAGATGGCGACCACCGGGTCGATGCCGGCCTCGATAGCCACGCGGCAGGCGTTGTCGATCATGCCGGTTGCAAGCGCATCGGAAGGGGCGCGGTCGTCAGTCGCAAAGCAGCAGCGGCGGGCGCGCGCGGGATTCTCCAGCAACATCGGAGACAGGTTGGCCAGGTCATGGCTGCACGTACCTTCGCGCAGCATCACATACATGCCGCGAGATAGCTTGTCGAGTGCCTCCTCGGGAATCGTCGACTCATGGTCGGCGATAATGCCCGCCGCGGCATAGGCATTGAGGTCCTTGCCGGCAACGAGCGGCGCATGGCCGTCAACCTGCCTGGACGGCGTCTGGTTGGCAGCATCAATGCGAGCACAGGTCTCGGGATCGGCCATAAAGACGCCCGGCAGGTTCATCATCTCGCCCAGACCAAAGACATCGCCCGGATGCTCGGCAAAAAACGCCTGCATATCGGCAACCGAAATAACGGCACCGGCCTGCTCGTCGGGCAGCGCGGGCACGCACGAAGGCATCATGTACTTGATGGAGATGGGTGCGCGGCGGCCATCCTCAATCATAAAGCGCAAGCCGTCGAGACCGGCAACATTGGCAATCTCGTGGCTGTCGGCAATGGCGGTGGTGGTACCGCGCGTCGCGGCCATGCGAGCATACTCGGCGGGACGGATGTTCGAAGACTCGATATGCAGATGCCCGTCAATAAAACCGGGAGCGAGATAGCGACCCTGGCAGTCGATGACCTCAGTTGCCTCGTAGGTGCCAGCGGCATCGTCGCGACCATCGTAGAGCACGCCGACGATCACACCGTCCTTGACGGCAACGCTACCGGGCGCCACACGCTGGCCATACACGTCGACGATCTGCGCATTGGTAAACAGCGTGTCGACGGGCACGCGCCCCTCGGCAGCATCGATCACAGACCTCATGACCTCAACGGACATACATACTCCTTTAACTGTAGAAATAACCGCGGAGCGGACGAGCCTTCACCGCAGCAAGCCAACAGCCATTGTATGCCCAAACGATGGGTCAACAATACGCCTCTCCGCTTAATGGCATCCGCCACTTGGTGCAATGAGGAGAGGTTGCTTTGCACCAATGACAAGGAGCGTCCCAAAGTGCCGGCACAAAAGGAACGTCCCCAAGTGCCAACAACGGAAGCGCCGATGTTTTGGCATCGCCAGCGAGCGGGTCGCATTTGAGACAAGGTGTCGTGAAACGAAAGGGCGCTGACCTTCTGGTCGCGCCCTTGAAGTTGAACGTCAGATTGTCCAAATGCGGCCCGCGCAGCGTCGGCCGGTCCGCCGTTCGTAAGAACGGCGGAACTAAATCAACTTGAAGCCCTTGCGCTTGCCCACGGAGAGGGTGTCGCCCAGCTTGAGGGCGCTGGGATCGATGTTATAGCTCTTGGGAGCCACGGCCTTGCCGTTGATCTTGACACCGCCGCCGTCGATATCGCGACGGGCCTGGCCGGCGCTCGCCGAAAGACCCAAGTCCTTGAGCAGGCCGGCGAGGTAGATCTGGCCCTCGTCGTTAACAGTCAGCTCAACGTGCTTCTCGGGGAAGTCGGCGAGCTGGCCCTCCTTGAACACGCGGTCGAACTCGGCCTGAGCCTCGTCGCCGGCACCGGCGCCGTGGTAGGTGTCACACAGGTCACGGCCCAGAGCGCGCTTGAGCTCGTAGGGGTCGGCAGAGCCATCGGCCAGGGCAGCGTCGATCTTGTCGACCTCGGCCGGAGTGAGCGAGCTCGCCAGGCGGTAGTACTTGCCGATCATCTCGTCGGGGATGGACATGGTCTTGCCGAACATATCCTTGGGCGCGTCGGTCAGACCGATGTAGTTGCCATAGGACTTGGACATCTTACGTACGCCATCGGTGCCCTCGAGCAGCGGCATGGTGAGCGCGATCTGCGGCTCCATGCCCATCTTCTCCATGAGCTCACGGCCGGCGAGCAGGTTGAAAAGCTGGTCGGTGCCGCCCATCTCCACGTCAGCCTTAATCATGACCGAATCGTATGCCTGCATCACGGGATACAGGAACTCGTGCAGGGCGATCGGCGTCTGGGACTGGTAGCGCTTGGTAAAGTCATCGCGCTCAAGAATGCGGGCGACGGTGAACTTGGAGCACACCTGCAGCAGACCGGCCAGATCCATCGACAAGATCCAGTCGCCGTTGTGCACGATGGTGGTCTTCTCGGGGTCCAGGATCTTCATGGCCTGGCTCACGTAGGTCTCGGCGTTAGCCTCGATCTGCTCCTGAGAAAGCTGCGGGCGGGTGGAATTCTTGCCCGAGGGGTCGCCGATCAGTGCGGTACCGTTGCCGATGATGAGGGTGACGTTGTGGCCCAGGTCCTGGAACTGACGCATCTTGCGCAGCGGCACGGCGTGGCCCAGGTGCAGGTCGGGGCTGGTGGGATCGACGCCGAGCTTGATGTTGAGGGGCTCGCCCTTCTCAAGCTTCTTGCGAAGGTCGGCCTCGGGGACGATCTTCGCAGCGCCCGAGGTGATGATACGCATTTGCTCGTCAACAGACAGCATTGGGTATCCTCCTTTTGCTATAGCACCCTCGCCGAAAACGGCGGTGCTGGAAGTCCATAAACTCTCATATGATAACAAACTGACGCGACGCAGCACCTACGACAGGAAAATCCTCGTCCTGCCGCATGCGTCGATGGCAACTGGCAGACGTGTACCGTCACGCTCGACCAGATAGCGCACCTGCCGACGACGCAAGCAGTCGCGGCAACGGACCTGTCCCGTCGCATCGGTGGCACAGACGCCCTCGGCGGTCAGCAGGCAGTGCTCGCACACCATAAGCTCGGGACGGGCGGCGTCGACCGGACCCAAGACGCCGGGTTCAGCGGCCAGTTCGGCAATACGCTCCGCATCATTGCCGAGCAACTCGGCCGGCAAGTACACCCGCCCCGCACCGAGTCCGCGCAGCCAGGTAAGCGTGGCCCGATTCGCGCAGAACACCGGCGCCGCCACGTCAAACGTCACGCCCAGCTCGCGAGCGATCACCACCTGTCCCAGGTTGCGGCAGACGACGCGCCCGGCACGCTGTATCAGTGAGCGGGTCCAGTCAGCGTCACCCGTGCGGCACACCTCGTCAAGCACCACAACGGCGTCGGACAAATCAAGTTCTCCGCGCGGGTCGGCATCCATCAGCTGCCAAGCAAAAACCATGCGAGTGGGAACCGCGCACTCCACCAACTCCGTGGACGCACCGCCATCCATCGCAACGCCCTCAAAGGGCAGCACCTCAACGGCACGCGCAACGGGCGCAATCGCATCCGCCTCGGCCCGCATGCGCTCCAACACCGCCGCCGTCTGATCAAACACGCCGGCGCTGCGAATCAGATAGACCTCGCAGCCCGCGTCCACCTTACGTTTGCAATGCACAACGATGCGCTCTCCCGCAGCGGCATCCACGGGGCAAGGCACCTGTGGCCAGCGCTTGGGCACATCGGGACGCGCGTCGGCACCCGGGTAAAATCGGATTTCGAGCGTATCGCCCGCCGCCACGGCGGCATCAAGCTCAACCGTCACCTCTTCGTGGCCCACAGCGACCAAGCGCCCCACGCGCACGCCCTGGTTAATTGCACGCTCAAAGCTCATCAGCTCGGCACCCGAACGCCCTCGCAGGTACGCATCGGTAAACCCACGGTTAAACGACCTTCCCAGCTCGCGCTCAAGCTCTTCCACGGCACCGGGGTCCCACGCGCCGTCGCACAGCATATCGAGTGCCCGGCGCCACACCCGCACCACGTTGAATACGTAATCGGGGTTCTTCATGCGCCCCTCGATCTTGAGCGACGCCACGCCGGCATCTACAAGCTCAGGCAGATGTGCAATACCCAGATAGTCGCGCGGGCACAGCAGGCGATCCCCCTCGACGGCGACAACGCTCTGTCCCGCCTCGTCCACCAGGTCGTACGCCAGACGGCACGGCTGCGTGCAGTCGCCGCGCATCGCCGAGCGCCCACGCCGCAGGGCCGAGAACTCGCACGCCCCCGAATAGCCGATGCAAATCGCACCGTGGCAGAATACCTCGATGGGCACGCCCGTGGCACATAGCGCCGCAATCTCGTCGACCGTCAGCTCGCGTGCCGTCGTCACGCGCTCGACCCCCAGCTCATCGGCGGCAAGCCGCACGGCACCCTCGCTATGAGCGCCCGCCTGCGTGGACAGGTGAATCTCGACCCCGGGAATCGCCGCGCGCAGCGCGCAGGCCAACCCGGCATCGGCGACAATCAGAGCATCGGCGCCCAGCTCCAGTGCATGAGCTCCCAACACCACCGCGTCGGACAACTCATCGTCAAACACGAACACGTTGAGCGTCACGTACACACGCACGTCATGGGCATGCGCCACGGCGCAGCCGCGCGCAAACTCATCATCCGTAAAGCCATGGGCGCTCACACGGGCGTTAAAGCCGCCCAACCCCGCATAGATGGCATCGGCACCCGCGGCGATGGCCGCAAGCATCTGGTCGAGCCCGCCCGCCGGCGCCAGCAGCTCGGGTAGCGCCGCACCGGCAGCATCCAATCCAGTCTCGTATTGTCCGCTCGGCCCCATCGTCCGAATCGCCATCGACAAACTCCTTACCAAGGTATGCATTCACTCTGAAAAATGCCGTCTTCCAGCATACACGAGGCCTCGCGCGCCCCGTTTGGTTTATCGTGTAATAACTTATGTCCATCCTGCCCCGACGGCACATCCGCCGTCGGGCACGACATACCTGGAGGTCAATATATGGGTCCTCGCCAACGACAGGGACGCAGCCGTTCAAAGACGCATGCCCTGCCCATAATCCTGCTCTCGTTTTTGGGCTTTTTGCTTATCGCGGGCGTGTCATTTGGCATCGGCATGGTCGGCAACGTCAACCGCTGGCTGTCCGATCTGCCCGACTACACCGACGCCAATGCGTATCTGGTGAGCGAGCCCACCGAGATCGTCGACTGCAACGGCAACAAGATCGCGAGCTTCTACACGCAAAACCGCAAGTCCATCACCAAGGACGAGGTCTCCCCCTACGTGTTGCAGGGCACCGTTGACGTCGAGGACGAGCGCTTCTACGAGCACGGCGGTATCGACCTGTGGGGTATCGCGCGTGCTGCGGTGGCAACCCTCGGCGGCGGGCACGAAGGCGCCTCGACTATCACCCAGCAGCTGGTGCGCAACACCATCCTGCAGGAGGAGCAGTTCGACTCGACCATCGAGCGTAAGGTACGCGAGGCCTACATCGCCGTAAAGATGGAGGATATGTACTCCAAAGACGAGATCCTCATGATGTACCTCAACACCATCTATTACGGCCACGGCGCCTACGGCATCGAGGCCGCAGCCGAGACCTATCTGTCCAAGAGCGCCGCCGACCTCACCCTGAGCGAGGCCGCGCTGCTCATCGGCCTTCCCAACTCG
>CATYJU010000054.1 GCA_958407995.1 uncultured Collinsella sp.
GGTGGAATAGGGACTGTTTTTGGCTTATTAGCCGCCAATCAATCCCTATTCCACCGCAACTTAGAAGCAGTTCGTCTGGGACGGGGCTAAAAAGACTGGTATCAAACGTTTCAGACCAGTCTTTTTAGCCCCGTCCCATTTTAGCTACTCTACATCAGCCTGCTCAGGGCGATGTCGACGGCCTCGTTGAGGTCGTCAGTAATGTGTACCAGATCCGGATCGAGCAGGCTGATCATACCGGCGCTCATCACCGGGCCGTTGGGCCAGTCGAACAGACCCCCTCGCGGTACCCACTGGACAAAAATGGCAAATATGAGTACTGCCACCAAATTAGTAGCAGCAAAATCTCGCCGGAATCGATCGTTTCGATTAATTTCACGCCTTGCCAAGGCTCAAAATGCCGTGTTTGGTGGGTTAGATATATAGAATAATGTCGAATTGGTATTCTATTCTTGCCAAATGTTATGAGACTACATTAACAGCAGTACTCACATTTGACGTTATTTGACCACGGGGTCATTCGAAAACCCCTCCCCACGCCGCCAACCCGCCCCATAGCCGTCAAAAACCTTTAACAACAGCCGCCGCACGTTTTGGCACCGGCTGATTGCCACTCACGGATCGGTACCCCACTATTACCGAACCAAAATCGAAGTCGCGTATCTCATAAAGCTGAAATGACGTACCCTCATCCCAATGAACGCTGATAAGAATGGCTTTCAAATGAGCAACGGCACGCATCAATACGCCCTTTTCGGGAGCGCCCTATTCAAATTCAATAAAACGGTCGTCCACGCTTCGGATCCGCGCAAGCAAATCGTTATCTGCAGCAGCGGTCCAGACATCCGTTATACAACGCTGGAAGAATGGGAGAAAGCTGGCGATTCTTTCGATAGACGGGCGCAGATCGAAGATATCGTCACCAGCGCAAGCCCAGCGCGCGACAAACTCGAGCTCTTCCGCAATCTCTTTACTGGTCGCAAAGATGTCTACGCTCATGGGTACCGCAGAAAAGACGGAGGAATTGGCTATACGCCCGCCTGCGCAAATGAGTGGAAGTCAGGCATTTGCCCCAAAGCAAGCCACCAGAGAGTCAAATGCACGGAATGCAGCAGCCGCGTCTTCCCCGAGTTGAGCGATGCCGCGATCATCGCCCATTTCAGAGGCAATGACGATAGGCTTCGAGACGTTATAGGCCAATATGTGCTCGATAAAGACAGTAACACGAAAGTCCTGGTCATCGATTTTGACGGAGCCGATTGGAAAGAAGCGACGAAAGCCATTCGACATGTCGCAAAAAGCCACGGAATCGATGTCGCAGTTGAGCGATCGAGATCGGGCGACGGCGCACATGTCTGGTTTTTCTTCCTAGAGCTCGTCAGCGCAAAGACCGCACGAGATTTTGGAAGCAGCCTTATCACCGAAGCGGCGATACTGAACAAGACAATCACCTTCAAAGCATTTGACCGAATGCTGCCCGCGCAGTCCACCATTCCTGAGGGCGGCTTTGGAAATCTCATAGCGCTGCCTTTTCAAGGAAAAGCGCAGCGAAAAGGGAACAGCGTATTTGTTGACGAGCAATTTGAGCCCTTTCCCGATCAATGGCTTTACCTTTCGCAAATCCAGTTAATCCCGCGCGTGACGGTGCAAAATCTGATCGAGAGCATCGAAAATAGGTCACATGGAATAGCAGCTGTTGCGGCGGCAAACACCGGTGTGCCACATTCCCAGAGACTGCGAAAGCGGCTTCCGCTCACACCGCGGGACTTCCCGTCATCGCTGTCCGTCACGCAGACCGATATGCTCTATATCCCCGAAAAATCTCTGAGTCCCGCAGCTCAAATGGAAGTCCGCAGGCTTGCAACATTTGCCAACCCAGAATTCTTCCGCGCACAATCTATGCATCAATCGGTATTCGGCAAACCGCGGTTCATAGACCTCAGCGAACTTAGAGATGGCTACGTCGCGATTCCCAGAGGCTGCAAGGTTCAACTTGAGCGGCTGCTTCAAGAAGCCGGCGTTTCTGCCCACTATTCAGACAAACGCAAGTCGAGCCATCCAATTGCGATGGCATTTAAAGGGACTCTTCGCCCTGAACAGCAAATTGTCGCTGAACAGATGCTCAGCTATGAAGACGGGATCATGTCCGCACCGACGGGGTTCGGCAAAACCGTCATCGGAGCTTATCTTATTGCTGCCATTGGTCTTCCAACGCTCGTCATCGTTCCTAAAACTGCGCTCATTGCCCAATGGAAATCCCAACTCGAACGATTTCTCGACATCACGGACAACAGAGAGCCCGTCCGAACCCCAAAGGGACGAATCAGCAAAAGACAGCCTCCGCTCATTGGGCAAATCGGAGGAGGCAAGACCGCCATAAGCCGTCTCATCGACATTGCTTCATTCCAGTCGCTATCCGGCAAGGATCCCCAAACCGGCGAGTCATTAGCCAAGGAGTTCGTTCGCGATTACAGTCTCATCATCTGTGACGAATGCCACCATGCGGCCGCGCCACAGCTTGAGCTTGTCCTCAAGTCCGCTCCTGCCAAATATGTATATGGCCTTTCCGCAACGCCCGAGCGTTCGGACGGACTCACGCGGGCACTCTCGATGCTCTGCGGCCCGGTTCGCTATGTCGTCGATCCAAAAACGCAAGCAATCCAACAGGGGATTCAGCGCATTGTTAGACCGCGTTTCACCGGAATTCGATTACCCACCTACGGACCAGGAGCATCCTTTAACCAAATTCTCGATCTCCTGTGTGTACACGCCGCGAGAAACGAAGCAATTATCGAGGACGCCCTCGAGGCCGCATCAAACGGCCGGCATCCGCTTGTGCTATCTAAAAGAAAAAAGCATGCCGAAGAGCTATGCAGGCTACTTCAAAGCCGTGGACACGAACCCATACTCTTAACCGGAGAAATCGACGCCAAAGAAAGAAAAGCAATACTGAAGAGTCTTCCCAGCTTTGAGCATGATCATCGAATCATCGTCGCAACTGAAAGTCTTCTGGGCGAGGGCTTCGACCTGTCTTACCTTGACACTTTGCTCATTGCCACTCCAATATCTTGGGACGGCAGCATAACGCAGCAGGCAGGTAGGCTACACAGAAGCCACGAGGGCAAACAGCGGGTTGAGATATTCGACTATGTTGACCTGTCGATACCCATGTTCGCGCGCATGTACCAAAAGAGGCTCAAGACCTACGCCAAGCTGGGGTATGAAGTCTTTGCGGCAAACGACAACAGACAGGACGATCGAAACATCCTCGTTAGGTCGGCAAGAGCCGTGGAGGCTTTAGTGAATGACATCGAGAACGCATCGAAAAGCATTTTTATTGCCGCACCCTACGCGTCCGCCGCATGCCTTGAAAAGCTCGCCGCTGCACTCGCGGATGCCGCTACCCGTGGAATTGCCCTTGAGATTTCTATTGCTTCAACTCCACGCGATGACGTGAAAGCGATTTTTGCCGAGATGAACGTCAACTATCTCATCAAAGCCGAAGGACGCCTGTGCGCATCAGTGATTGACGAGGAAACTGTCTGGTACGGAGCTATTCCGTTGCTGGCTTTCCCAAAGAAAGAAGACTGCAGCATTCGTTTCAAAAGCAGCGAAGTCGCAGCCGAGCTTTTGAGCGAAATTCAGCGAAAAGTGGAACCGGAGGCCGCGGCGACGAACGGGGTACCCCCAGCAGTTGCGGTGAAATAGGGACTGTTTTTGACTTATTAGCCGTCAATCAATCCCTATTCCACCGCAACTTAGAAATCGGCGATCAGCCCAGCGGACCCTGAAACAGTTCCTGATGAGTGCCCATTCTCACCAGCCTAATCACTGGGTTAGTCTTATGGGGAAGATAAAGAACGACCACATCGACCAAGCCATCGGATAGGTGGAAATCGATGTGGCCGTTGTAGTTTCCGCCCGGGTTTGAGAGCTCGTGGGCGCCATACTCCGCCGGAAGTGACCCATGAGCCACAAGCTCTGCAACCGCCGCTTTAAACTCACTTTTTAGCTGCGGATGCATGCGCATCGTTCGTTTGTAGTCCACCTTAAATTGAGCCTCGACTTTAATCTCGAACATCGCTATTCCTCATCGAGGAATGACATAAGCTCATCAGCGTTATTGAATGACAGGCTATCGTCCGGCAAAATCCCCAGCTCATGAGCCTCGGCGATCACCATGGCGCGCCTCGTCACCTCGTTGGGCACCTCCGCCCTTCCTACAATCTCAAAAGGAATCTTTCGCTGATTTACCAGCTGCCGAACGGCAAGATTGAGATAGGAATTGAGGCTGAGGCCGACCGAATCCAAGAACTCAGTCGCCTGCTCCTTGAGCCCCTCTTCGATTCGAACCGTCGTAGGCTTAACTGTTGCTGTAGACATTTGCGACCTCCTCGCCCTCGTCTTTTACACCAGTATACCCAATATAAATGGCAATCTGATGTTAGATAACATCAGATTGCCATGCGTATTCATGTCGCGTGGGCACGATTGATCTACATCAGCCCGCTGAGCGCAATGTCAACGGCCTCGTTGAGGTCGTCGGTAATGTGTACCAGATCCGGATCGAGCGGGCTAATCATACCGGTGCTCATCACCGGGCCGTTGAGCCAGTCGAATAGGCCCTGCCAGTACTCGGTGCCCACCAGCACGAGCGGCATGCGCTTGACCTTGTGCGTCTGCACCAGCGTGAGAACCTCGAACATCTCGTCGAGCGTGCCAAAGCCGCCGGGAAATACGATGGCGCCCGAGCTGTACTTAACGAACATGGTTTTGCGCACAAAGAAGTAGCGGAAGTCCATGCCGAGGTTCACGTATTTATTGAGCCCCTGCTCGTGCGGCAATTCAATGCCTAGGCCAACTGACTTGCCGTTGACACTCGCCGCTCCCCTGTTGGCCGCTTCCATGATGCCGGGGCCGCCACCGGTGATGACCGCCACGCCACGTTGCGCGATCTTGCGCCCGACGGTACGCGCCGCCTTGTAGAGCGGATCGGTCTTGGGCGTGCGGGCGCTACCGAAGATGGTCACCGCAGGTCCAAGCTCGGCAAGCGCGCCAAAACCATCAACGAACTCTGCCTGAATGCGCAGCACGCGCCAGGGGTCGGTGTGCAACCAGTCGGTCGAGTCCTCGGGCGCCAGCAGGTTGGCGTAGGTGTTGTCCTTAGGAATCATGGGGCCGCGCATGACCACGGGGCCGCGGCGGTACGTCTCGTCGTAGGCAGGCTCGCCCTCGACGTTCTCATTCTTAATCATGGGTACTCCTATCGAGAAAAAGAAAAACGGGCGGGGTCGACGCTGTGCGCCAAACACCCGCCCGAACATCAACTATTCGGTATGGTACCCACGATGCATCAAGTGCTTGCAAGCTATCGGTCATCGGTCGCGCAGGCGGTGTTAGCAAACGTGATGACCGGCCGGCGCTCGCCCCTTGCCGTTGCCCGCGCTCTGCAAGCGCCCGTGCTGCTCTTAGTAATCCACCGCCGCAGGGCTGTTCATCCAGTCGCTCACGAACGCGCCGTAGCGGCCCTCGATAATGGCCTGGCGGGCCCGCTGCATAAGGTTGAGCAGGTAGTAGATGTTGTGCATCGAAAGCAGAATGCCGCCGAGCATCTCCTTCTGCGTGACCATGTGACGGATGAGCGCACGGCTGTAACCGCCCGTGCACACCGGGCAGGTGCAGGTGGGATCGATGGGACCGTCGTCGTGCGCAAAGCGAGCGTTGCGGAAGTTGAGGCGACCCTCGCTGGAGAATGCCGTGCCCATACGGCCGGTGCGCGTCGGCAGCACGCAGTCAAACATGTCGATGCCCACGCCAACGCCGCGCACGAGCGTGGTCGGGTTGCCGACACCCATCAGGTAGCGCGGCTTATGCTTGGGCATGTACTCGCTCACGAGCGGCGCCAGGGTCTCGAACATGGTCTCGTGATCCTCGCCCACCGAATAGCCACCGATACCATAGCCCGGGAAGTCGCCGCACTCCTCCAGATGGCGCAGCGAACGCAGGCGCAGATCCAGGTGCATGCCGCCCTGAACGATGCCAAAGAGCGCCTGGTCATCGCGGGTATGCGCCTTATAGCAGCGCTCGGCCCACATGCTCGACAGCTCAACGGCGCGCTCAACGTAGGCGCGCGTGGCGGGATAGCCCGGGCACTGATCGAGCTGCATGCAGATATCGGAGCCGAGTTTCATGGCGATTTCCATGTTGTCCTCGGGCGTCCAAAACACGTGGCGGCCGTCGTAATCGTTGACGATAAAGCGCACGCCCTCATCGGTGAGCTTGACGGCATCGTTGTGGCTGAAGACCTGGAAACCGCCCGAGTCGGTGAGGATGGGGCCGTGCCAGTTCATGAACTTGTGCAGGCCGCCCAGCTCGGCGATGGTATCCTCGCCGGGACGCATGGACAGATGATAGGTATTGGCGAGCACGATCTGGGCGCCGAGCTTCTTGACAGTCTCGGTAGGAATGCCCTTGACGTTTGCCTTGGTGCCCACGGGCATAAAGATCGGCGTCTCGATGTCGCCGTGCGGGGTGTGCAGCACGCCGGCGCGCGCGTGCGTCGTCGGATCCTCGGCAATCAGGTCGAATTTAAAAAGGTTCTGGTCCATAAACTGGAACTCCTTGGTTGCGGTTCATACGCAAACCATTATACGGGCAACCCGCAAGAAGCACCGACTCGACAGAAACTGGTGCGAGGAGGATACGGCAGGGACACGGCAAATGAGCGTGGATTTTTGGACGCTTACCGGATGAGCGTGGATAATCTCCCACTTTTGCCCAAAGCACAGCCCAAAAACGGGAGATTATCCACTTTCATTCTGCGGGCACTCATTTAAGTACGTCCCCGATGAGTGGAGCTATTTACCAGCCACGGCAACGCCGATATTTTGGCAACGTCAGCGAGCGGGTCGCATTTGAGACAAGGTGCCGTGAAATGAAAGGGCGCTGACCTTCTGGTCGCGCCCTTGAAATTGAACGGCAGATTGTCCAAATGCGGCCCGCACAGCGTCGGCCGGTCCGCCGTTCGGTAGAACGGCGGAACCCCTAAGGACGCTGGCCCATGCCACCCTCGAGGGTGACGGTCTCGCCGTTCATATACTTAAAGTCGGGACCGCAGAGCTGAACGACAACGCGGCCGATTTCCTTCTCGACGTCGCCGTAGTGACCCGCCGGCGGCATGTGGACGTTGGCCTTGAACGCCTCGGGATAGGCATCCTGGAAGTTCTCGAGCGCGGCGGTCCAAGCAAGCGGGCAAACGATATTGACGTTGATGCCGTCCTTGCCCCACTCGTTGGCAGCGACGCGGGTCAGACCGCGGATGCCCTCCTTGGCAGCGGCGTAGCTGCACTGGCCATAGTTGCCAAACAGGCCGGCGCCCGAAGCAAAGTTGACCACGGAGCCCTTGGTCTCCTTCAGGTGCGGGTAGGCCTTCTGCATGTACAGGTAGGTGGCATACAGACCGGAGTAAATGGCGAGGTTGAACTGGTCCATGGTGTGATCGGCGATCGTCACGCCCGAAGCGCTGGCCTGAGCATTGTTGACGACGGCGTCGATGCGGCCGAACTCCTCAATGGCCTTGTCGATGACGTTCTGGACGACGGCCTCGTTGTCCTGACCAGCCGAGACATCGGCCTGAACAGGCAGAACCTTGACGCCGTACTCGGCCTCGAGGGATTCCTTGGCAGCCTCGAGCTTGGCAACGTTGCGGCCGGTAATGACGAGGTTTGCGCCCTCCTTGGCAAAAGCGATATCGATACCGTAGCCGATGGAGCCAGCGGAGCCGTCCTTGAGCGTGGCCTTGCCGCCGCCGGTGACGATCACGGTCTTACCAGTGAAAAGTCCCATATAAAGTCCTTTCAAATCGCGACGGGCCTGCCCGTCGACTGCGCGCATCCAACTTCACGCGCCAAAAGCTGAAATGCAACTTTAGCGGGTTCAAGTGAAAAATAAAGCCCATGGCAGGCGAACGGCGCAACGTCTTTCGGCGAAGGGAATGTCAAGTACAAACTGGATAAAGTGGCCGAGTTTTTGCTATCGACGCGAGCCATCGAACACGTTTTGAAACTTTGCTGCAGCGCGCGGGATGTCGGCGCGAGACTTTATCATAGGGTGACAAACAACGATGAGGAGCACATGCCTATGACAGACGAGCTGGACCCCCAGACTCAACAGCATATTGATGATTCCGCAGACGTCACTGCAGATGCCGACGCTGTGACCTGCGATGATATTGACCTCGACGACCCCATCTTGGACGAAAGCGCTACGGCGGAAACCCCCGGCGTCGAAGATGCCGGCGAGCAAAACGACGATGCGCCCGCTCAGGACGACGACCCCGTACAGGATGCCGCTCCGCAAGCTGCGGGCCCTATCGAGGTTTCTTCGGAAGAAGAGCTCGACGCCGTCATGGACTCCATGATGGATGCCGTCAAAGCGATGAAAGACGCCGTGGCCGACGCTGACGTTGACGCCGAGGAAGAGGAGGCCGCCGAGGCAGCCTCGACCTTCGTACCCGGCGAGACTCCGGTTGCCGACCAGGGCAGCGCCATGCCCTCGTTTCTGCAGCTCGAGCATCCCACGATTGGCGCTGATGCGGTCGACCCGCACGCAGCAGGCTTTTCTGTGGTCGAGGGCGGCACCGGCAATATCGCCGCGCCGCAGGCTACCGATGCGGACGCTGCCGACACCGCTCGCCCGACCGCCCCGCACTCCCCTGCCGCGAACCGCGATCTGGGGACCGCTGTCTCGAACACCGCGAACGCCGTGGGCACCTTTATCGCCCAGGGCGCCTCGGCCATGCGCGAGATGAACGCCGCGAAAAAGGCACTTGCCGATGCCCGTGCCCACTTGGCCGAACTTGAGCAGCGCATTGCCGATCAGGCCGAGGAACTCGAGACGCGCCAGGATATCGCAGGCCGCTACGACCAGATCGTCGCCGACCAGCGCCAGGCGATTGCCACGACCCAAAAGACTGCAGCGGCCGCCGAGATTGACCGTGATACCCACGCCGCCAAAGCGACAGAGCTCAAGGGTCAGCTCGAACAAATGAAGACAGAGGATGACGCGGCTGAGCTCCGTCTGAAGGCCGCGCTCGACGCCGTGGAGGCCCGCGAGGCGAGCTCGCGCGAGACCGGCAACCGCCTCGTTCGACGTCTTGAGGATTCCAAGCGCATCCGCGACAAGGTGAAGGCCGAGCGAGACGCCGGCATTGCCGCCGCACAACAAACCGTCGACGCCACGCGCGCCCAGCTCGAGACGCTGCGTCATGAGTATGCCGAGCTGCAACGCAATCCCTCGGCAAATCCCGCCAACTATACGGTGCGCACCAGCGAGCTCTCGATGCAGATCTCCGACACGGCAGATGCCCTGCGTAAAGCCGAAGAAGATGTCCCGCGCATCACCGCCGACCTTGAGCACTCGCTTGCCGCAGCCGAGCAGGCCGTCGAGCAGGCTCAAGCCCCTATCGCCGACGCAAAACGCGCGCACCAAGCCGTGACGACCGAAGCCGATGCCGCGCGCGACGAGCTGCAGACGGCGAAGACCGCCGCCGCGACTCGTCAGCGCGAACTGCGCGAGAAGATCGCCGCGGAGGACAAGGCACGCCGCGAGCAGGAGCAGACCATCGCCAACGCCCAAGCAGATGCCGCACATGCGCAGTCGATCATCGAACAGGCGACCGAAGTGCACGACCACCCAGAGATCACTGAGTCGCTTGCAGGATCCTTGGCCCGAGACAAAGCCGAACACGCCGAGACCGAGCGAGAAGTCGCCCAGCTCGAGGCCACCGAGGACGCGGTGCGCGAACGTACCCGCGACTCACGCATCAAATTCACCGGCGCCATCGTCTGCATCGTCGCCGCAATCCTGGCGATCATCCTAGTCTGGCTGTTCGCAAGCAAGTAGTCATTGGGGACGTTCTTAAACGACTAGTCAAACAAGAACGTCCCCAACGACTAGCCCAATGACGAGAGTGGATAATCTCCCACTTTGAGCCCCCAAGCAGGCCAAAAACGGGAGATTATCCACTCTCATTCTGCAGGCACTCATTTAAGTACGTCCCCAATGAGTACCTGCCGATGCTTTGGCGAAGTCAGCGAACCCCCCCCCTAAGCGAGCAAGGTGACGTGAAAGAGGAGGGCATTGACCTTCTGGTCATGCCCGACGATTGAACGTCAGATTGCCGCTTAGGGGGGTTTGCAGCGTCGGCCGGTTACGGCGTTTGTAAAACGCCGTAACCTACAAAATGAGCATCGCGTCGCCAAAGCTGAAGAAGCGGTAGCGCTCTTCGATAGCAGCGGCGTAGGCATCCATGATCTGGTCGCGGGTGGCAAGCGCGCTTACGAGCATCATGAGCGTGGAGCGCGGCACGTGGAAGTTCGTGATCAGCGCGTCGACCACGTGATAGGTCGAGCCGGGCATGAGGTAGAGCTGCGTCGTGGCGTTCTCGCGCACCACGATGTCACCGCGGCCGAGCGTGTCGGCGCCGTCCTCGCGGCCTTCAAAATAGCGCGCCGTCACAGCCGGATCGGACACCGGAGCATCGGCGTCAAACGCGCTCTCGAGCGAGCGCACCGCCGTGGTACCGACAGCAATCACACGATGGCCCTCGGCCTTCGCCTTATGCACGGCGTCGACAACCTCCTGCGACACGTGGTAGCGCTCGGTGTGCATCACATGCTGCGTGGGATCGTCCTCCTCCACCAGACGGAAGGTATCGATGCCCACCTCGAGTTCGACGGCGGCAAACTTGGCACCCTTGGCCTCGATGGCAGCCATAAGCTCGGGCGTAAAGTGCAGACCCGCCGTGGGAGCGGCAGCCGAGTGCTCTTCCTTCATGGCGTAGACGGTCTGGTACTTCTCGGGGTCGCCCTCGTAATCGGTAATGTAGGGCGGCAGCGGCACGTGGCCGGCAGCATGGATGGCCTCGTCGAGCGTGCACGGGTCGCCGGCGGCATTGCAACCGGCCGGCTCAAAGCGCACCAGACGGCCACCGCGGCTATCGGTGACAAAGTCGATGACCTCGGCCGTCAGCACCACGGGAGCCCCCTCGGGCGCATGGGCGCCACCGGCGCGATACTCAATCTGAGCACCGGGCTTCAGGCGCTTGCCCGGCTTGACCAGGCACTCCCACACATGGCCGAGCGGATCCACATCCTCACGGCGCTTGAGCAGCAGCGTCTCGACCACGCCGCCCGAGCCGGCCTTGCGACCGATCAGGCGGGCCGGCATCACGCGCGTCTGGTTGATGACGAGCACATCGCCCGGCTCGATATAGTCGATGATGTCGCGGAAGATGCGGTGCTCAACGGTACCGCCGTGCTCCAGCGGCTTCCCCGCCTGGGAGCCTTTGCGATCCACCACCAGCAGGCGGCAGGAGTCGCGCGGCTCGGCAGGAGCCTGGGCGATCAGTTCCTCAGGAAGGTTGTAGTCAAAATCATCGGTACGCATCTTTGCCTCTTTCACAAAGCGCGTCAGTCGAAAAAATCGACTGACGCGCGCATCATTCTCCCCTGTATCCTATCAGCTTGTTGAGAGAAATATAGTATGGCAAACAGATTTGCGACTGTTTTCTCAGCGCCCTTGATTATCAACTTCATCCGAACACCTCCCACATTCATCCGTACATGTGCGGA
>CATYJU010000055.1 GCA_958407995.1 uncultured Collinsella sp.
TGATATACCTACTGGCCTGCGAGATAAACCCCAAAATGAAGGCGTCGTGATGATGCAACCCTTTGGAGCAAAGTAACCTGTCCCCTTTGCACCAAATTAGGACCAGAGGAGGTCGCTGCGGGTGATGGTGGCGCCGATGGCAAAAGGCATGCAAGCGATGACCGGATACAGGTAGCGCATGTAGGTCGATCCGTTGCACGGACCGATCAGACACACGGCGAGCACGCCCAGCAGCGGTATCCAGATGGCCAGCGCGCGCCACGAATGGCGGCGCAACAGGTAGACCACCACGACGATCATGATCCACACGTAGGTGGCCGAGCTCATGGTGAGCGAGATAAACGGAATGCGCTGCACCGCCACGCGGTACAGGTTAATCAGGTGGTCGCACCAGCGCACGGCTTTGCTGTCGACCGGATGGAAGTCAAAGTACTTGAGGTTATCGGGCTTCGCCATGATCTCGGCACTGCGCGCCGTGCTGTAGACCCACGCATCGCGAGCGCTCGGATAGAAGTACCCGTAGTAGTTATTGACGAGCGCCGAGATATAGCACTCGGGGTCCTTTTTGAACATCTGGGCCCACACCTCAAAATAGGCCTTGATGTCCTCCTGCGAGGCGTACTCATTAAAGCAGTTTTTGACGGCATCCGATTTGTCGGGGTTGTAGCGACGGCCCAGGTTCTCGTACTTAAGCACGCGATCGATCACAGCGCGCTCCTCATCGGTCACCAGGCCGTCGCAGGGAGCTTCCTCAATCGTGCCATCGTCTTTGACCTTGGGGTTAACGCCCGAATTAAGGCCGTCGTGCTTTTGGACGAAGCGCGCCGTCTGCTGAAACGGAATCGAGAGGATCTCGCGCTTGGAGCCCGGCGTGATATCGTGCGCCGGCATAAATACCTTGGTGAAATACATGTTGGAGACAAGGCAGAGCGCAAGCACTGCGAGCACGCCGGCCCAGCGGAAGCGCGGCGTGGCGTACAGGGGCGCGATGCCAGACTGTTTGGCCACGCGACGGGCCACATGCGCGTCCCAAGCGCAAAACGCCGCCGCAATCACGCAGGCCGCCAACGGAAAGACCAGGCCGCCATTGCGCAAAAACGTGGAACCCATGGCACCCAGCACGAGCAACAGCCAGTCGTGGCGTGCAAAGAGCACAGGCGCCTGTTCGCCCGCGCGCTTGGCATTGGCATCGCGACGGGGCAGGCCACACGCCACGAGCTTGACGGTCTGAACGAGCAGCACCAAAAACGCATCGGCAAACAGTACGTCTTTGGTCAGCAGCGCCGCATAGTTGGAGAACATCGGCATAAACGCAAAGAACAGCAAGGTGACACCACGGACCGGCAGGCTCACGCCCAGCTTGCGCAGCGACGATATGGAATAGGCCATGCAGGCGGCCGTGATGACAAATTGGGCACAGGTGTAGATGGCTAGTCCCGCATTGGCGCTGTTGAATAGCGAAAGCCCCAGCTGCACACATGAGCCGATGATGGCCGTGTGCACCACCGGATGATGGCCGTTGAGCAGCACGTTGGGGTTAAGCAGGCGCAGGTAATCGCTCGTGCCGTTGGGGTAGTTGAACCATTGGCGGATCTGCGCGCCCGTATCTCCCATAAAGAGGCCGGGCAGCGAGGCGATAAGCGTGGGCGCCCAGGCGATTATAAGCACCAGAAAGGGCCCGGCAAAGGGATGGACCGAGAGCACGGCGTGGGCAACACGCCACACGCGACCAAAGTGGGTCTCCGAAAACGGAATGCGGCGGGAGCTCAACCAATCCAAAAACTCAAAAGCCAGATAGAAGGCCACAATCGCCAGAAGCATCCAGCCCGCGCCGCCAATCCAGGCGCAGATAACGCGTGCTTTATCGCCCAGCACAATCTCGGCCGAATCGGTAAGGTCGTAGCTACGGCCGAACACCATGCAGACGGCAAAGAACAGCGATGGCAGCACGACCGACGGGCGCCAAGCGTCACCGCGACCAAAGAACACATAGCGAAACGGCAGCGTGAGCAAACAGGCAAGCGCGAGCAGCATCACTGCGTCGGTATGGCCGGCAAACGAGAGAAGCACCTCGTAGCACACATAGAGCGTGCCCGCCGCCTTGGGGTCAATCGCCAGGACCGCGTTGCTCGACACCGGGGCGGGATCGATGGAAAACGCCGTGGTCGCCAGCAGGGCGAGCAAAAATGCGATGAGCGTCTGTTTGGCGGGATAGCGCTTAAACCAAACGATGCGGGCGGCGTCGCGCGCAGCCGTTGTGGAGAGATCGGAAACCTTCACAGTCCGAAAGCCTTTCTAGAAACCTATCAAACTCGGCAAAACCACCGCAAAGGTGCCTATCCCCTTTGTGGTGGTTTTGGTGGTTAGGCGTCGAGGTAGATGCACTGGGGGCGATTGCGGTGTCGGGCGAAGATGATGAGCACCAGGCCGGCGATCACGAGCGGCAAACTCAGCAGCTGACCCATGGTGATGACGCCGCCCAGCAGATAGCCCAGCTGCGCATCGGGCACGCGCACGAACTCAACGAGAAAGCGGACGATGCCGTACCCCATCACGAACACGCCCATAAACGTACCCTGGGGCAGCAGCGGCTTTTTGCGGCTGAGCACCTGCAAAAAACAGAAGAGCACGATGCCCTCAAGAAACGCCTCATAGAGCTGGGAGGGATGGCGCGGCATATCGCCCGCGGTACCGCCAAAGATCACGCCCCAGGGCAGATCGGTCGGTTTGCCCCACAGCTCGCCGTTCACGAAGTTGGCGCAACGGCCCAGGCACAGGGCTAGCGGGGCGCCGATCACGGCAAGGTCGGCGACGGTCCATGCATCAAGTTTATACATGCGGCACACGATGATGCCGCCCAAGATGCCGCCCACCAGGCCGCCGTGGAAGCTCATGCCTCCCTCGTTGGTGGCAAAGATTTCGAGCGGGTGGGCCCAATAGTAGCCATCGCCGTAAAAGACGACGTAAAACAGGCGCGCGCCGATGATGAGGCCAAAGACCGCGCCGACCACGACGCTCGTCAGGTCATCAATCGTAATGTCAAAGCCCCAACGACGCTGCGTGCGGTACATAACGACCGCTGTGAGCAGAGCGCCGACCACGTAGGCCAGGCCGTACCAGTAGATGGTGATGGGGCCCGCCGAGATCGCGACGGGATCAAGCATGTGGTAGAGGTCGTTGAGCATATCGATCCCCTGCTCCCTACATACAAATGCGGCCGCGGGCCTTGCGCTCGCAGCCGCATATCTGGGCGTAACGTCTATGCGGAGCGTACCGTCCGCAGCTTTCGCATCTTAGAACGGCGCGTACTCGTCGTACAGGTCCTCGGCCTCGCCGGAAACATTGACCTGCTCAACGCGGGTAACGCCGGGCACATGCTCCTTCAGGATACGCTCGATGCCCATAGACAGGGTCAGTGAGCTCATGGGGCAGCCGGCGCAGGCGCCCTGCAGCTCCAGCTTGACGACGCCCTCGTCGTCGACGCCCACATACTCCATATCGCCGCCATCGGCCTGCAGGTTGGGGCGAATCTCTTCAAGAACCTTCTTAAGCAGCTCTTCGTTAACAGCCACAGGGGCTCCTTTCTCACAATAACGCGGGCACGCCCGCGGACAGAAGCTATGTTACTACAGCCATGTACCCGCTCACGAGCCGTCCATGCGCGCAGACGCGACTTTCACGAGTAGTCAATTTGGGACGGGGCTCTTTGAGCTGCGTTCGTCGTCAGATGGCGACAACGCATATTACTGCTGAGCCTGTCCCCCGGTACCAATCTGAACATCGACGATGACCTGGCGGTAGCTGATGCCGCAGGAGTCGAGAATGCGGCGGCTGATACGGCCGTCATCGGTGTCGGCATACTTATTGTCCAGGTAGACGACCTCGCCCACGCCCACCTGCGCCAGGATCTTGGCGCAGTCGTGGCACGGGAACAGCGTAACGTAGACCGTGGAACCCTCAAGGTCTTTGAGCGAGCCACGGTAGTTGAGCACGGCGTTTGCCTCGGCATGCACCACGTAGTTGTGCTTGTCCTGCAACGGGTCATCGCTCGTTCCCCACGGGAAAAAGTCATCGTTGAGTGCCGAGGGCGTGCCGTTGTAGCCCACCGAAAGGATGCGGTGGTTGGTGCTGGCGATGCACGCGCCCACCTGCGTGTTGGGGTCCTTACTGCGGCGCTGCGCGGCGATGGCCACGCTCATAAAGAACTCATCCCAGCTAATAACGTCGCGGCGCTTGCCCGACGCGGTTTGATGAAGATCGTCCGACATGGCAGACACCTCCGAAATCGCAATAGTTTGACCCATTGTAGCAGGTGGAAGGTGGAGACGTTTTGTCCCATCGCCCCCATCGCTACGCGCGGCGGGGCTTTTGGTTGATGTGGTAGAGCTCGGCGAGACCCCGCAACGTCAGCGCATCGTCGACCGTCAGGCTATGGCCGACAAGGGCCGCAAGCGCCTCGGCATCGTCGCCGGTAATGACGATGGGCACGCTGCCCTCCCCCGCGGCCTTCGTCGCGCGCATCTCGGCAAGCACCATGTCGAGCATGCCGTCGATGCGCGCCACCTCGCCCAAAACCACACCCGAGCGCATGGCCTCGCGCGTGTTGCGGCCGATGACGTGTGTTGGCGCCGAGGGCTCAACCTGGGGCAGGCGCGCTGCTGCCGCCGAAAGCGAGCGGGCGCCGAGGGCCAGGCCCGGCGCGATAACGCCGCCGACAAAGGTACCATGCGCGTCGATGACCTCGATATTGGTCGTGGTGCCCAGATCAATCACGATGCACGGCGAGCCGTAGACGGCGCGGGCAGCCACGGCGTCGGCGATGCGGTCGGGACCGATCTCGGCCGGGTCATCGTAGTGCACGGGCATGCCGGTCTTAAGTCCCGGCCCCACCGTGAGCACGCGCCCCGTGCAGGTACGGGAAAGTGCCGCCTTCCACGGGCGCTCGAGCGCCGGGACCACGCAGCTCAGCACAGCAGCCGTGGGCACAAGCGCGCCCGGCATGCCCGCATCGGCCGCCAGTGCGGCCATGACCTGCGCGAGACGCATGCGCGCCTCGTCTGCTGTGATGCTCGACGGCGTGGTGATCTCGCACGTCGCAAGCGGACATTCCTGCGCCGCGGCCGAATCCTCTGCAAACAGGCCAAAGCGAATGAACGTGTTGCCCACGTCGACCGTCAATATATATGCGCACCCATTAAGCATCGTCGGCGCTCCTTTCGTCTGCCCAGCAGTATATCCCGTATACAAATGCATCCCAAATTAGCTGCTTTTGGCGGAGCGCAGGGCGGGCGATGCCGCTATACTGGTGCGCGGTCGTTTGCGAGCTCACGAGGCGGCCCTTGGTAACCCGACTTCCCGCGTCGTATCCGTAGCGGCGCTCCCGGGGGAAGCGGATATACGCAAAGGAGTTATATATGAGCAATCCCTCGAACCGCGCCTCGATGCGCGGGCAACTCACGCTGCGTGGCGTCGTCATCGGCGTCCTTGGCTGCGTGATTATCACGGCAAGCTCGGCCTACACGGCGCTCAAGATGGGCGCGCTCCCCTGGCCGATCGTCTTCGCTGCCGTCATCTCGCTGTTCTTCCTTAAGCTTATGGGCAACGCCAGCCTCAACGAGGCCAACGTCACCCACACCATCATGTCCGCGGGCGCCATGGTCGCCGGCGGCCTGGCGTTTACCATCCCGGGCGCTTGGATGCTGGGCTATGCCGACCAGATCAGCTGGCTCGACATGTTTATCGTGGCACTCGCCGGCACCATCCTGGGCCTGCTGGCCACCGCGCTCATCCACCGTCACTTTATCGTGGACGCCGCGCTTGAGTTCCCCACCGGCAACGCCGCAGCTCAGACCCTGCGCGCAACCGAGGCCGGCGGCAAAACCGGCAAGCAGCTCTTTGGCTCCATGGCCATCGCCGGCATCTATAGCGTGCTGCGCGACGCCCTGGGCATTGTGCCCAGTATGCTATGCACGCTCAACATCCCCGGCGTGACCTTTGGTATCTACAACTCGCCCATGCTGCTCTCCGTCGGCTTCCTCGTGGGCTTCGCCCCGGTCGCCTTCTGGTTTGCCGGCGCCCTGCTGGGCAACTTTGGCATCATCGTGGGCGGCACCGCTGCCGGTCTGTTCGACGTTGTGACTGCACAGGGCATCGTCAAGTCCCTGGGCATGGGCCTCATGATGGGCTTTGGCGTCGCCGTCGTCCTCAAGGACATCCTGCCGCAGGTCGCCGGTATCGTCCGCGGTCTTGCCGCCGACAGCTCCACCGACACCGACGAGCAGTCGCTCATCTCGGGCTCCCTTAAGCTCGACGCCGGCATCATCGGCCTGGGCGCTGCCGCCATCGCCGTGATCATCGCCATCGTGCTTGACCTTGGCCCCGTTCCGGCCGTCATCGTGACGCTGTTCACCTTTGTCACCACCATCATGAGCGCACAGAGCTGCGGCCAGACGGGCATCGACCCCATGGAAATCTTTGGCCTCATCGTTATGCTCATCGTGGCTGCCTTCGCTCAGATCGCTCAGGTCAAGCTGTTCTTTATCGCTGGCATCGTAGCCGTGGCGTGCGGCCTTGCGGGCGACGTCATGAACGACTTTAAGGCCGGCGCCGTGCTGGGCACCAACCCGCGTGCGCAGTGGATCGGCCAAGCCATTGGCGGCATCGTGGGCGCCCTGGTCGCCGCCGCCGTCATGGTCGCGCTCGTCACCGCCTATGGCCCGGACGCCTTTGGCCCCGACAAGAGCTTTGTCGCCGCGCAGGCAAGCGTCGTCGCCACCATGGTCTCGGGCATCCCGAGCGTGCCGTGGTTCGTTGGCGGCTTTATCGCCGGCATCGTCATGTACTGGCTCGGCATTCCGGCCATGATGATCGGCCTGGGCGTGTACCTGCCGTTCTACATGTCACTCACGGCATTCCTGGGCTCCTGCGTCAAGCTCGCCTACGACAAGTGGTCCGCCCACCGCGACGCCACCGCTGGTCTTTCTGACGAGGAGAGGGCTGCCAAGGACGCCGCCTTCCAGGAACAGGGCCTGGTTGTCGCCAGCGGCCTGCTCGGCGGCGAGTCCATCGTCGGCGTTATCCTAGCGTTTGTCTCCGTCGGTCTGAGCCTGCTGGGCTAAGTCGAGCAGCTGCTCGACAGCAACCATATTGCCTACGATTTGCCCGGTCGGTAGCTTTCGCGGCTACCGACCGGGCTTTTTGATATCGAAACAAAGAAAGGCCGGCGCGCTGCGTTTAACAGCGAGCCGGCCTTATCGGTTAAGCTATCGAAGCGTTCCTGCTATGAACTGAAGTTCGTTGCAGAATCTACGCTCGAAACGCTACATCTGCTTGCGACGACGATCGCTCAGCGTCACACCAGCGGCCACGAGGGTGATACCACCGATGACGAACACCTCGCCCGCAAGAGCGGAGTCATCACCGGTCTGGGCGAGCGCGGCAGGCGCAGCCTGTTTCTTGGCAACGGGGGCCTTTGCAGCAGCCTGCGCAACCTGAGGCTTGGCCTGCGGCTCAGCCTTGGGATGATACTTGTCGTACTCGGCCTGAGCGGCAGCCAGGGCATCCTTGGCATCGCCAAGCTCGGCAAGCGCGGCGGCATAGGCGTCGTTGGCATCGGACAGCTTGGCATCGGCATCGCTCAGAGCAGCCTTGAGACCAGCGGCGGCATCGACGGCGGCCTTATAGCGAGCGTAGGCAGCGTTCAGCTTGACCAGCTTCTCGTTGCCCGTCGTGCCCGCGGCAAGGGATGCCTTGTGGTCGACAGCCTCAAGATCGGCCTTGAGTGCCTCGTCGTTGGCAAGCTCAGCCTTGGCCTTGACGATCTCGAGGTTCGCATCGACGACGGCTTCGTTGGCGGCCTCGAGCTGCTTCTGGGCATCGGCGACACCGGCGACGGCAGCGTCATAGGCGGCCTTGGCGTCGTCGACCGCCTTCTGGGCGCCGGCGAAGCGCTCGAAGGCCTTGTTTGCGCCGGTCAGCTCGCCCTCGGCAGCCTTGGCCTTGGCCTGTGCGTCGGACACAGCCTGCGCCTTGGCGGCAACTGCCTGCTTGGCGTCCGAAAGAGCAGTCGCGGCCTGGACATCTGCGGCCTGGGCCTTGTCTACACCAGCCTGGGCGGCATCGTCGGCCTTCTTTGCCTCGTCAAGCGAGCCCTGCTTATTCGCAAGGTCCGCCTGGGCGGCATCGCGCTTGGCGGCAAGGTCCTTGACCGAAGCGGTAGCGTTGTCATACGCCTCGTTGGCCTGTTCGGACTTTGCCTTGGCGGCATCGCGGGCGCTGCGAGCCTTCGCCTTGTGAGCAGCGGCCTCGGCTGCCTTCGTCTTGCTGTCAGCAAGCGTGGCGTTTGCCTTAGCGAGAACTGCCTGGGCAGTAGCGGCCTTGCTCTTGGCGGTATCGAGGTTCTGCTTGAGGGACTCGATGTCGATTCCGCCGAGCGCGTCCTTCGCGGCATCGTATGCCGTCTTTGCGGTGGCGGTTCCGGATTTAGCCTTCTCGTACTCGCCCTTGGCGGTGTTCATGTTCGTGTCGGCCGCGGTATAGGCATCGCGAGCGCTTTCTTGCTTATCCAATGCGTTAGAATAAGCCGTTCCAGCAGTCCCGAAGTTCTTCTGCGCCTCTGCCAGCTTATTCTGAAGCTGCCTCAGCTGCTCCTTCTGCTCCTGCGTGCCGCCTGCGTTGTAGGCAGAGTCGATGTAGTCGTTCACGAGCTTCTTGAACTCGGAGACAGTGAAATCAGCCTGACTGTCATAAGAGCTATAGTCGAAAATGGTTACCTCGGAATCGGTGTTCTTACCGCTACCGGTTGCGATGCCGATAGCCTTCGCACCGGCATCGATGATGTTGAGATAGTGCCCACACTCATGGTAGATGCTGTTGTAGTGCCACCAGATATAGGAGGAATCATATCGATGACTTCCAAGTGCGTCACCATACTGTTCGACGTACTTATCGAATTTCACTTTCTCCTCGGTGTAGAGACCGGTATATGGCCATCCGAGAGTGTCCTCGGTTTCGCCGCCGGTATATGCACCGCCGCCGCCAGCAAGATTTTCCCCATTGTCGTAGTAGCACTCCGAGTGTCCCCAAATGTTCGATGAATATGATGCATTAAGGGCGGCTGCCACAGTCATGCGGAGGCTGACGCTAAGCGCCGACTGACCGTTCGCCTTGCGGAGGTTGTTCTGGGTGTCGAGATATGTCAGGGCGTTGCGCATCTGCTCCAGGGAAAGCGGGTTGGTGTCGCGAGACATGTCCTGATCGACGTACTGGTCATACCATTCGGCCTTATCATCGGCACCGGTCAGCATCGATACGGCATCCTGGGCGTTCTTTTTCTGCGTGGCTGTGAACTGGCTGCCGCCGATGATGTAGTTCATGAAGCCGAACATACCCTGACTGATGACTTCCTGGTCAACGGTCATGTGCGACTTGAGGTCGGCAATCTGCTGGTTGAGCTTCTCGACCTCGGCATTTGCGGCGTCGTATGCATTGTGCGCGTCGGTTACTTCAGCACGAGCCTGATCGAACTCGTTGCTCTTCTGCTGACGGATCTCGACGAGACGGTCGTACTCCGCCTTCTTATCGGCCTCGGTCTGCTGGGCCTGCTCGTATGCCGACTTCGCGGCGTCACGCTTACTGGCCGCGTCCTTGTACTCCTTGTTTGCAGCATCGTATGCAGACTGGGCAGATGCCACGGCAGCGTTGGCGGCGTTGGCCTTCTCCTGCGCGGCGGTGACGGTAGTCTGCGCAGCCTGCAGGTTCGCCTGTGCGGTGGCGTCTGCAGTCGTCGCGGCATCGAGCGCGGCCTGCGCGGTCGCGAGCTCGCTGGCGGCAGTGACCTTGGCAGCCTCGAGCGCGTTCAGATCGATACCCGCGCCCGAAGTCGCGGCATCGAGCGCGGCCTGCGCCTGGTTGAACTTCTGCTGGGCGTTATCGCGCGCGGTGGTTGCGGCTGCGAGCGCAGCGGCGGTCTCCTGCTTCTTGGCCTGGGCGGAAGTCAGAGCGGCCTCAGTGTCCTTCTTTTCCTGCTGAGCGCTGGCCTCGGCAGCCTTGGCCTGGTCCAGATTGGCCTGTGCAGCAGCAACTGCCTTATTGGCGTCATCGAGCTTTGCCTGCGCGTCCTCGACGGCCTTCTTGGCGGCCTCGTACCCATCCATGGCCTCGAGCTTGGCCTTGGCGTCATCGAGGGCTTTCTTGGCTTCGTCGCGCTTTGTGTTGGCATCCTTGAGCGCCTGGGTCTTTTCATCGACGCTCTTGTTGGCCTGATCGAGCTGGCCGTTCAGGTCGTCCAGCTTCTTCTGCTGTTGCTCGGCCTTGTCGACGGCGGCTTTGAGCTCGTCAATCTTCTCCTGGAGCGCGGCGACTTCTGCTGCGTTCTGCTCGATTTCGTTGTCGCTCACAGCCTGCGAGGCCTGATTCTTTTGCTGCTGCGCCTGCTTTTGAGACTGGCCCGCCGCGTCGGCCTTCTTCTGGGCGGCATCGTAGGCGGCCTGAGCGTCCTTGAGCTGCTTTGCCGACTCCTCGGCCAGCTGGGCAGCCGTCTTTACGACCGCTTGGTTACCGGCGGCAACGGTATTCTCTACAGAACTACCCCCCCCCTGCACAGAATCGCCGTTACCGGTTGACGGTGCGGCGATTGCCGCCAGCGGCGACATAAGCGGCTGAGCGATGAGGCCCGCCGTCAAAACGGTTGCGACGGCGCGGTTGGCAACGCCCTTGACGTTGACGGCCTTGGCCCGAGGCTCAAAGTGTTGTGGACTGTAGTTTGTCATGGCTTTCTCCCTTTGACACGGATGTATCCATACGCTTCAAAATGTAGGAGCTGATTTTTGAATTCTGTTGCGCAACATTGGCGACCAGCGTATTTTTTGAAATTCATGCTCCTGTGCTTCACAATTTCGTCACATTTGAAGGAGCTGGTGCATCATATTTTCGCGTGATGGAATTGAGCCTGTGATTTGCATTTGCTCCCGCGTCATCCGTCCTATCGGATTCCGCATCCAACAGACACCCCGCCCGCCACGGTGTAGAGTTAAGACAACGGGCGCGTTGCGCGGACCGCGCTGGAACGAGGTGGACATGGAGCTCGACAAACAACAGATCAAGCGACTGCGCGAGCGTCATCATCGGCGTCACGGCATCCGCCCCGCTCATAGTGAGGCTGCCGAGCAGGCTGGTCGCTTTTTAAAGCGCGCGTTCAACATTCGCGAGGGACGCGCGCCCTATCACGTGATCCGCAAGCGTTTTGTAAACGGGGCGCGTCTGACTGGCTCCCACCTATGCATCCTCATCATCGCCATGCTGATCGCGAGCATCGGCCTCGATATCGATTCGGACATCGCCATCGTGGGCGCCATGCTCATCTGCCCGCTCATGGGCTCGGTCCTTGCCATGG
>CATYJU010000056.1 GCA_958407995.1 uncultured Collinsella sp.
GGTGCGCGCTCGCCGGGGGCGCGCCCGCGCCCGCCGCGGACGCCCGAGAGCTTCGCCCGATATACGCGGAGCTGCGCCGTTGCGGAAACAACGTCAACCAGATCGCCCGCGCGTTCAACACCTACGGCATCGGCGGCGTGCCGGCGGCCGACGTCGCGCGCGCCGTGGCCGAGCTGGAGCGCGCCGCCCAGGCGGTCGCCGACGCGATGGAGGCCGCGAGGCCGTAGGGCGCGATTGTGAAGGGTTGGTATAGGGGTGGAACAGGGGTATAATAAGGGCAACACATAAGGACCGTCGAACGGAGCTTGCCATGCCCACCCTCAAGCCGAAGCGAACCTTCGTCTACTCGTCCGAGGACGCCAGGCGCGCCCTCGAGGCCGCCCTCGCGGACCGCTGCGATGTCAACCGCACCAACATGTCGCAGGAGATCGAGGGCATTCTCATCGACGCCCTCGTGCCGCATGATGGCGGGCTGGCCGAGCGTGCCATGACGCGCATCTACTATGGGCAGACTGGGGTGCGCGACGAGGTCGCGGCCGCGTTCAGCGATGCCGCCGCCGTCTACGATTGGGAGACCGGGACCTCCGACCTTCGACCGCTCGTCGAACTCGCTGCCCAGCAGTCGCTGGGCGCGCTGATCGACGCATCGAAGGAGGAGACCGACGGCTCGCGTCCCGTCTATCACCTGAAGACGTGCTGGGACTCCGTGTGCAGACGCCTGCACCACGTCTGCGAGGACGACCCGGCTAGTCGCGAGGCCCTGTCGGCCGCCATCGACGAGGGTGTCGCCCGCGACCTCGGCCGTGCCCTTGAGGACGGACGCAAGGGCGTCGAGGCGAGGGCATTCTTCGATATCGCCCTGCGCAACTGGGTCGTCCTGGGCGGCTTCACGTACACCTACCGCGCCCTCATGGACGTCGTCACCCTCGCCGACGAGTGGCCCGAGACCGCCCGCTCGCGCGAGGACCTGAAGGCCTGCCTCTGGGCCATCTCCGACGGTCGCGGCGGCGAGTGACATGGACCGGTATCGCGGAACCGCAATCCTGGCGGCGGTCTTCGCGGCCGTCATCGATGTGGCCTGCTACCCGATGGTCGCCCCACTGGTCGCGTGCGCGGCCGCGGGGGCCGCTCCCGACTGGCTGGGCTGGCTCGACGCCGTCGGCCCCGAGCTCTGGGAGGCGTTCTGGACCTCCGGCGCATGGCTCGGTCACATCCCGTTCATACTCGCCGGGTTCGCGCTGATATTCCTGATCCTGTTCGGGTACTCGGTGGCCAAGGAGGGGGAGCGCACCCGTGAGGTCGAGAGCGGCATTTACGGTGACGCCCATATCATTCGTGGCGCGGCGGATTTTGGCCGCCGGAACGATTTCTGGGATGGCACCGGGACGCCGGAGAGGGCCGGGCTCGTTCTCGGCGCGACGGCAAGGGGCTATTGGTTCGACTCGTCCGTGCCTCATGCCCTCACGTGCGGGAAGACAGGCTCAGGTAAAACCCAGCTGCAGGTGCTTGAAACCATGCATCTGACGTTCGCGGCCGGTTGGAACGTCGTTTCGACCGGCAAGCCGGAGGTGCTTGAGCTCACGGCAGACAAGGCGCAGGAGCTCGGCTACGAGACCGTTGTCTTCGACCTGACCGGTTATCCGGGGGCAAGTCGGTACAACCCCATTGCGCTCGTCGCCGATGCCGCCGAGGCGGGCGACACAGATTTAGCCGTGAGGACGGCGCGCCAGGTCGCCGTCGACCTCATCCCCATCGGCGGTGAGAAGAACACCTATTTCCCAAAGGCCGCGCGTAACATGCTCGCCGCGTGCATCCTCGTCGTCTGCACCGCCGATATCCCGCGCAGGCAGAAGAACCTCGCGAGCGTCGCCGCGCTCGTCGAGCGCGGAACCGCCGGGGACGACCCGAAGGACCCGTCCGCCCCGCTCAAGGACTACATCCGCAACCTCGGCCCGTCGCACCCGGCGTTCTCGCCGGCGTCCGACCTCCTCGGGGACGGCGGCGCGACGACCGCCGGTAAGAACGTGATATCGACCCTCAAGGAGGCCCTGAGCATCTTCTCCGACGGCGCGCTCCGCGCCGTGACGTCCGAGAGCACCGTTTCGATCCGCGATTTGATTGAGAGGAAGACGGCCATCTACATCGAGATGCTCGACGAGGGCGACCCCTACGGCGTCGTCTACACCTGCTTTTTGAACCAGTGGTGGCAGGTGGCGCAGCAGGTCTGCAAGGAGGGCGGCGGACGCGTGCCGCACGAGACGGCGCTCGTGCTCGACGAGATCGGCAACCTCAATGTCAAGGTGGCGTGCCTGCCGGCCATCGCCACGCTCGGGCGAAGCATGAGGATCCACGAGTACCTGTTCGTCCAGAACCTCAAGCAGCTCAACGCGTACAACGAGCCGGGAGACGGCGGGGCCGGGCGCGACAAGCTGGTCGGGTCGATCGGAACCAAGGTCGCCCTGTCGCTGTCGGAGCCCGAGGACTTCAAGTTCTTCACGGCTCTTGCGGGAAAGCGGACGGTGCGTTCGATGGGCACGTCCAGCCAGAAGGGCCAGGGCCGTGCCTCGGTCGGGACGAGCTACAACGAGGCGGCCGTGCCCCTGATAAACGAGTGGGAATGGCAACAGCGTATCCCCATCCGCGACGGTCTCATCGCCATCAAGGGCGGTGAGAACTCCAAGCCCGGGCGCGAGGGCGTCTTCGAGTTCCCGCTCGACTACGCCAACCGCACCCCGGCGGGCCCGTTCTTCGGGCTCGGTGACGAGGAGGCCGAGCGCCGGAAGCGCTCCGCCCACTACGCCCTCGCCAGGGCTACGGCAGAAGGCGACGCATATGAAGTCCCCGACCCGTGGTGCCCGGATTTCGATTCCGGGGACGAGGCGGACGGCGACGACGAGACCGCGCCCGACGATGTGTTCAAGGCCGACGAGGACAACGCGACGTTCGAGGACGAGTGGGCGGCATGGGACGAATGAGGAGGCGGGCATGACGGCCATCAAGCAGGTCGCGGTGACCAGCGCGCAGCACTTGAAGAGCCTGGCCGGTTACCTCGACAGGTCGAGCGAGAGGCACGACGCGCTCGACATCGACTCGCAGAACCTCAACGACCCCGACGGCTGGGCCCGGGAGATGGACCGGACGCGCGAGGCCTACGGGCACAACGACCCGAGCCGTGCCGGCTGCAAGACGACCTACTGCTACCACCAGATAATCGCGTTCAACCCGGACGAGTGCGACGTCAATGGCGGCAAGCTCACCAAGGCCGGGTGCATGGGGTTCGCCAGGGAGTGGGTGGAGCGCTACTACCCCAACCAGGAGGCCGCCTGGGCGCTCCATCTCGAACATTCGAAGGATGGAACGGACCGCTACGCCGTGCATATCGCCATCAACCGCACCGACCTCGAGACCGGCCGCAGGCTCGACGAGGGCCGCGCGAGCCGCCAGAAGACCCTTCATGCGTCGAGGATGCGCGAGATGGACACCCGCTGGGGACTCTCGCGGCTTGAGCGCGGACAGCGCAACAGCAGGTCCCATGCACGCCAGGAGTCGCGCGGGGAGCAGATGGCCCGCGAGGCGGGCTTCGCGAGATCTGCCGGATTCGAGACCGACCAGGACCACGTGCGCCGGGTCGTCCGCGAGAGCGTCCGCGAGGTCGCGGCGTCCGACGCCAAGAACAAGATGCGCGCCCTCAACGAGACCCTTGAGAAGAGGGGCGTCCACATGCGGCTGAGCCGGGATACCAAGGCGAAGAAGAAGGACGTTGTTTTCGAGTACCGTCCGACCTACGACCGCAGGGACGGGCGCGGCGAGCGGATAAGGGTCGCCGCTATCCGCGGGCACAGGCTCGGGCGCGGGTTCAGCATCGGCGGCATTCAGCATGCCCTTGGCGTTGGCATGGCCATGTACCGTATGGCCGATCGGGCCATGGACGACGGGAACGACAATGCTATGTAGGCGACGATCGATGTTTCCGAATCGGGTATAATCGAAAACGAAAGAAGCGGACCCCGCGCAGGTGGCTAACCGGTTACGCGGGCGATGCGGATTTCAACTTGCAAAGGCCGGGCTGCACTCCCGGCCTTATTTTTTACGCCGTTGCCGACGCTGCTCCTTTCCGTCGCGCACTGTCCGCGCGCGCCTCCGAATCCTGAACTGAATCTCGTACGAATCGAGAAACGAGACGATGAACGTGCCCACCGCCGCCAGGGCGGCGAGGGCTTCCAAGACCTTCGACATAGCGACACCTCCGTATGGATGCATCGCCCGCGCGCGGGAATCCGCCGATGGAATTATATCGACAGCGCCGCGTGGTCGACTTTGCGATGGCGTGATCTGCTTTTTAGTGTATATAGATTCTATATACACCTTTACCAAGCGAAGAAGTGTAAAATTACATATAGCCTTAAAATACGTCCTGCTTAGCCCGCAGGGCTGCCCCTCGGGGTCGCTCCTGAGGTTGTTTTCAATGGAGTGTTGTTTTCATCTTGAAGGGAGCTTTATGCCTGTCTCAAGAAAGCGTCGTAAGAGTTCCAGTGAACATGACGGTCGCTGGTATGAGAACGAGCGTCATGCCAATCAGGTGAGAAATGAGAAGCTGTTTGACTCCTATCGTTTGGGTTGGAACTACTGCGACGCCGACACTTTCTATCACTCGCTGTTTCCGGATGGTACGTTGCAAAAGAAGGGCGACGATTCCGATGGCAAGCCTAACGTTATCGTTCTTGAAGACACCGGAAAGGAGATAGACAAGGGGGTTGACTCGAAGGGCAACAAGCTCGTTAAAAGAGTCATGCACCGTTATACCCTCCACGATGGTCTTGAGGAACTTGAAGCCCTTCGCAAGCTGTCTATAGACCAGAACACGTTCATGTTCCTTGCACCGGTCAGCTACTATGGCAAGAGCCGCAGTAGCCGTAACGCTCGTTTCCTGCACGCGATTATGATTGATCTTGACTATGTTGGTGAACGAGAGCTTGATAACTTGCTCCACCAGATGGAGCGCGGCGTGATACCGTACGCCAACTATCTCGTCAGCTCTGGAACAGGCCTGCATGTCGTGTATCTGCTTGACCATCCTGTCCCACTCATGACGCGATATGTTGCTGGTCTTCAGGTTCTCAAGCGTGAGCTGACCGACCGTGTCTGGAACTCCAACACAAGCGCCAGTGATCCAGACAAGAAACAAACGCAGGGCATCTTTCAGGGCTTCCGAATGGTCGGAAGCGCGACCAAGCTCAACGGCGATATCGGGAAGCCGAAATACAAACAGCCTTATGTTGCAGAATGTTTCTCTCATGACGCGACTCCGCCAGCCACGATTCCATATCTCCTATCGTTCATCCCAAAACTGAGGGGCAAGGAAGACATGGACGGCCTTGCTGCGCTTCGCGAACTAACGCAGGAGGCTCATCAAAAGACCCCGATTGCTCAGGCAAAAGAGCTATGGCCAGAGTGGTACGAGAGATGCGTCGTCAACGGCGAGCCGCGAGGCGGATGGACGTATGGCCGAGCGGGATATGACCGGATTTTAAGCGTCATTAGGGACCAGGCGTCCGTTGATCACCGCTATTGGTGCATTTTCTACCTCGCTGTCATGGCTAACAAATGCGGCGTGCCTTACGACGAGCTTGAGGATGACGCTTACGGCCTCCTGGAGCGGTTTGACGCCCTTTCGGTTGCGCCAGACAACAGATTCACCGCCAACGATGTTGCGGCGGCTCTGGAGGCCTTTGAGGGCGGCTCAGCGGCTGGTCGGTCACGTCGTTATACGCAGGGATTTTGCGAACGGAAGGCCGCTGTTTCATACGGCGAGAAGATGGGTCACGGCGGCAATCCGCCCGACAAGAGATTACCGAGGGATTTGTCTCTCGAGAAGGCCCGCATGACCAGGGACCTTAACCAGAGGGCGAGTGGGACGAACTGGTGGGACAACGGCAATCGAGACGGCGCGCCGACGAAGGCGATCCAAGTTTGGAAGGCTGCAGCCGAAAACCCCGGCCTAAGCATGGCTGCTCTTGCCCGAATTGCGGAGGTATCTCGTCCAACTGTCTACAAGTGGCTTACGCCTGGATGGCAGACCGAGTATAAGAAGGCCTTGAACCATGAGAGGCATTCCACGTATCAGCCGAGAAAGGTCATGGAGGAGCAGGCCGAGCAATTTAAGCACAGGTACGCCAATGACCGTTTGGGCCTTGTGCGGGCAGTGCTGCGTCACGTTGCATCGCACCCGTGGGAGCCGTATGAGCAAACGGCGGTCTTCTTTGGTCTTGCAAGCGCATCCGAGGTTAAGAGAATCGTTCGCGAGAACGGCGATCTGCTCAGCCAGATAAAGATTGGCATTGATGATGAACGGAGGGTTTGGAATAGCGAGACGGACGATTACTTTGACGCGCTCATGACGGCTGATCTTATGGGCAAACGCTCTGACCTGATGAAAGCCCGCGCCCTCGGTGTCCATGCAGCGATTGAGTGGGCGAGGCACGAAGCGCCGGGTTTGTTCGAAGAGATGCGTGCTGCAAGGAGCGCTGGACGGACGCTTACGGCTGATGACCTCGCCGAATTGAAAGAAAAGTATATACACTCTATATAGAATGTATATACTTTCTATATAAGTATGCTGTTAGATACAACAGTACTTTCAAGGAGAGTGCTCATGATTATTTCAGCCATGAATTTAAAGGGCGGAGTCGGCAAGACAACGACCGCCATGTCGTTGGCGACAGCTGCCGAGCGTGAGGGCAAGGACGTCGAGGTCTACGACTGCGATCCTCAGTCTAGCGCCAGCTTCTGGGCGCTTCTTGCCGACCAGAATGACGATTCCCTCCCGTTTCCCGTGACGTCGGCGAATCTGGCGACGGTTCGCCGTGCTGGCATCAAGTACCGTAGGGACCCCAACAAGTGGATCTTCATTGATTGTCCGCCGAACGGAAACATCATGGACGAGGCAGCTGAGGCCTCAGATTTTGTCGTGATTCCGACTGGGCCGGGTGCAGCAGACGTCGTGAAGACAATCGAGACTGCCCGCACGCTCGATGGCCGAGGCGTTTTCTATGGCGTGCTGCTCACACAGGTTGCCGCTAACACGCTCTCGTTCGCGAAAGCTCAGAGCGAGATCGAGGATAACGACCTTAGCTATTTCGACCATCAGGTCCGTCGTCGCGAGGGCTTGCGTAACTTCTTTGGCAACTCGTTCGGTGATGATCTCTTTGGTTATGAGGAGATTTGGGAAGAGCTCAAGGAGATTCTGCGTAACGACGAGGAGATTCACTATGCCGGCTAAGAGACCAATCCGTCGTATGGCTGTGCCCGAAGAGGCTGCCCCGACCCTTATGGCCAACCAGGATACGCGACACAAAGGGGATTCGACCAGCACTCGGAAAAAGGGGAAGTGCATCACCTTTTGGGTGACCGATGAGCAGAAGGCCGAGATCTCGACCTACGCCGCAGAGCACAACACGACAGTCTCGAGGCTTATCGTTGAGGGCCTTGAGATGAGGATGAATCGAGACTAGTTATATAAGAAGTATATACACTCTATATACAAATTATATAGAGTGTATATACAAGTTATAATTAGTATTCAGAGTTTTCTAATCGCTCTTTACTGTGATGCACGAGATGAGTTCATCAGCGAAATGATCGGTCTGGGTTGCGGCGTATTCCACGATTTTCTCGGGATCCTGCAGGTCTCCGCGAGATGCCGCGAGGAGCGTGGCGGCGAGTCCGTGCATCTCGTAGACGATATCGTAAATTCGTCCACGTTCTTCATCGTTCATGGTGGCCTCCCGTCGTCGGTGTGTCCCCTCAGTATGTCATAATGGAACATATGTTCGTAATACTGGGAGGGTCTTTTGTTCCATAAGCACAGTCTGGCAGGCACGTGCGGGATTCCCGTGGAAGAGCGTCGCATATACGTGCGGGTCGACACCAAGGGTGCCGACGATCTCGACCATGGTCCCGCGGACCCATGGGTCATCCATTGGGCTGACGGGCGGTCCTGGACAGTTGAAAGCATCTACGACCGGCGTGAATACGGGCGCGCGATCTTCGGGAATCTCTGCGTGGAGATCGGGGTCTGCATCGCCAAACAAAGGAAGACGCTCTGGTGGGAGGGCGGCAGGTGGTTCGTGGCCAAAGGCTCCGGAATGGCGGTGACGGCGTTGTGAGGCAGGACGGCGTTTTCACCGGCGTTTGCACTGTGAGGTCCGTCGGGCCGGACCACAGTCGTAGGTGTCATAAGCAATACGTGGACGTCGAGCTCAGGACGAGCGCATCGGGCGAAATCGTGCCGTTCGCGATCCCGTGGCCGGACGGCAGGCGTTTCGCGATCGATGAGATCGTTTCCGTCGGGCCGGTGGGTCCGGTGCTCCATGGGGCGAGCAACCAGGAATGGTCGGTCAGGTTCGGCGGGTGGACGACGTCGATCTACCTCGAACGGTCCTCGACCCGAGAGGGCAACGGCGCCAGATGGTGGGTCTGGGCCTTCGACGGCGAAGACATCAAGAATCCGATTCATTGACCTTTCAATCTGCTCGCGCATCGATGAACCTCATATACCAACAACCAGCCAGCCATCTATTCAGGCCCGCCGTCCGGCGGTCCTTCTTGCTCGGTTCCGGCCGACGGCATGCGCCGCCGTATGGCCATGGCCTTGCGACCCGGTTCCGCGCCGTCGGGTGCCGCGTCAAGAGCCCACGCGAAACCACGCACAACCCTGCGGGTTGTGGAGGTTGTCGCGAAGACTCTTGACCCGTCCCCCGGCGGCGCGGGGCTTCTGCAGGAGCAGAAGCAAGCACCGCCGACGCAGCGCTTCGCTTCTGCGCACAGGGGCGAGAGTCTGAGGGCCACGCGCCCGGAACGGAGGATGACATGCAGGAGTTGATGACCAAGGAAATCGCAGAGACGGTTCCGCGGCTCTATGAGCAGGACGGCGCGGAAGACCCGACGGTCTACGCCCATTTCTTCTCGTGCGTGAACGGCTGGGACTGGTGGATGCTCGAATTTGACGGCACGGACGAGGCGTTCGGTCTCGTTCGAGGTTACGACGACGAGCTCGGCTATTTCAGCATCAAGGAGATGGTGGAGCTGAACCGCTCCATGGGATTCCCCGTGGTCGAGCGTGACGAGCACTTCAAGCCTTCCCCGCTCAGCACGGTGGGGAGGTAGCGACATGGTCACGGTTGATTTCGATTTCATGGGCGGGGCCGTTCGCCTCGCCCCCGTGGCCGAGCGCTACGAGGACGGCGCGCTCGCCATCCTCCTGCTCGACGCCACGGACCCGCAGTCCGACGGCTACATGGCCGAGTGGGGCGTCCTCACGGTGAACGTCCCCGGGACGGCCGGTCCGGACCGCATCGCCATCGCGGACGATATGCCGGAGGTCCTCCTCGACGCCCTCGCCGCGGCCGGAATCATCTCACTCGACGGCCGTCTCGCCGCGTCGGGCATGGCGCGGTACCGGCTCGCCACGGTCGGCGGGCGGGCCGTTGCCGAGATGGGGAGCCGCATCGGGATTCTCGAGGAGACGCTGGGCTCGACGGTCGTGGTCGAGTACGACGCCTGCGGCGAGGGCGGCGCGTTCGAGGTCGGCACCGCCCCGGCCGGGTCGGCCGAGCTTGCCGTCCTCGTCGTGGAGGGGCGCGCCGAGGCCGATGCCGCCGTCCGCGACGGCGGCGCATGGGCGGCCGTGCGCGTCGGCTTCGGCGATGCCGAGACCATCGACTGCGAGACCGGGAGAACGGTCTACACGGTCGGGGCGGAGTAGAAACGGGCCCCGGACGGAACGGGCGTGTCGGTGACGGTGCGCCCGGCCGCGGCGTTACCCGGGGGCGGACCGCGCCGCCCCCGGACCCCTGCGCGCCAAAGGGACGAGTCCCCTTGGAACCCCGGGCGGCCGCCGGCGGGCCGTGAACGGCGGGGCAATCACTCGGCTTCAACTCGCGATCGCCCCGCCGTGTCACGCCCCGCCGGCTCTCGCTCCGGCTACGTTCGATGGCTCCCTATGGGTCGCCATCACTTCGCCTACGCTCACCTGCCCATATCCGGGAAAACGTGTGGGTTCCCTACTATGGGCATGCAAGATGTGGGAATGTGTACACATTCCATCTTGCCGGCGCTCACGCGCCGGGGCTCCGGGCGGTCGGAACCGCGCCTGCCGGCGCTCCCCTACGCCCTGCGCGGGGACGGCGAGCCGCGCCCGTTGGCGCTCCCGCCGGCCCCTTGCCGAAACAACCGGAAGGGGGCCGTTTTGGCCAAAGAGAGAAAAGACGCCCAGATCCACCTCCGGATCAGCGAGCGCGACGCCGCGCTCATGCGCGAGCGCGCACAGGCGGCCGGGCTCGACCTGTCGGCCTACGTCCGCCGGTGCGCGCTCGCCGGGGGCGCGCCCGCGCCCGCCGCGGACGCCCGAGAGCTTCG
>CATYJU010000057.1 GCA_958407995.1 uncultured Collinsella sp.
CAGGTGGTCTCGCCGATGATCATGTCGCTAAAGTACGTAAACGGGCACTTTTGCGAGTAGGCAAAACCGTAGGTCGACTTGATGAGCGGACACAGATTTGCCGGCAGCACCTTCTCGGCCTCGGGAATCACCTCGTCGGATGTACCGCACAAGGCCACACTTGCAGCGCCCGCGGCATCGATGATCTCGAGCGGCGTATAGCTGCACAAAAAGCCGACCAGGCGATTGCCCGCCTGCTTGTAATCCTTAACGCGAATAAACGCCGCCTTGCGCTGCTCGTTGAACTCCTCAAACGTGGATGGCAACGGCTGCTCCATATTTTCCGACATATAACTCCTTAACAAACCTTTTAACCAACCAAGGAAACGGCTTTCCCAGGTGCCCGAGGTTGCCGTGAAAAAGGAGCGCCGCGTACTTTGGTACGCAAGCGACGGTTTGAACGGCAAGATCGGGTGCCTGGGGAAGCCGCCGGGACGAATAGTCCTAAATGGTTTCCAAGAAAGCCTCAATCCTGGTTTGCAGTTGGCCTGCATCCTCGCCGGCGTAGTCGGTCGTGATGTGCATAAACGGAATGCCGGCCTCCTCGGCAGCCTTCTCCACGGCAAACGACTCCATCTCGTAGAGCGTGCAGAACTGCAGGGCCACGTCGACGATGCCGTCGGCATGCAAGTCCTTGGCCATCTGGACAATGTCCTTCATACGCTGATCGTTGGGCGTAAAGACGGCGCAGTTAATCTTAAAGTAGCGCTCGGCGATGGCGTCGAGCATCTCGTCGACCGTCTCACCGGACTCGTCGACCAGGTCCTTGTAGTAGCGCGAGCCCGTGCAGGACTCCTCGCCTACCACAACGCCGCCGGCCTTCTCGATGAGGTTGAACAGCTTCCAGTTGGGCACGGCCATGGGCGTGCCGGTGTACAGGATGCGCTTGGTCCCCTTGGGCGCCACGCCCTCGCCGGCCTCAACGCGCTGCTCGCACTCGGCGGCCATCTCGTTGACGGCTCCGGTCAGACGCGACGTATCGTCCATAAAGGCGGCCTGAACGGTCAGCAGGCTGTCGAGACCGCTGATGGGCGCCGGATCGGCAGCGCGCGTGGCAGCCAGACGCTGCAGGGCGCGACGCTTCTCGTTGACGGCGTGGATGGCAGCCTTCAGGCGCTCGGGCGTAATCTTGACGCCGCACTCTTCCTCGATCTTGGCGGCAAGCTTTTTAACCTCGGCCTTGCAGGTCACGAGCGTCGACTCGTCGTGCACGTTGGGGATATCCATGACGTACATGTTCTTTTGCGTGGCAAAGAACTCGTAGGCCTTCTTCTTGCCATCGCAGGTGTTCTCGCCCACCACCAGATCACTCGACTCAATGTAGGGGCAGACCTCGCCCAGCTTAAAGCCGGCAAAGCTCTTGATGAGCGGACAGGTGTTGCGCGGCAAGTGCTCCTCGACCTTGTCCGTTGCCCAGTCGGCACCCGAGCACAGGCCCACGGGGATGCCATCGCAGGCAAGCACGATCTCCTCGGGCACGTAGACGCAGAACGAACCGACGATCTTGGTGGCCTCGCCGGCCTCCTTCTTGTCGAGCATCTCCTTAATACGGCCGCTGTGGATGTTGGTGGCGACAAAATCCAGGTAGGACGTAGACTTGGGGCGATTGTTCTGCGTCAGGAACATATCGCCGTACATCTGGCCCACGGCGCCCAGCAGCATGTCGTGGTCGGCAAGATTCATGCCGAGGCTCTCCCACATCGGATGGAAATCGAATTCTTCAGCCATGACGGTTCCCCTCTCGAACCAAAAATGAATAGCTACGGTATTTCTGCACGGTGGGTGGCGAAAACCCAGCCGTGCTCAAACCCGGAATTTTGGGGAACCCGCTTTGCGGTCGATTATTTAGTTGTGCGTCGTCTCTCCCGGAGCCGTGAACATACCTGCTCATATGCGGCTCCGAGCCATATACAGGGCGCGCGCGGCAACGCGACGCGAATATGTCTTCTGCAGCATCGGCGCGCCCTCCTTTTCTCGTCGAAGGTAACTATATCAACGGTTGTCGTCAAGACGAACACCGTCGACACGCGTACGACAACGTTGGGATGTGAGCATCTCGCTGTCTGATAATTAATTATCAGACTGATAAGGTTTAGTCATGTAGAAATCGGCGAACGGCGAAGTGAAAACAAAGCGGTCGAGGACTACCTCCTCGACCGCATCGCACCCGCATTATCGGCAAACGAGATGAATCCTGCTTGCATCAAAATGCATGCGCAGAGTCTCACCCGCCTGCGGCAGCTCTTCCACGGGTACACTCACCTTATTCACCTTCCACTGCAGACGCGTGGGCGCATCAGCACGCGGCACGTCCAGCAGCACCAGCCGCTCAAAGCGCGAATCGCTCACACGGGCCACGTGCAAATCGTAGCTGTTGCGACCGCGCTCCGCGCGATTGTCAACATGGAAGTAGCTCGCACGAATACCGAGGTACGTCACGTTATCGGGAACCTCATGGCCCACGTTAAAGGTCATGCCCCAGTCCAGGGCTTCAACTTCCTGAGACCCGATCTTGCGCGCCCGGCTTGTGTTCTTGCAGCCCGTCAGGCGCAGCGCCGCCAGCGTCTGCGGACGGCGGACCACGTCCTCGACGGAGCCGATCTCCTCAACATGCCCGTCGTGCATCACGCAGATGCGCTGGCACAGGCGGCACGCTTCGTCGATGTCGTGGCTCACGTAGAGCACGGTGCGGTTGCATACATCGAACAGGTCGAGCATGTTTTGCTCAAGCGCGCTCTTGAGATACGCATCGAGCGCGCTCATGGGCTCGTCGAACATAAAAATGCCCGGATGCGCCGCCACCATACGGGCAAGCGCCACGCGTTGCTGCTGCCCGCCCGAGAGTCGCGCGGGGCAGCGATCGACAAAATCGGCCAGACCGAAAATGCCCAAATAGCGCTCGGCGAGCTTTTTGCGCGCGGCGGCGTCGCCAGCATCCTTTACACCGGCGCATACGTTATCGGCCACCGTCATGTTGGGAAACAGCTGATAGTTTTGAAACAACAGGGCGCATTTTCGCTCCTGGGGTGACAGGTTGATGCCAGCCGCCGAGTCAAAAAAGGTCACGCCGTTGACGACGATCTTGCCCTCGTCGGGCGTCTCCACGCCGGCAATGCAGCGCAGCGTGCAGCTCTTGCCGCAGCCCGAGGCACCAAGCAGCGCCACACGCTCCTCGCCGGCCTCAAGCTGCATATCGAGCATAAACCCCGGATAGCGCTTTTTTATGTCCAGAACGAGTGACATGGCCTATCGACCTCCCTGCATAGCGGGCTCATCGCGCATGAGCTCGGCCAGTGCCTCGCGATCGATACGCAAGGCATCACCGCCCGCCGGGTCGAGTGAATCGCCCTGTCCGGCGAGATCTTTGGCCTGCTTACGTTCCGCACGGGAAAGGCCACGCTCGCGGTATTTTTGCGAATGCGCCGTGTACATGTTGATGAACAGGATGACTAGGAAGCTGAACGCTATTACGACCACGACCCAAAAGAGGGCCACCGACGTATTGCCGCCCATCCATTCAAAGTAAATCGCAATGGGAATGGTCTGCGTAATACCGGCATAGTTGCCCGCAAAGAACAGGGTGCAGCCAAACTCGCCCATGGCGCGGGCAAAGGCGAGCACCGTGCCGGCGGCAATCGAGGGCCAGCCGAGCGGCATCATGAGTTTGGTGAAGATGCGTCGCTCGGACCAGCCCAGCGTGCGCGCCGCATCGAGCATTTGCGTGTCGAGGCTCTCAAAGGCGCCGAGCGCCGTACGGTAGACCAGGGGAAACGATACCACCACGGCAGAGATCACCGCCGCCGGCCACGTAAAGACAATCGAGACGCCGTGCGCGATAAGCCACTGGCCCACCCCGGTCGAGCGGCCAAACAGCATAAGGAGCAGAAAGCCGCAGACCGTGGGCGGCAACACCATGGGGATGGTAAAGACCGAGTCGAGCAGGCCCTTGATGCGACTCGAGGTGCCCATGGTCTTCCACGCGGCAAACAGGCCCAGCGCAAAGGAGATCAGCAGGGCAAGGCCGCTCGTTTTAATGGACACCCAAAACGGTCGGTAGTCGATGCCGCCCAATAAGGAGGCCAGAGAGGTCAAGGGCCCCTGCTCATCCCGCAACACGACAGACGATGCTTCTACCATTTGAGCGCTATCAAGCCAACGCGCGCCGCCTTTGGCATCACCCGAGGCTGATGCAATCACCACATAGCGGCCCCCATCCGCACCGCGCTCGTCAAAGCCATAGGTATACCCGCCGGCATCAAACGTTGTTTCCGCCGTGACATACCAAGGAAGATCCACGTCCCCTAGCTGCGCACCTCCCATACAGTTTGCGCTGTCGAGCTCACAGACGAGGGCCTTGAGACCCGATACGCACTCGTTGTTCTGCGGATCCAATCCATACCTCTCGATCGCCTTGGGCGATATCCACACCACAACGCGATCGGCAGCAGGCGCCACTACAAGGTCCACGTCCTCGTCAACGGGAAACCGGTAGCCCTCAGGCTGGCCCTCCATGGCACGAGCGGTCCCCTTGGCCAACCGCTCAAAACCCTCGATCCCATAGGAAAGCCCATGAGCAGTCGCAGCAACCTGGGCCCCGTCCTCAGCGTCCCCAGCAAACGCAAATCCCGGCACCCAGCAAAGCGCGAAGGTCAAAGCACAGGCGACAAGGATGCGGAATCTATTAAGCACGAAAAGCTCCAAGCGAATATAAGGAGACGGAGTGAGACACAAAACGATGGAATTATCGCGCCAAGCCGCACTACGCGGAAAGCTCAAAGCCGTACTTAGCCCAAATCTTCTGAGCCTTCCTGTTGGACAGACAGAAGTCGATGAACGCCTTGGCTTCGTCGGCGTGCTCAGAGCTCTCGGCAACGGCACCCGGATACACGATGGGCTTGTGCGAATCCTCGGGACACACAAAGGCCTCCTCGATGCCGTCGTAGCGGAAGATATCGGAGCTGTAGACAAAGCCGGCCACGCAGTCGCCCGTGGACACATAGGCGGCGGCGGTACCAACTTTGTCGGCCAGGGCCACCTTTTCGGCGATCTCGGGCGCATACTCGCCGTCGTCGCCCTCGGTGCCGGTGTAGAGGCCCACGGAAGCCAGCGCCTGGTTGGCGTACTTGCCGGCGGGGACGGTCTTGGCGTCGCCAATGGCGATCTTACCGTCCAGGTTCGCGACGTCGGCGATGGCCTCGACCTTGGTGTCGGAGCCCTCGGCGCGAATGATCACGAGATCGTTGACGAACATGTCCTCACGCGTGTCGGCGTCGACGAGCTCGGCGGCCTCGGCGTCGTCCATGGTACCCTTGGAAGCGGTGATGAGCACGTCGACGGCGGCACCGGCGCGCATCTGCTCGACAAGGTCGCCAGACGCCTTAAACTGCGTGTCGGCAAAGGTGGTGCCGGTCTGGTCGGTGTAAAGCTCCTGAACCTCGGGCAGAGCCTTCTCGAGCGAGTTGGCGGCAAAGACCTGCAGCTCGACAGCCTTCTTCTTAGAGAAAGACTTGGCGGAGCCGGCATCGGAACCAGCGGGCTCGGACGTCTTTTTGCCCGAGCAACCGGCAAGGCCAAGGCCGGCGGCAGCAGAAAGCGAGACGAAACCGCGGCGTGAAACCATATCGAACATATTCAACCCTTTCGGATCTTGTGCCCGGGTACCCCACCGCGGGCTTTAATCTGCAATCAGATTATACTTCTGCGCGAATAATGAAAGTGAGAAATTATTCTCGTCAGAGAATATAGTTTCGAATTACCGTGCACCTCGGCGTCGCTTCGGCGGAAAACAAAGGCGGAGCAGCCGTTCAGGTCGCCCCGCCGCAGGTAAACCGCTTAGTTGGTATGTCCGCCGCCCGCTGTCATCTGAGCCGCATGCTCCAGCTGGTCTGCTATGGCCTCCCAGCTTTCGCGGGCGGCCTTCGTAGAACCGGGAAAGTTTACGACAAGTGTATGACCTCGTTGCATGCAAATAGCGCGCGAGAGCATAGCGCGGCGCGTCTTGGTCATCGAATACGCACGGATTGCCTCGGCAATACCCGGCACATCGCGGTCACAGACGGCACGCGTCGCCTCGGGTGTTACGTCGCGCATCGAAAGCCCCGTGCCGCCGCAGGTGAGCACGACATTGGCGTGGCACTCATCGGCGGCTTCCGCAATGGCATCACCGATCTCGCTGACGTCGTCACGCACGACCACATGCGAGGCGACCGTCCAGCCCTGTGCCACGATAAGCTCCTCGAGCGCAGCACCCGCCTCGTCCTGGGCAAGATCGCGCGTATCCGAGCACGTCACAATCGAAATCTTCAACTCCATAGCATTCCTCCTATAGCACCGTGCCCTCAGGCAGGTCGACACGCACGACATCCACGACGTCGCCCGCCGCAAGGTCGCACGGTCCTTCGTGAATACGCAACAGGCAGTTCGCACGCTGCATGGTTCCAAGCAGCGCCGAATTCTGCGTCTTGGCCTCGGTCACCAACAACTCACCGGTCTCGGGGTCGCGCAAAACCGTGGCGCGATCGAAGAAGCGGCGATGCTGTCGCTTTTTCACGCTATGCGTGAGCGTCGCCTGCTGCACGGGACGCGCACCCTCGGCAAAGCCGCGCATCTTGCGAATCGCCGGACGGGCGAGCATCTCAAAGCCCACATACGCCGCGGCAGGATTGCCTGAAAGCCCCAGGTAGGGCTTACCCCCGAGCAAGCCAAACGTGATAGCCTTGCCCGGACGCATCGAGATGCGGTCGAAGAGCACCTCGCCCTCGCGATGGACCAGTGCCGTCACATAGTCGTAGTCGCCCGCCGAGGCACCGCCGCTCGTAATGACAAAATCGCACTCCTGCACGGCACGATGCACCAGCTCGGCAATCGCCTGCTCATCATCGGGCGCAATGCCGTAGAACACGGGCTCGGCGCCGGCATCGAGTGCCTCGGCCATCAGCGCCGAAGAGTTGGAATCGCGAATCTGACCGCGCGCCGGTACCTTACTCGGTGCGACCAGTTCCGTGCCCAGCGAGATAATGCCCACACGTGGGGCAGCGTGCACCTTCACGCTCGCATATCCGGCGCTTGCCAACAGACCCGCGCCCGCCGGAGCCACGACCTCGCCGGCGTGCATCACAACATCGCCGGCATGGGCCTCCTCGGCGGCAGAGCGAACGTTCTCCCCCACCTTGGCCGGCGCCGAGAACCTCACACGCGAGCCCTCGTTGCCGTCACCGTCAAGCACATCGACGATCTCGTACTTCACAACGGCATCGGCACCTTCGGGTACCGGCGCGCCCGTCATGATGCGGACCGTCTCACCCGCGCCGATTGCGCCCTCAAACACATGGCCCGCGGCCTCGTGTCCGATAACGTCGAGCGTCACCGGCGCCTCGCCAGATGCCTGCGCCAAGTCCGCCGAGCGCACGGCATATCCGTCCATAGCGCTGTTGGCAAACGGCGAGATGTCGATATCGGCCACCGCGTCCTCGGCCAAGGGAAGACCGGCGGCCTGCCACACGGGAATCTCGATGAGATCCGTCGGAGCAACGTGCGACAGGACAATCGACTGCGCGTCCTCCAGTGGAATGAGTTTCTCTGCCATATGCACCTCTTAATGACACGGCGCACAACAGAGGCGCCGATTCTTTATGCTTTTCTCAGTATAATCCCCCGATGCACGGCCGCGACTCGGCCTGTACCCGCAAATACACCTGTCGGTTGCAGGCCGCGAAACAGAATGGAAACCAACCCACCAGCTCGTCGCGTTTACCGCGTTTTATAATGCTTGCGTTGCAACCTAAAAGAGGAACGTATGGCTCATAACGACAAAACCGAAAGCGCAAACGAAACGCAGGATCATTCCCAGCCGCTCGACGACGGCGGCTTTTTCTCCCTGAACGACGTCATCATGGCAGGCAGACATCAGCTCACTCGCTCCGAGCATCTCTTAGCTGCCGACACGCGCCGCAACGTCCGCAACCTACTCGTGAGCGCCAAGTTGCTCGTGCTCGTCGTCACCGTATCGCTCGCCATGGGCGTTGCCGCTTGGGCGTTTTTGGCCTCGTTGAATATCGCGACTGACTATCGCGAGCACCATGCGTGGATTTACGCGCTGCTTCCCGTTGTGGGCGTTGCCACCGCATGGGTGTACAAAAACCACGGTCTTGCCGCCAAACGCGGTAACAACCTGGTCATCGACTCCGCTCTGGGCACACGCCTCATCCATATGCGCATGGCCGTCCTCACCTTCGTCTGCTCCACGCTCACGCACCTCACCGGCGGATCGGCCGGTCGTGAGGGAGCTGCGGTGCAGATTGGCGGCACCATCGCCAGCAACATCTCGAGCCTCGCCCACCTCAAAAAGCATGACCACCACGACCTCATGCTCGCCGGCATCTCGTCGGCCTTTGGCGCCGTATTCGGTTCGCCCCTTGCCGGAGCTTTCTTTGGCATGGAGATGTGCTTTATCGGCAAGATCGACTACACCGCGGGCATCTACTGCCTGGTCGCCTCGTTTACCGGCTACTTTACATCACTCGCCCTGGGTACCGAGTACGAAGCGAATGTCATCGCCAGCGTTCCCAACATGACACCACGGACGGTTGTCATCGTTGTTATCAGCGCCATTATCTTCGGTCTGACGGCACGCCTCTTTGCCTGGTCAGTTCGAACCGTCAAGAGCCTGTACGGTCGCTTTATCACCAATTACCTCGTTCGCGCACTCATAGGCGCACTCGTGGTTTTGGCCGCCTATGCCCTTCTCGACGCCTGGGACTACGCCGGCCTTTCCACGTGGCTTTCCGGCGCCGGATTTGCCGGCAACACCACCCTGGCAGACGCAGCCATCAAGTTGGTCGTCACAGCGCTTACCCTGGGTGTGGGCTTCCAAGGCGGCGAGGTCACGCCCCTGTTTGGCATCGGTGCGGCGCTCGGCGGCTGGATCGGTTGCCTCGTCGGAATCGACCCCAGTTTTCTGGCGGCTCTCGGCATGCTCGGCGTGTTCTGTGCCGGCCTCAACGTGCCCATCACCACCTGCATGATGGCCATCGACCTGTTCCACGGCACGGCAGCCGGGTTCTTTGTCATCGTGGCCTTTATCAGCTACCTAACTGCCGGACACCGCGGCGTGTACCCCGCCCAGCGCATCATCTCGCCCAAGCGCCGTTCGCTTATTGTGGATGAGGGCGGTACGGTAGCGGATGCTATCGAGCGCCACAACGACCTGATAGAGTAGACGTAAGTATTCGACGTGCAGCCACAATCGGGGGCAATTCGACCTGAGCGCGACCGCACCGTCACGTCATACGCCGGGAGTCGCCCCATGCACGCAACTGATTTTGGCCGCACGCTCATCATCGCCAACCCAGCCGCCCAGTCGGGTGCGGCGCACGAAGTTGCCGAGCGCCTGCAACGCTTTTTGGACATGACTGCACGCGCATCCCAGTTTGACTTGGTGCTAACCGAGCGCATGGGACACGCCAAGGAGCTTGCCGCACAGGCTCAGGGCTATCGCACCGTTATCGCCCTTGGCGGCGACGGCGTGATTCACGAGGTCGTCAACGGGCTTATGACGCAGGATGAGGCGGTCCGCCCCGCTCTCGCCATCCTACCCGTGGGCTCCGGCAACGATTTTGCCCAAACACTCGGCATCGACGATTTCTCCGGTAAGGATTTTGGCGCGCTGCTCTCCTGCGAGCTGCAGCGTCAGGACATCGGGCGCATTCGCTCATGGAACCCCGCAAGCGGTAGCGGCGAGGCTTCCGTTGAGTACTACGACCAGACGCTTTCGATCGGCATCGATGCCGCCATCGGCCTGGGCACCACCGAGCTGCGCAAAAAGACGGGTCTCGCCGGCACTCCGCTCTACACTCTCTCGGGACTTGAGCAGTTTGGCCTACGCTATCGCAATTACCCCATGACAGCCAGCTTTGACGGCGCGCCCGCCGAGCGCGTGAGGGCGATCATCATGGCGATTCAGCTGGGCCCCACGTATGGCTCGGGCTATCGTATCTGCCCCGATGCCGACCCCTGCGACGGCATGCTCGACGTCTGCTACGCCTGCGGCCCCGTCCCTCGCGCGGTTGCCCTGCCTATGTTTCTTTCGGCTAAGGACGGCCACCATACCAAGTTGCCACCGGTTCGCATGCGCCGATGCCGCCATGCCGCGCTCACCTTGGAGGAGCCCGACTACCCCATCCAGGCCGACGGCGAGCCCGTTGTCGCCTCACGCATCGAGGTCGACATCCTCGCCGGCGCCCTCGAGGTCTGGCACCCCACCCGCTAACCCCACCTAAGTTGCGGTGAAATAGGGACTGTCTTACGGCTTTAGCTGCATAAACAGTCCCTATTTCACCGCAACTTACGAGGAGGCTATTCCTCCCCGCCCGGCTTG
>CATYJU010000058.1 GCA_958407995.1 uncultured Collinsella sp.
GAAAGAAGCTGCGCCGCGGGGGAGGCGGCCCCCAATGGCTTTCTCATATCGTCTTTGTTGCCGACAAAAAACAGGGGCGTCCTCTTTGAGGACGCCCCTGTTATGGATTGCATACGGTTGCTGAAGCGATACTTTGCCTCGCCTTGTCCTAAGCCAAGAACTCCTTGGTGGTTGCCACGATGTTGGCGGCGTCCAGGCCGTACTTGTGCAGGAGCTCGGCGCCCGGGCCGGACTCACCGAAGGTATCGTTGACGCCAATCTTCTTGAGCGGCGTCGGACACTGCTCGCACAGGACGTCGGCGACGGCGCTGCCCAGGCCGCCGATCACGGAGTGCTCCTCGACGGTCACGACGTGGCCGGTCTTGGTGGCACTCTTGACGATCAGGTCGGCATCGATGGGCTTGATGGTGTGCATGTTGATGACCTCGGCATCGATGCCCTCGGCAGCAAGCTGCTCAGCGGCCTCGAGCGCCTCGCCGACCATCAGGCCGCAGGCGATGATGGTGACGTCGGCGCCCTCGCGCATGACGATGCCCTTACCCAACTCGAACTTGTAGGTCTCGGGGTCGTTGATAACCGGCGAGGCCAAACGAGCGAAGCGCATGTACACCGGACCGTCGCACTCGTAGGCGGCGCGCGTCACGGCGCGGGCCTCGACGTCGTCGGCAGGAACGATCACAGTCATGCCGGGGATGACGCGCATAAGGGCGATATCCTCGCAGCACTGGTGCGTGGCGCCATCCTCGCCCACCGAGATACCGGCGTGCGTGGCACCGATCTTAACGTTAAGGTGCGGATAGCCGATGGAGTTGCGGACCTGCTCAAAGGCGCGGCCGGCGGCAAACATGGCAAAGCTGCTCGCGAAGGCGACGCGGCCGGTGGTTGCGATACCGGCGGCAACACCCATCAGGTTGCTCTCGGCGATGCCCACATCGAAGAAGCGGTCGGGGCAGGCGGCCTTAAACTTGCCGGTCTGCGTGGCGGCGGCCAGGTCGGCGTCGAGGACCACAAAGTCATCGTGCTCGTTGGCGAGCTCGACGAGGGCCTCGCCGTAGCTTACGCGCGTGGCGATTTTCTTGACGTCTGCCATCCTAGAGCTCCTCTCCGGCGGCCGTGAGCTCTGCCATGGCCTGCTCAAACTGTTCATCGTTGGGGGCCTTACCGTGCCAACCCACCTGGTTCTCCATAAAGGAGACGCCCTTGCCCTTCGTGGTCTCGGCGATAATGGCGGTCGGCTGACCCTTGGTGGCGCGGGCCTCGGCAAAGGCGGCGCGGATCTGGTCGAAGTCGTTGCCGTCGGCGAGCTCCACCACATGGAACTTGAAGGCGCGGAACTTGTCGGCGAGCGGCATGGGGTCGTTGACCTCCTCGACGGGGCCGTCGATCTGCAGGCCGTTATGGTCGACGATCACGCAGAGGTTGTCGAGCTGCTGGTTGCCGGCAAACATGGCTGCCTCCCAGACCTGGCCCTCCTCGCTCTCGCCATCGCCCAGCAGGGCGTACGTGCGGTAAGTATCGCCCCAGTGCTTGGCGGCAACGGCCATGCCCACGGCGGCGGAGATGCCCTGGCCCAGCGAGCCGGTGGACATGTCGACGCCCGGGGTGTCGTTCATGTTGGGGTGACCCTGCAGGTGGCTGCCGATATGGCGCAGCGTCTTGAGGTCCTCCTTGGGGAAGAACCCGCGCTCGGCAAGCACGGCGTACAGGCCCGGAGCGCAGTGGCCCTTGGAAAGCACAAAGCGATCGCGGTCGGCCTTGCGGGGATCGGCCGGGTCGACGTTCATTTCCTCAAAGTACAGATAGGTCATGATGTCGGCAGCGCCGAGCGAACCGCCCGGATGGCCGGACTTGGCAGCGTGCACGCCGGTGACGATGCCCTTCCTTACCTCGTTGGCAACCTTTTTGAGCTCTTCGTCGCTCATTGTGCCTTCCTTTCATCCTCATTAGACAAAATGCGCACGGCACCGAAGGTAATCCCAACACAGCCGCAATGCACGTACGTCATTCATTATGCTGGAAACTGATGGCTTTACCAGAGTTTTTATCATTATTTGAACAATTTAGCAGGCAGAACCGCTGATGAAACGGTTTATCAATGTGAACGTCTTTTGGATGGAACGCGGTCGCCCCTACGCGCTAATGTCCTTGAATCCCTCGCCGAAGGCTTCAGTAACGTCAGCGACCGTCACAATGGCGTGAGGATCGCGCTCGCGCACGATCGTCTTGAGGGTATTGAGCTCTCGACGGCTCACGATGACCATAATCACCGGCTTCTCGGCACCCGAATACATGCCAGTCGCCTTAAACTTGGTGCAACCACGACCCAGACCATACATGATATCGGCAGCGATATCAGGGAACTTGTCCGAGATGATGAGTACCATACGACGTTTGTTGCCACCATCGACCACGGCATCGATCACGTAGCCGCTAATGACCATCGAAAGGCCTGCATACAGTGCGTTTTCGATTGAAAAGACCGGAGCCGATAGCGCGCATACGGCAACATCGATCGCCATGACGGTCGAGCCCACCGGCAGCGAGGTGTTACGCGAGATGATTTGGCCAATCGTGTCCGAGCCGCCGGTGTTGGCGCCGGCGCGCAACACCATGCCGTAACCGATGCCCGTAATAATGCCGCCCCACATGGCAGGGAGCATCAGGTCCGCATCCGCCAGAGGTGCTACAAACGGGGCGAACAGATCGGTAAAGAAGCCCAGCAGCACAAAGCCCGTCGCGGTCTGCACCACGTAGAACATGCCACCCTCGCGCATAACGACCAACAACAGCAAGGCGTTCATCACGATCGTCTGAATGCCAACGGGAAGCGATAGGCCGCGCGATGCACCGACCGCCTGGATAATGGTGGCAAGGCCCGTAACGCCACCGGCAGCAAGGCCGTTGGGAATCAAAAACAGGTCGGTCGCAATAGCGGCCAGAGCGCACCCCAACATAATCTGAGGCAGGTCGTGAAAGAAGTTCATCGAAAGAATGCGCTTGATGTCCAGACGATATGCCATGCTGCCTCCCTCAAAAAAGCGCACCCAAACGGATGCGCTTCGAACTTCTTGCTGTATTCGATTCTACCGATTCGCCGGACAAAAACCACCCCTGCGCAGGGTTTGCTCTGGATACAAAACCACCCTGCTGGGAGGGTTTAATCCATTTCCACATGAACCGGGCGGTTTATGCAGACGGGGTCTCCGCGTCAGCGTTGCCGGTAGCCCAACGGTGATAGCCAATAACAAACGGGTCCAGGTCGCCATCGTCAAGAACGGCCTCGACATTGCTGGTCTCCACGCCCGTGCGTAGGTCCTTAACCATCTGATACGGGTAGAGCACGTAGCTGCGAATCTGGTTGCCAAAACCAATCGTGGTCTTGGGTCCGCGAATCTCATCCAGGGCCTCGGCGCGCTTCTCGAGCTCAATCTCGTACAGGCGAGCCTTGAGGATCTGCATGCACGCGGCCTTGTTCTGGATCTGGCTGCGCTCGTTTTGGCAGGTGACCACAATGCCGCTGGGAAAATGCGTCACGCGCACGGCGGAGTCAGTGGTGTTGACGCCCTGACCGCCCGGGCCGCTCGCGTGGTACACGTCCACGCGGATGTCGTCGGGACTGATCTCGATGTCGATATCATCGGGTAGCACGGGGATGACCTCGACGCCGGCAAACGTGGTCTGGCGGCGCTTCTTGTCGTCGGTGGGGCTGATGCGCACCAAGCGGTGGACGCCGGCCTCGGCGCGCAGCATGCCAAATGCGTCCTTGCCCTCGACGGTAAAGGTCGCGCGGTCAATGCCGATGACCTCGGCCGCAGGACAGTCGTTGATGGTGACCTTCCAGCCGCGACGCTGGCAGTACTTCATGTACATCTTAAAGAGCATGAAGGTCCAGTCCTGGGCCTCCAGGCCACCCTGTCCGGGCTTGATAGTCACAATGGCATCGCCGTGATCGAACTCACCGGTAAACCAGCTCGAAAGCTCAAGCTCATCGATGGCACGGGCCAGGCGCTCAGCCGTGGCTGCAGCCTCCTCGCGAAGGGCGGCGGCGTCGGGGTCATCCCCCATCTCCTCGGCAAGCTCCAGCGCGGCGCGGGCATCGGAAAGCTCGCCGCGCGCGGTGTCCACGGCAGCGATATCCTCCTTGTTGCGCGCAATCTCCTCCATGGTGGCACGGGCGGCGTCGGCGTCATCCCAAAAGCCAGGGGCAACACTTTTGGCCTCGAGCTCGGACACGCGGGTACGCTTCTCGTCCAGGTGGAGATACGACTCGACCTCACCGAGCCGGCCCGCAAACGCGTCCAGCTCGGCGGGCGTTACCTCTAAAGCCTCAGCCATTAACGATTCCTGCCGTGGCAGTACTTAAACTTCTTGCCGCTACCGCAGGGGCACGGGTCGTTGCGGCCCACGTTGACGTACGGATCGTCGCTCTCGGACTTGCGATAGGTGGTCACCTTGCCACCGTTGTTAACGGCAGCCGGACCACCCTGGACAGCCGTGCGGGCCTGCACCTGCGCCTGCTTGCGCAGCACCGAGTCGCCGTTGTCACCATCGACCTCGGCAGGACCGGAGAAGCGCGCGCCCTCGAGCGCGGGCTCCTCCTTGTGCTCCACGGCACGCGGGGCAGCCTTGATCTCGATGCGCAGAACCGTGCGCAGGTAATCCTCATACATGGTATCAACGAGTATCTGGAACGCGCCGTAGGCCTCGGTCTTGTACTCGACCAGCGGGTCGCGCTGGCCAAAGCCGCGCAGGCCGATGCCGGTCTTGAGGTAGTCCATCTCCTGCAGGTAGTTCATCCAGCGGGTATCGATGACGCGCAGCATGACCTGGGTATTGAGCTCGCGCATCAGGTCCTCGCCCAGACGCTCGGCCTTCATGTTGTAGCACTTCTCTACGTAAGCCAGGACATCGGCAGCCAGGGCCTCATAATCCTCGTCGGGGAACTTCGGCGTATCGATATGCCCGGTCAGCTCGACGACCCACTTACGCAGACCCTCAAGATCGCGCTCGCCATCGTGACTGTCCTTGGTGCAGAACTCCTGCACGCAGCGGTACACGGTGTCGTGCATGACCTCGGTGATGTGGTCGGTCAGGTCCTTGCCGTCCAGAATCTTATTGCGCTCGGCGTAGATGACCTGGCGCTGCTTGTTCATGACGTCATCGTACTCAAGGACGCTCTTACGCATGGAGAAGTTGATGCTCTCGACCTTGTGCTGGGCGCTCTCGACGGCCTTGGAGATGATCTTGTGCTGGATGGGCATGTCGTCGCCCATGTCGGCCGTAACCATCATCTTGGAGACGCGGTCCATCTTGTCGCCGCCGAACAGACGCATGAGGTCGTCCTCGAGCGACAGGTAGAACTGGGTCTCGCCCGGATCGCCCTGACGGCCGGAACGGCCACGCAGCTGGTTGTCGATGCGGCGGGACTCATGGCGCTCGGTGCCGATAACGGTCAAGCCGCCGGCGGCAAGCACGCGCTCGCGTTCGGCCTTGCAGGTCTCCTTGGCCTCGGCGTTAAACTGCTCGAGCTGCTCGGGCGTCACGTCCTCCATGGTCAGGCCCTCGTACTCCAGGCGTTCGCGCACCAGCTCGTCGGGGTTGCCGCCCAGCAGGATGTCGGTACCACGACCGGCCATGTTGGTGGCGATGGTCACGGCGCCGTAACGTCCGGCCTGGGCAACGATGTGGGCCTCGCGTTCATGGTGCTTGGCGTTGAGGACCTCATGTGCGATGCCGCGCTTGGTAAGGGCGGCGGACAGCTTCTCGGAGCTCTCGATGGAGACGGTGCCCACCAGGACCGGCTGGCCCTTGGCGTGACGTCGCTCGACATCGTCGGCGACGGCGTTGTACTTGGCCTGAATGGTGCGGTACACCAGGTCCTCGTGATCCACGCGCTGCACGGGCTTGTTGGAGGGGATGACCTCGACGGGCAGCTTGTAGATCTCGCGGAACTCGGCATCCTCGGTAAGCGCCGTGCCGGTCATGCCGGAGAGCTTGTCATACAGACGGAAGTAGTTCTGCAGGGTGATGGTGGCCAGGGTCTGGTTCTCCTCGCGTACGAGCACGCCCTCTTTGGCCTCGATGGCCTGGTGCAGGCCCTCGGAGTAACGGCGGCCTTCCATAATGCGGCCGGTGAACTCGTCGACGATCTTGACCTCGCCGTTGGTGACCACGTACTGCTTATCGCGGTGGAACATGTACTGGGCCTTCAGCGCCTGCTGCAGGTGGTTGACCAGCTGGCCCGAAAGGTCGGCGTAGATGTCCTCGATGCCCAGACGGCGCTCGATCTTCTTAAGACCGCGCTCGGTGGCGGCGATAGTGTGCTTGGCCTCGTCCATGACGTAGTCGCCCGTGGGCTCGACGTCCTCGGTGGCGGTGAGCATGTCGTGCGACACGTCCTCGCCGCGCTCAAGGCCACGCACGGCACGCGCGAAGTCCTTGTAGGTGCTGGCGGACTTGGTGCCGGCGCCCGAGATGATGAGCGGCGTTCTGGCCTCGTCGATCAGGATGGAGTCGACCTCGTCGACGATGGCATAGTTGTGGCCGCGCTGCACGCGTTGCTCGGGGCGGGTGACCATGTTGTCGCGCAGGTAGTCGAAGCCGAACTCGGAGTTAGTGCCATAGGTGACATCGGCTTGGTAAGCCGGGCGCTTAAGCTCGAGCGGCATGTTGTTCTGCAGCAGACCGACGGTCATGCCCAAGTACTTGTAGATGCGGCCCATCCACTCGGAGTCGCGCTTGGCCAGGTAGTCGTTGACGGTCACGACGTGCACGCCCTTGCCGGCGATGGCGTTGAGATAGCCGGCCAGCGTTGAAACGAGGGTCTTGCCTTCGCCGGTCTTCATCTCGGCGATGTGGCCCTCGTGCAGCGCCATGGCACCGATGAGCTGCACATCGAAGTGACGCATGCCCATGGTGCGCTTGGAAGCCTCGCGCACGGTGGCAAAAGCCTCGGGGAGCATGTCGTCGAGCGACTCGCCGTTGGCATAGCGCTCACGGAACTTGTCGGTCTGGCCGCGGAGCTCCTCCTCGGTCATCTTCTCAAACTGGGGCTCAAGACCATTGATCTGGTCGACGATCTTGTAGTAGCGCTTGAGGTCCTTATCGGATCCAAAGGACAGCAGCTTTGACATGAATCCCATATGGTTTTCCTTTTTGGCCATCGCCCGCGCCGTGCGGTTTAGGGCGAGTTAAACACAGATAAGGTTACTTTAGCCAAACGGCGCACAACCTATACGGACGACAGCCGCAACCACGTAATAACTACGACCGACCTGCCAAAAAGGGTCAGGTTTATTTTGGCAGGTTTTACCGGGGCAAACGCCGCTCATCCTGCTTTTTGGCGCAAACCAGCCTGTCCCCGACGCGCCAATTGGTGCCAGGGGGACAAGTTGGTTTGCATCAAAAAGAAGGGGCCACGCACCCAAACGGATGCGCGGCCCTCATGCCATGAATGCGAGTGTGTCCTCGGCGAGCTATTTACTCAGCAGCCTCGGTGGTCTCGGCCTCGGCAGCGGCCTCCTCGACGGGAGCCTCTGCAGGAGCCTCGGCGGCCTGCTTGGCAGCCTCCTCGGCAAACTTAGCGGCACGCTTAGCCTTCTCGGCAGCCTTAGCCTCAGCGGCGGCCTTGCGAGCGGCCTCGGCCTCAGCAGCCTTGGCGGCCTTGGCAGCCTTGGCCTCCTCGGCCTTCTTGAGCTGGGCGGCAGCGGCGCCACCGAACTTGTCGGCGAAGCGCTGGACGCGTCCACCGGTGTCGACGAACTTCTGCTGGCCGGTGTAGAACGGGTGGCACTCGTTGCAAAGCTCGACCTTCATCTCGGACACGGTAGCGTGCGTCTTGAAGGTGTTGCCGCAGGAGCACGTCACCGTGCACTCGACATACTGGGGATGGATACCCTGCTTCATGGTAGGACTCCTTATTGGTCAGGCGCTGGTTACCGATCAGCGCATAAGGCGTCTTGGTTTCCGACCAAGACAACAAACTCGGCTATGGTACCACGGCGCCGCGTGTCCCACAAAAGGTTCACGGTCTTTTCGGCACAACACGGGCTGGCCCTTAAGGATCTGACGCGTATCGGAAGACCGACGCTGCCTCTGCGGCATCGTTCACGCGCCACGCCCGCAGCAGCAGGCGAGATGTCTCGATATCCCTCATTGGCAACCTCCGTCTCAGGGCCTCAGGAGCGATTGCACGTCTCATCGGCAATTGTGGGGGCGAGCCCAGGCACCAGCCCCCGAGAGCGGGCGCCTACATATCTTCTCAGATGTCCGCACGAGTAATTCAACTCATAAGGACTGGCTATCCCTAACCTGTGACACAATCCCAAACGCACAGAACAGAATCATCAGCCCAATCATCGCATAAGAGGCAGCCGAACCTTCAAGCACTATTCCACAAAGAACAATCTCCGCGCCGCCAATGAGCACTGTTATCAGGCGCTCTGCCTTTTTGCTCCCGCCGCTCGCATGAAAAGGCGGCAAAGCGCACAAGATCACATATAGCCCGGGAAGGGAATACGGGATCGATAGTCCAACCCCTCCATCAACTGCAGTGTTTTGCGTAAGAATCAACTGGACCCACACGGCAGTTATCACTGAGCAGGTCGTCGATAAAAGAAGGCCAGAAATATAGCACGCAAGAAAGTTCCGTCGCATTCGAACGGAGAAATCCGCGAACTCCCTTCGCCGCGTGGAGACAATAAGGTACACAGAAATTGCAATAGAACCGATCAGGGAAAGCAGCGGAACAACCAGCAATTCAAGCTTATTTCCCCATCGATCAACCACGCCCCCACTCCAATGAGCTGGAATTGTATCGGGGAGGGCCGACCAAGCCGCCCATAGGATGAGAAATGGAAGAATAGAGAGGATGAAGGATGATAACACTGCATTATTTTTTGAGACTCTCATCGATTCCGCATCTCCTTGTGCGCCCGCATTCCACTCCGTCTTAAAACGACTGTAAATAATAACTTGAATGCAAATTTGTTTTAATTTTTACGTGCTCAAGCCCGGAGACCCGATGTGACCAAACCCACAATTTCGACGTTAACAAACGCATGCGCGGGCTCTGCCAGCTCGCCATCAGGCGGATCGAGGGTTTCCGCCCCAAGGCCGCCGAGGTGCTGGAAGGAACCGAGGCCGAGGCCCTGGCCTACTCGGACTTCCCCTACGAGCACCACGTCGGGTTGCGTACCGACAACGTGCAGGAGCGCACCGACGCGAGCTCAAGTGCCGCAGCCGCGTGGTGCAAAACGCATCTCCACCGTTCCTTCGACTGAGAAAATGCCGCCCCCGGGGCCCGGGAGGGCCCCGGGGGCGTTCGGCTGACTGCGGAAACGGCCTATCCGCTCAATACATTCGGCTGGGATCGGAAATCAACCAAACTGAATCAGGTTCAGTTGACATCGTTAAATCATGACCACCCGCATAGCGGGTGGTCATGATTTAACGAACTGGACGTTTGACCGTAAGGGGAGGAGGGGACTGGCAAGGCCAGTCCCCTCCTCCCCCATGACGCTCGATTTGCATTTACGACTCGATGAAAGCCGGGCCGCTGGTTACCTTGTCAAATTCGAGCACCGACGTTCCGGTGTTCAAATAAAGGCTTCCTTGGTTTCCGTCTGCGGAGGCGTAAGCCAGGTGGACAAATCCGTAATCATCTCCTGATTGGTCGGCCAACATGAAGATGTTCGGATCGCCGGTTGTCTCAAATGAACCGTCGGTCACATTTCCATTGCTGTCGACGATTTGCCACCTGTTTTCGTCTTCCCCAAGGAAGGAGAGCTGGGTTAAGCCGGTCTCGTGGTCTCGGTACACTCCGTCTAGGCGGAACCCTTCGGAAATGCCATGTTTCAAGGTGTTCGCATCTTTTATGGATACGGCAGAGACTACGATTGCGGCTATCGCGACCAATAACGCCAGCGCAATGGGTATTTTGGCGGAGCCGGTCTTCATGTCATTCACCTCCTTCGTATGTATCGAGGTATTCCTGCTTGAGTGTTTGCGAGGACGACTTGATCTTTTCCACGAGCGTGCCGGCCTCGATGAAGTAGAACG
>CATYJU010000059.1 GCA_958407995.1 uncultured Collinsella sp.
GTAGCGAACAAAGCTAAGCCGACCGACCCCAGCTAAGATTAAAGGAGCTGATATGTGCGATTGCACAGATCATAAGGATGAGATCCCTGCCTACGACGCGCAGGCCATTGAGTCCAAGTGGATGAAGGCCTGGGAGGACTCCAACCTCTTTGCCGTCGACACCGACGACAGCAAGCCCAAGAAGTACGTGCTCGAGATGTTCCCGTATCCGTCGGGCGACCTGCATATGGGCCACGCACGCAACTATACCATCGGCGATGCCATGGCCCGTCAGGCCCGCATGCGCGGCTACGACGTGCTGCACCCCATCGGCTTTGACGCCTTTGGCCTGCCTGCCGAGAACGCCGCCATCAAGCACAACACGCAGGCTGCCGCCTGGACGTATAAGAACATGGACCAGGCGCTCGCCACGATGAAGCGCATGGGCTTCTCCTACGATCTGGATCGCATGGTCAAGACCTGCAGCCCCGACTACTACCGCTGGGGTCAGTGGATCTTTGAGAAGCTGTGGGAAAAGGGCCTGGTCTATCGCAAGAAGAACCCGGTCAACTGGTGCCCCACCTGCAAGACCGTTCTGGCCAACGAGCAGGTCACCGAGGGCAAGTGCTGGCGCTGCGGCACCGAGCCCGAGAAGCGCGACCTTGAGCAGTGGTACTACAAGATTACCGAGTACTCTCAGGAGCTGCTCGACGACTTGGAGAAGCTCCCCGGCTGGCCTGAGCGCGTCAAGCAGATGCAGGCCAACTGGATCGGTCGCTCCGAGGGCGCCGAGGTCGACTTTACCCTGTGCGACAAGGACGGCGAGCCTATCGAGGGCGACGAGGGCAAGATCACCGTCTTTACCACGCGTGCCGATACCCTTTTTGGCGTTTCCTTCTTTGTCCTGGCTCCCGAGTACGCCGGCCTGCACGAGCTCGTCGAGGGCACGGAGTACGAGGAGGCCGTCACCAAGATCGTCGAGGACTCCAAGCACATCTCTGCCGTCGAGCGTGCCCAGGGCACCCTCGAGAAGCACGGTGCCTTCACGGGCCGCTATGTGGTAAACCCCGTCAACGGCGAGAAGGTCCCCGTGTGGGTTGCCGATTATGTCGTTGCCGACTACGGCACCGGCGCCGTCATGGCCGTTCCCTGCGGCGACCAGCGCGACTTTGAGTTTGCCCGCAAGTACGACCTGCCGATCGTGCCGATTATCCTAGACGATGACGATTGCGCTGCCGTCGAGGCCAGTGGCGAGACCATCGATACCTTCCATGCCGAGACCGTCGACTGGGATTGCGCCCACGCTGCCGAGGGCACGCTCGTCCAGTCCGGCAAGTACACCGGCATGCGCGGTGGTAAGCACTCCGAGGGCGAGGCTGCCATCGTGGCCGACCTCGAGGCCATGGGCTGCGGCCGTCGCAAGGTCGAGTTCCGCCTGCGCGACTGGCTCATCAGCCGCCAGCGCTATTGGGGCAACCCCATCCCGGCCATCCACTGCGAGCACTGCGGCATCGTACCCGTGCCCGAGGACCAGCTGCCGGTGACGCTGCCGGAGAACCTGGACCTGGGCGCCGGCGAGACCCTCGCCGAGTGCAAGGACTTCTACGAGACCACCTGCCCGGTCTGCGGCCGTCCGGCCAAGCGCGAGACCGATACCATGGACACCTTCACCTGCTCCAGCTGGTATTACCTGCGCTATACCGATCCGCACAACACCGAGTTGCCCTTTTCCCGCGAGGCGGCCGACCGTTGGATGCCCGTCGATAACTACATCGGTGGCATCGAGCACGCCATTCTGCACCTGCTCTACAGCCGCTTCTTTACCAAGGCGCTGCGCGACCTGGGCCTGCTGAGCGTTGACGAGCCCTTCACCAACCTGCTGTGCCAGGGCATGGTCAAGGACGAGAACGGCGACACCATGTCCAAGTCCAAGGGCAACGTCGTGCCCCCGAGCTCGGTTATCGAGCCCTACGGCGCCGACACCATGCGTCTGGCGATCCTGTTTATCGCCCCGCCCGAGAAGGACTTCGACTGGGATCCTAAGGCCGTCGAGGGCGCCAACCGCTTTATCAAGCGCGCCTGGCGTATCGTGTGGCAGCTCGTCCAGTCGGGTGACGCCAACGTGGCCTTCGACAAGTCCGTGCTCGACGAGACCGCGATGAAGCTCTACCGCGAGCGTCACCGCACCATCGCCAAGTGCACCGAGGACTTCGATCGCGGCCAGTTCAACACCGCGATCTCGGCCGTCATGGAGCTCGTCAACGCGGCGAGCGCCTACCTCAACGCCACCGAGGGTGCTGACCGCGACAAGGCCCTGTGCTACGGCGTGGCCAAGGATATCGTGAGCGTCCTTGCGCCCATCTGCCCGTTCTGGGCCGACGAGCTGTGGCACGAGGCACTCGGCTGCGAGGGCAACGCCTACACCGCCACCTGGCCCGAGTTCGACCTGGCCGAGTCCATCGAGGACACGGTGCAGATCGTCGTCCAGGTACTCGGCAAGGTCCGTGGCCGCATCGACGTGGCCCGCGATGCCTCCAACGAGGAAATGCAGGCTGCCGCCGAGGCTGCTGTCGCCAAGTGGACCGAGGGCAAGACGGTCGTCAAGGCCATCTGCGTGCCCGGCAAGCTGGTCAACCTGGTGGTCAAGTAAACGCCACGCGCATAGTTGACGCATTAAAGACGAGGGACGATCCAGCTGGGTCGTCCCTCGTCTTGCACTGTGTACCCCGTTTGGCTGGCGCCTAGCGCCACCCTCTACGGAATGTGTACCAGGTCCCTAAAGTAGACATTGCCCGTCTGCTCCTCGAACATCCAGATGTTGAGGTAGATGTCGTTGAGGTCGTTGTTCACATCAAAGTTCGGATCGTCGAAGGTGCCCACAAAGGTGAGCATGGCGCGCGTTTCTTCTCCGGCGGCGACCGGTTGGCGCATGCGTACGTCGCGGGCCTTACCGTTGACGTAGGCATATGAGTCCACATCGCCAAACATCATGTCGACACCGGTGTTGTTGGACACCGTAAAGACGAGCGCGGCGTCCCCGTAGCCGTCGGTGTCCTTGCCCACGCAGGTAACATGGACGTTCTCGTCTGCCTCAAGGTCGATGGGGAACTGTTCTTGGGAATCGGGACCCAAGCTCTGGGGATCGACGATGTCCTCGTCTATTTTGTTGAAGCTCGCCGGGGGTTCGGTTTTCTCGATGGCTTTGGTGCTGCCAAGATCCGGTTCGCATGTTCCGGTTTTGCTGTTCGTTTTGCCACAGCCCACGAGGGTCAACGAGCACGTTGCGATGGCGAGCGCAGTCATGCAGAGGGTGCCTAGGCGTTTCATGGGTGCCTCCTTACCGTAAAGGATCTCGAAAGGTTCGTCGTTGCGCGACTTGCTGGCTGGCTTGTTGCAGAATGCCCCTTAGCGTAAGTCTGATCGATAGGGGCTCGGGGAGGAATGCCCTTGGGGTCCGAACGGGCCTGTGGATTGGGACGCATGGCCCGTTTTGGGGCTTTTGAGGGTGCGCCGCATGGGGTTCCTCGACCAATTGTCCTATTCTTGTGGAGAAGCTGTGCGCACGCTGACCTGCAGATTCGTACTGTGCTTGCACGTTTCCGCAGCTATTGTTATAGTTTGCTTGCAAATGAAGTTGTAATTGAAAGAAGTGGGGTTTCGGCCCCGCTTCTTTTTTGTATGGATGGAGGTGCCGCAATGGTCAAGACCAAGACCGAGCAGGCGATCATCGACGCGCTCGAGGCCGTCGCCCCCCAGCACGATGTCGACATCGTCGACGTCGAGCTCGTGGGTGCCACCAAGGCCCCCTGCGTGCGCGTGCGTATCGAGGGTGCCGAGGGTCAGAGCCTGTCGCTCAACGACGTCACGGCCAACACCAAGTGGGTCGGCGATGTAATTGAGGAGCTCGACCCCATCTCTTCGAGCTATACGCTCGAGGTGTCGAGCCCGGGTATGGCGCGCCCGCTGCGCCGCCCGAGTGACTTTGCCCGCTTTGTGGGCGAGAACTGCGAGCTCACCTCCACCGCCACCGAGGACCGTCGCAAGTACGCCGGCAAGATTGCCGCCGCCACCGAGACCGACGTGACCCTCGAGCTCGAGGACGGCGAGTCCGTCACCCTCGATTTCTCTGATGTTAAAAAGTGCAAGTTGAAGCCCACCTACGACTTCAAGCCCGCGAAGGAAGGAAAGTAAGATGGCAGCATCCGACATGATGTCCGCCCTGATGGAGCTTTGCCAGGAGAAGCACATCGACCAGCTCTACCTGATCGACCGCCTGGAGCAGTCGCTCGCCAAGAGCTATGCCGAGATCCTGCATCTTGAGTGGGGCGCCAAGGTGACCATCGACCGCACCACCGGCAAGATCTACGTCTACCGCTTGGAGCCGATCGACGATTCCATGGACGAGGAGGGCAACTTCACCGAGTTCGAGGAGATCGACGTCACCCCCAAGAACACGAGCCGCATCGCTGCCCAGCACGCCAAGGCCGAGATCAACGCCATCGTGCGCAACTCCGCCCGCGAGCAAATCTACGAGGAGTTCTCCGGCCGCATCGGTGACCTCATCAGCGGTACCGTGCTGCAGTCCACGCCCGACTTCACGATCGTCAAGATCCGCGAGGGCGTCGAGGCCGAGCTTCCGCACTTCGACCAGCGTCGTTACGAGAACGAGCGCAACGAGCGTCCGATGGGCGAGCGCTACCTGCACAACCAGCACATCAAGGCCGTGATCATCGACGTTCGCGACCCCAACTCCAACCTGCAGCCGGTTCGTGGCGAGCACAGCCGTCCGCCGATTGTCATCTCCCGTACCCACCCCGAGCTCATGCGTCGTCTGTTTGAGCAGGAGGTGCCCGAGATCTATGAGGGCACCGTCCAGATCAAGTCGATCGCCCGCGAGCCCGGCCAGCGCTCCAAGGTCGCCGTCCACTCGCTCGACGACCGTCTGGATCCCGTGGGCGCCTGCGTCGGCCCCAAGGGCAGCCGTGTTCGCGCCGTCGTGGGCGAGCTCCGTGGCGAGCGCGTCGACGTCATCCTGTGGGATGCCGATCCGGCCGTCTACGTCGCCAACGCCCTTTCGCCCGCCAAGGTCACCCGCGTTCTCATCGACGAGGAGAAGGCCTACGCCGGCGTTATCGTGCCCGACGACCAGCTTTCGCTCGCCATCGGCAAGGAGGGCCAGAACGCCCGCCTCGCCGCGCGCCTGACCGGCTGGCACATCGACATCAAGTCCGAGACCCTTGCCGCCGACATCCTTAAGAACGTTCCCGTTCACGAGGAGCCCGCCGCCGACCTGATCGGTGACGAGGAGGACGAGGACGTCCGTCGCTGCGAGTTCGTGTCCGAGGACGGCATCCAGTGCCGCAACCAGGCCCGTCCCGGCTCCCGTTACTGCGGTGTCCACGACACCGACGCCTTCGATGATGCGGAGGACCTGATCTAGCGCGCGGTCGCGCCGGGCGGGTCCCAGCGCATACCCCACGCTCGTTCAGTCTCTAGGCACCCAAGGTGCCAGAAAGGGTAGGTGAAGTCATATGGCAAAAGTCCGTGTGTCCACCCTGGCCAAAGAGTTCGGCATGACCTCCAAGGAACTGATGGGTCATCTCGCCGAAATGAAGATTCCCGCTAAGTCCGCTTCCTCCGCCCTGGAGGACGCCTACGTCGCCATGGTCCGCAAGCAGCTCGCGTCGGTGATCGAGGCCCGCGCCCAGGAAGTCGAGGCCGCCAAGCAGGCCGAGGAGCAGGCCGCTGCCGCCGAGGAGGCAGCACGCGCTGCCGAGGCAGAGCGCGAGCGCATCGCCGCCGAGAAGGCACGCGAGGAGGAGCGCCGCCAGTTCGCCGCCGCCCAGGCTGCCGAGGAGGCTGCTCGCGCCGAGGCCGAGGCCAAGAAGAAGGCCGAGCAGGAGCGCCTTGCCCGCGAGAAGGAGGAGGCTGCCCGCGAGGCCCAGCGCCGCGCCGTTCCCGCTTCCGATTCCGGTTCGCGTTTCCGTTCGCTGCTCGACCAGATCGCCGCACAGGAGACCGTGCTCAAGGAGAAGAAGGACGCCGAGGAGAAGGCCAAGGCCGAGCGCGCTGCCGAGCGCGGCAACCGTCGTGGCGGCAACAACGACCGTCGCGGTGGCCGTCGTAACGATCGCAACGCCTCCGACAACAACTCCGAGCGCAATGCCTCCGAGAGCCGTCCGCACAGCCATCGCACCAACGCCAGCAACAACGTCGCTGCCGGCATGGACTTCCCCAACCCCGACAAGCAGGGCAAGGGCAAGAAGCGCAAGGGCGGTCACGGCAACGATGAGGACCACTACAGCCGCATGGCGCGCGAGGCCGAGGAGTACAGTCGCGAGAAGGTGCTCGAGGAGGCCCGTGCCGCCGTCGAGGAGGCCTCTCGCGAGTCCACCGGTCGCCGCAAGAAGCGCAAGGAGAAGCGCGAGCGCGAGGCTGCTAAGGCTCAGGAGGAGCGCAAGATTGAGGAGGCGCTGGCCCAGGGCGTGAACCCCGAGGAGCTCGACGCCATCAAGGTCTCCCAGGGCGTTACCGTCCAGGAGCTCGCCGAGGCGCTCGACGTTCCGGCCAACGACATCATCAAGCGCCTGTTCCTGCTGGGCACGCCGCTCACCATGACGCAGTCCATGTCCGACGACCTCGTCGAGCTCGTTGCCGACGACCTGGGCCGTCAGATCAAGATCATCACCCCCGAGGAGGAGAACACCTTCTCGTTCTACGACGATCCCGCCGACCTTAAGCCCCGCGCCCCGGTCGTCACTGTCATGGGTCACGTCGACCATGGCAAGACGAGCCTGCTCGACGCCATCCGTCACACCGGCGTCGCTGCCGGCGAGGCGGGCGGCATTACCCAGGCCATCGGTGCTTCGCAGGTCATGATCAACGACCGCAAGATCACCTTCATCGATACCCCGGGCCACGCGACCTTTACGGCTATGCGTGCCCGCGGCGCCAAGGTGACCGACATCGTCATCCTGATCGTGGCTGCCGACGACGGCGTCATGCCTCAGACCATCGAGTCGATCAACCACGCCAAGGCCGCCGGCGTACCCATCGTCGTCGCCGTCAATAAGATTGATAAGCCGGGCGCCAATCCCGACCGCGTGCGCCAGGAGCTCACCGAGTACGGCATCATCCCCGAGGAGTGGGGCGGACAGAACATGTTCGTCAACATTTCGGCCAAGCAGAAGATCGGTATCGACGACCTGCTCGAGACCGTGCTGCTCCAGGCCGACGTTCTCGAACTCAAGGCCAACCCCGACACCTTTGCCTCCGGTAACGTCCTCGAGGCCAAGCTCGACAAGGGCCGCGGCTCGGTTGCCACGGTGCTCGTGACCCGCGGTACCCTGCACGTGGGCGATACGCTGGTCGCCGGTCTTACCTACGGCCGCGTCCGCGCCATGCTCGATCCCAAGGGCAACGCCGTCACCGAGGCCGGCCCCTCCGACGCCGTAGAGATCCTGGGCCTGCAGTCCGTGCCCAACGCCGGCGACGAGTTCCGTGTGTTCGAGGACGAGCGCGAGGCTCGCGCCCTGGCCGATGAGCGTTCGCTCAAGGCCCGTATCGAGGAGCAGAGCCGCGTGAAGCACGTCACGCTCGAGAACCTCTTTGAGACCATCGCCGACGCCGAGGTCAAGGAGCTCAACCTGATCATCAAGGCCGACGTCCAGGGTTCCATCGAGGCCCTTCAGGACTCGCTCGACAAGATGGATCAGTCCGAGGTCCGCATCAACACGATCCACTCCGCCGTCGGTGCCATCAACGAGACCGACGTCGTCCTGGCCGACGCCTCCAACGCCATCATCATCGGCTTTGGCGTGCGTCCCGACGGCAAGGCCCGCTCCGCCGCCGAGCGCGAGGGCGTCGAGATCCGTTGCTACGACGTTATCTACAAGTGCCTCGAGGAGCTCGACGCTGCCCGTATCGGCATGCTCAAGCCCACCGAGGTCGAGGTCTCCACGGGTACCGCGACCGTCCTGGACACCTTCAAGGTGCCCAAAGTCGGTATCGCCGCCGGTGTCCGCGTCGAGGAGGGCGAGATCGCCGCGACCGATTCCGTGCGCCTGGTGCGCGACGGCATCGTGGTCTTCAACGGCAAGATCGCCTCGATGCGCCACTACAAGGACGAAGCCAAGAGCCTCAAGAGCGGTTCCGAGGGCGGCATTGGCCTGGAGAACTTCCAGGACATCAAGCCCGGCGACCAGATCGAGGGTTACCGTATCGACCAGGTTGCCCGTACCGAGTAGGGGGTAGCGCTATGAAGCAAACGCAGGCAACCCGCCGTCTGGGCGAGCAGCTTCGCGAGAAGCTTGGTTATATCCTGCTCTTTGAGGTTTCCGATCCGCGTCTCGACCTGGTCACCCTGACCGCGGTCGAGGTCGCGGTGGACCGTTCGTTCGCGCGCGTGTACGTGTCGTGCGATGCGAGCCGCTACGATGAGGTCATGGAGGCGCTCTCCAGCGCCAAGGGCCGTATTCGTAGCCTGTTGGCTCGTTCGCTCGATTGGCGCGTCACGCCCGAGCTCGATTTTCGCATCGATCGCTCGACCGATGAGGCCGAGCGCATCACGCGTGCGCTGGAAAACGTTCCGGCCACGCTTGCGATCGAAAAGGACGAGGACGGCTACCCCATAGCGGATGCCGCCCAGGAGGCAGCTTTAGATGACTAATTCCGCCGATCTCGTCTCGTGCGAGTCTGCAGATATTAAACGACGCATCCTCGAGCTCATCGAGGGTGCGTCCTCCATTGCGATCTCGGGTCACACCTCTCCCGACGGCGATGCCCTGGGCTCCGTGTTGGGCCTGGGCCTTTCGCTTATGAAGGTGTTCCCCGACAAGGACATCGCCCTGCTGCTGGCAGACGACGATCCTGTTCCGCGCATCTACCGTTTTATGGAGGGCGCCGATCTGCTGGTGCCGGCATCTGCCTACTCCGGCAACCCGGACCTGTTCATTTCAGTAGACGTGCCGGTCGTCGAGCGCCTCAATAATTCCGCCAAGGTGTTGCGTCGATCGGCTCACGTGGCGTGTTTTGACCATCACCCGGCACGCGAGGAGTTTGCTGAGGTCAGCCTCAGGTGTGTCAATGCCGCTGCATGCGCCATGATCATCGACCGCTTTTTGGCCGATTGCGGTATTACCGCAAGCGACAGCATCGCCACCTGCCTGCTGTGCGGCCTGGTTACCGACACCGGTCGTTTTCAGTATCAGAACGCCGACGCCGCAGCATTTCATGCTGCTTCGCGTCTGGTGGCGCACGGTGCCGATCCGGCGCGCGTCGCGCTCGAGGTCTATCAGAGCATGCGTGTCGAGTTCTTGCACCTCAAGTCCATCGTCATGGGTCGCATCAAGACAGTCGCGCACGGGCGCGTGGCGTATAGCTACGCCTACGAGAGCGACCTTAAGGACTGCGGCGTCACCTCGGACGAGTGCGACGGCCTGGTCGATGTGGTGCGCGCGGTGATGGGCGTCGAGGTCTGCCTGTTCCTTAAGGGCATCGAGGGCGATACCAAGGTGCGCGGCAACCTGCGCTCCAAGGGCGAACTTGATGTTTCCGAGATTGCGGCCAACTTTGGCGGAGGTGGGCACCACGCTGCCGCCGGCTTTACCAACGCCGGAACGATTTCCGAGACGCTCACCGCGGCACTTCCCATGCTGGCCGAGCTGGTAGGGGAGGACCCCGCTTCGGTGACCGTCGAGCTCTAACTTTTTGGATGGTACATGGCTCGTCGTAC
>CATYJU010000060.1 GCA_958407995.1 uncultured Collinsella sp.
AGTGCGGAGGCGGGGCATGCCCCGCCTCTTACACCACATCTCTGCGCGCTACCTCCGGAACCCGATCAAAGTTAAGTTATTTCGCTGTGTTAGGCCAAAACGTCCGACAGGATCTCGATCAGACTGTCCACGTCGGATTCCTCGCAGACGAGCGGCGGCAGGAAACGCAGCGTATGAGCACCCGTAGCGTTAATCACGGCACCGGCGGCCAGCGCGCGGGCAACAATATCATGCGCGTCGCCCGCGGCATCATCCAAATCACAGCCGAGCATCAAGCCGCGGCCACGCACCTCGGTCACGTTCGGCAGCTTGGCGAGCTTTGCCTCCATATAGGCGCCTACCTTGGCAGCATGGTCGGCATAATCGCCGCGCACGAGCGCGGAGAGCGTCGCGGCGCACGCCGCGACAGCCAAGCAGCTACCGCCAAAGGTCGAGCCGTGGTCGCCCGGCTTAAACACGTCGGCAATCTCCTTCTTTGCTACGACGGCACCCATGGGCACGCCATCGGCAATGCCCTTGGCAAGGCTCATGATGTCGGGTTCCACGCCATAGGTTTGGAATGCAAACGGCTTGCCGGAGCGGAAGATGCCGCACTGGACCTCGTCGGCTATAAGCACGGCGCCCACTTCGTGTGCCAGGTCGCGCGCTGCCGCCATAAACTCCTCGGTCATGGGGTGCACGCCACTCTCACCCTGGATCGGCTCGAGCATCACGGCACATATTTCGCTCCCCAGCTGCTTAAAGATCGCACGCAGTTCATTGATATCGTTGGGCGTACAGGCCACAAAGCCACCCGGCAGCGGGCGGAAACTATCCTGCAGCCAATCCTGCATGGTGGCGGCAATGGTCTCGAGCGTACGGCCGTGGAAGCCGCCGCGCATGCACACGATAGTGTTGCCGCCGTTACCGGCACGCTTGGCGTACAGGCGCGCGAGCTTCATCGAGCCCTCGTTGGCCTCGGCGCCGGAGTTGGCAAAGAAGGTCTCCCAAACCTGCTCATCCGCAGCCGGGGCACCAAGAGCAGCTGCCGTGGTCTCATCGCCGGCGGCAATGGCATCGGCAAGCACGCGTGCACCATCTAAGTCGTCGTTGGCAAGCTTGGACAGCAGCGCCGCGACCTGTCCACGCTGCTCGATGTAGAAGTAATTGGAGACATGCATGAGCTTTTTGGTCTGTGCCTCGAGCGCCGAGAGCACAGCCGGGTCGCCATGACCTAGGCTGCACACGCCGATGCCGGCAAGAAAGTCGAGGTACTCACGACCATCGTCGCCGGTGAGCTTCATGCCGTGACCCTCGACAAACTCGACCGGAGAGCGGCCAAAGGTATGCATAACGTAATGGGATTCAAGCGATTGCTGAGCTGCAAGTGACATGGGATGCCTTTCGTTGAGCGCCGGACGGCGCAGGCCTATGGGTGCAGAAATGGGGCGGCTGCGGGTCAGTTAGACCGTCTGAAGCTTCTCGACCTCGTCGAGGTTCTCGGTCAGACGCGCAGCAAACGTCGAAAGCGGATGCGGATGCGTATCGAACTCGTAAGCCGTCTCGGTGGAATGGATCACGGTACCGACGCCGGCATCGGTCAGCAGCTCCAGCAGCAGCGAATGCGGCGTCGTGCCGTTAATGATATGGGCGCGAAATACGCCGCCGGTAAGCGCATCGACGGCAGCGTGCAGCTTGGGAATCATGCCCTTATCGACCTCGCCGCCGTAGAGCATCTCGTTAACCTCGTCGAGCGTCAGGTTGGAAATGAGCGAATCCTTGTCGCTAAAGTCCTTGTACAGGCCGTCGACATCGGTCAAAAAGATCGCCTTATGCGCATGCAGCGCCGCCGCAACGGCGCCGGCGGCGGTATCGGCGTTGATGTTGAAGAAACCGCCGTCCTCCCCCGCCGCGACGGTAGCGATGACGGGGATGTACTCGCTATCGAGTAAGCGCTCGATATAGTCGGTGTTGACGTGCGTCACTTTGCCCACGCGACCGAGCTCGGGGTCGAGCGGCTCGGCGATGAGCGTGCCGGCATCGCTGCCCGACACGCCCACGGCCAGGTTGCCGTGGTGGTTGATGGCAGCAACCAGCTCCTGGTTAACCTTACCGCCCAGCACCTCGCGCACGATATCCATGGTCGCCGGCGTGGTCACGCGCTGGCCGTTCTTAAACTCGACGGGGATGTCGTAGTGGCTAATCGCCTCGTTGATGGCCTTGCCGCCACCGTGCACGATAACAGGGCGCATGCCGATGATCTTGAGCAGCACGATGTCGCTCATCACGTCGCGGCGCAGCTGCTCGTCGACCATGGCGGCTCCGCCATATTTGATAACAACCGTCTTGCCGGTCAGGTTCTTAATCCACGGCAGCGCTTCGAACAGCAGCTGCGCGGTTGCTTCGTTGGATTCGCTCGAACGACAATCGCGTGCGAATTTCATAATCTGCCTCGTCTTTCGTATCGTTATCGCGCCGTGCTCCGCTGTCCGCAATCGCGGCAAGATGCGCAGCGTGCCTGGAATCTAGGAACGGTAGTCGCCGTTAATGGAGATGTACTCGTGCGTGAGGTCGCAAGTCCACACGGTGGTCGCCGCGTCGCCCGCGCCCAGGTCTGCCGAGATCACAATCTCGGACGCCTCAAAACGTCGCAGAGCCTCGTCCTCGTCAAAGGGAACAGTCAGACCGTCGCGACAGACAGGCATGCCCATCATGTCGATTGAAACGTCTTCCTGATTAAACTTCACGCCGCACTTGCCAAGCGCCATAGCAACGCGGCCCCAGTTGCAGTCGTGGCCGGCGATGCAGGTCTTAACGAGCGGCGAGTTGGCAACGGCACGGGCGGCGATATCGGCCTCCTCGTCGTTCACGGCGCCGGTAACGTTGACTGTAACAAGCTTGGATGCGCCCTCACCATCGGCGGCAATATTGCGCGCCAGGCTCTCGCACACCTCGTGCACGGCAAATGCCAACTCGTCAAAAGCATCGGAGCCCTCGACGATAGGCTCGGCATCTGCGGCAGCGGCACCGGAGGCAAGCATGATGCAGGTGTCGTTGGTCGAGGTGTCGGAATCGACCGTTACCTTGTTAAAGGTCTGCTTGACGGTCGAGAGCAGCAGGGCATGAAGTGCCGCAGGCTCGACGGGGGCATCGGTGGTGATAACTGCGATCATGGTGGCCATGTTGGGCATGATCATGCCCGAGCCCTTGCACATTCCGCCTACCGTATAGACATTGCCCGCATGACCCGCAGCCTCACTGACGTAGGATACGGCGTACTCCTTGGAGTGCGTGTCGGTCGTCATGATGGCGCGAGCGGCATCGGCGCCGCCGTGGGCGGAGAGCGCCTCGTAGGCAGCAGGAATGGCGGTCTCAAACGTGTCGATCGGCAGAACCTGGCCAATCACACCCGTGGAGGCAACCAGAATCTGCTGGGGCTCGCAGCCGATGACCTGCGATGCGATGCTGCACGTCTCGCGCGCGCAGGCAAGGCCGGTCTCACCCGTGGCGGCGTTGGCATTGCCAGAGTTGACCGAAACACCGGCGATGATACCGTAGCCCTTGTCGGCACCGCCCAGGTTGGCACGGCTCACCTGCACGGGCGCCGCGCAAAAGCGATTGGTGGTAAACACGCCGGCACCGGGACAGGGTTTATCGGGCACGACGAGCGCGTAATCCAGACGCTCGGGGTTCTTGCGGAACCCAGCGTGGATGCCTGCGGCTTTAAAACCAGCCGCAGCCGTAACGCCACCCTCGACGGCGCGAATCTTGATATCAAACAGCTCGGTATTCATCGTCTTTATGACTCCTTATGTCAAACAAAAAAACGGGCATCGGTTGGTGCGCCATGCCAGTCGTGATCATGAGACCAGCTTAAGAGTGGCGCCCCACTCGATGCCCGACTACCAAATCGTTAACAATCGAATGTGCTACACCGGGCACGCCACTGTAGGCAAGCCTCGTCGCTCGTCAAAGCCAAAGACGATATTGGCGCACTGGACTGCTTGGCCCGCAGCGCCCTTGCACAGATTGTCGATGGCGCCCGTCGCCACCAGCACGCCCGCGCGCTTGTTGAGCGCGAGGCCGATCTGGGCGGCGTTGGTGCCGACGACCGAAGCCGTCTTGGGCTGCTGGCCGGCATCGAGTACGCGTACGAAGGTGCGACCGGCGTAGAACTGCTTGTAATGGTCGACAACGTCCTCAAGGGTCAAGGTATCGATAGCCTGCGGCGTAAGCGGCAGCGTTACCGTGGAGAGCAGACCACGCTTGAGCGGTGCCAGGTGCGGGGTAAAGACGACGCGATCGGTCAGGCCAAGGATTTGCTCAATCTCGGGCGTGTGGCGATGCTTGCCCACGCCGTAGGCCTCCAAGTTCTCGTCGGCGCTGCAAAAATGGGTGCGGGCGTTGCAGGACTTACCGGCGCCCGTCACGCCGCTAATGGCATCGACGATCACGGGGCCGCTCTGGGCAACCCAGCCCGCACGCACGGCGGGCGCGGCGGCAAGGCTCGTTGCGGTGGGATAGCAACCGGCGCAGGCGACCAGCACGGGTTTGCCGTCGGCATGGTCGGATGCGGCGGTCTCCAAGTCCTGGCAGAACAGCTCGGGCAGACCGAAGGCACGGGTCTTGAGCAGCTCGGGGCTCGTATGCTCGGCGGCATACCAAGCCTCAAAAACGGACGCGTCGTTCAGACGGTAGTCGGCCGAAAGATCAAAGCAGGAGACGCCCGATGCAAGCAGCGCGGGCACCTGTGCCATGGCAGCCGTGTGCGGCACGGCCAAAAAGACCGCGTCGCAGTTCTTGAGCTCAGGGGCATCATGCGTCGTAAAGACAAGATCGCTTACGCCGGTGAAGCTCGGGTGCACCGCAGACAACGGCTGGCCGGCATCGGCGTTGGACGTAATGGCAGCAAGTTCAAACTCGGAATGACCGAGGACGAGGCGAATGAGCTCGGCTCCGGCATATCCAGCCGCGCCGACGATTCCAACCTTCAAAGACATATCAGACTCCTTGTCTGCGATTTATGCACCGATGCGCATTTCGCAGCGGTCGTTATAAAGTGGGTTGAAACTTTAGCACCAAAAGATGCATGAATACGTAAATGGCTTGCATATTCATGCATTGAAACATTCCCGACACATTCGCTTGAAGGAATTGACAAATGGAGCGGGCCCCGTATTGACCGGCGCTCCTAACGGCGCCGGGCAATACGGGGCCCGCCCATGCGAAAACCAAGTTGTTAGGATGAGCCAGCTGGCTAGAGCTCGACCGGCACCCATTCGTCGTGATTGCAGATAAAAGCCTCGGGATCCTCGACGCTAAAGAAGACGAGCGTGGGGTCGTTAGGCCCCTCATAGTGCTCGCCCAGGCGCTCTAGATGCTTCCACCCAGCTTCGCGCATTTCGCCTAAAGCCCGGTCATCCAAGCCGGCACGCCCGCGCAAGATGAGCCAGCCATGGCCCGGCCACCAACTCGTGGCCTCAAAGCGCTGGTTTTGCAGCAGCTCTTGCCACACATCTTTGGTGCGCGCTGTTACAAACCACAGCTTGCCGTCCTGGATCTGCGCAAACGAAAACGGACGCACATGAGGCTGTCCGTCAACGCTCGTCGCCAAATACCATGCCGGCACCGACGTCAGATACTCCAACACCGTATTCAATCCGTCCATGTGTCCTCCTGGCGCTAGCTAATTCGGAACGGGTAGTTAATTTGAGACGCGCTAGAGCTCCAGGCGCTCCTCGCTGCCGTCGATATCACAGAAGCGCGCGGCAATGTTGCGGACCGAAAAGAAAGCAAGGCGGCCGTCGTTGGCACTCTCGTGTTCCTCACCGATGCCCACCATGTGCTTAAAACCCGCTTGACGCACCTTGTCGCTCGCAACTGCGTCGTCCTCAAGTGCGGCTTCGCCGGTCAATACGATCCAGCATTCCCCCGGCTTCCAGCCCGAGAGCTCAAACTTGGGATTCGCACTCAGCTCCGCCCACACATCCTTGTCGCGCGACGTGCAAAACCACAGCTTACCTTCATCGACCATGGCAAACGAAAACGGCCTCACGCGAGGCTGATGCCCGTCGGCCACATCGGTCGTGGCCAGATACCACGCCGGAATGCGCCTGAGATACGAGCAGGCGCGCTCAAGCTGAGCTGTGCGGTCGTTGTCGGTCATAGGGACCCCTTTCTTGCGCTCGAATCGCGCCTAAACAAGTTGAAGGTTGACGACGATGACACACGCAAACAGCAGCATCGTCACCACCGCAGCCAGCGCATCCCCGCGGCGAAATGCAAGCGCATGCAGACGCGTGCGGCCCTGCTCGCCGTGATAGCAGCGTGCATCCATGGCGGCAGACAGCGTCTCGGCATGACGGAACACGCCCGTGAACAGTGGAATCGCCACACTGCCGAGCATACGCACGCCGCCGAGCGGGCCACCCGTTACGCGTGCACCGCGGCTTGCCTGCGCGTCCGCCGTCTGCTTCATCTCGGTGGCAAACTGCGGCATAAAGCGCAACGCGATGCCCATGATCATGCCGAGCTCGTGCGCAGGAAGTCCCACACGCGCAAACGGTGCGAGCAGGCGCTCAAAGCCCGCGGTGAGGTCGAGCGTCGGTGTGGTGAGCGTGATAGCGCTCATACCGGCCATCATCAAGGTCAGGCGGCACGCCATAAAGACGGCGGAATGCAGCGAGCCCTCGCTTATCTGCAAAAAGCCGAGCTGCCACAGGATGCGCCCACTCTGATCGGTAAACAAGTTGAGCACCGCGACCACGACGACGATTGCCAGCAGCGGCGCCATCGACGACAGAACGCGACGAGCCGGCACCCGGGACACGGCATAGATCAGCACGACGAAAATTGCGACAGGAGCCAGTCCGCGGAAGCCGCCGACGGTCAGCGTCGTGATTAAAAACACAAAGCCCAGGAGCAGCTTGGTGCGCGGATCCAGGCGATGGATCGCACTATCGCTCGGATAGTAGCTGCCAAACGAAAACGCCTCCATTAGCAGCCCTCCTCTCGCGCGACCGTCTTGGATTTAGCAATGTCCGCGACGTTAGAAGGACCGTCCGAGCGACCGATTAGCAGGTCCACCAACTCGTCTGCCAGCGACTCAACCGTATAGAGCCCGCCGCAACGCAGCGGCACGCCCGCCTCCGCGAGCGCCAACGCCATGCGCTGGGCAGCAGGTACGCCCAAGCCGATCGACTTGAGCTCATCGGCATGTGCAAACACCTGCGCGGGGGTTCCCTCTGCAAACACCGCACCTTCGTTCATCACGACGATGCGGTCGCAGCAATTGGCCAGGTCATCCATACTATGCGAAACCATGACAACGGTCAGGCCATCGCGGTGAAGTCGATCGATAAGCTCAAGGAAATCCCTGTGCGCAGCCGGATCGAGCCCCGCCATGGGTTCATCGAGCACCAGGACTTCGGGCTCCATGGCGAGCACACCGGCGAATGCCACACGCCGTTGCTGACCGCCCGAAAGCTCAAAGGGACTCTTGTCGCCGACCGTAGAAAGGTCGAGGCCCACGCGCGAGAGCGACGACTCGACGCGACGGTCGACTTCATCTTGCGGCAAGCCAAGGTTGTGCGGGCCAAACGCCACGTCCTGCGTCACGGTTTCGGCAAACAGCTGACGCTCGGGATATTGAAATACCACGCCGACCTTGGCCTTAACCGCAGCGGCGTCTTTCTTGTTTGATAGGTCGAGCCCCAGCGCGCGAACGGATCCCTCCTGGGGGCGAATCAAACCGTTGAGATGCTGGACCAGCGTCGACTTACCCGAACCGGTATGACCTGCCAAGCCCAGGAACTCGCCGCGACGCACCGTCAGCGATACATCGCGCAGCGCCCACGGACTGCTGGGGTCGTTTCCCCAGAGAGCCTGTTTGCTCGATTTGCCCGCGGTGACCGAGCGCTTATGCCAGCGGCGGCGCTCGCGCGGACTGAGCGAATAACTGTACGAAACATGGGATAGCTCGATGACGGGCTCCGACGCGTTGCCCTCGTTGTCTACCGGAACAGTGCCGTCAGCGATTTCCAACTGGGATGCGGAAGACTGCCCCGCGGTGCCTGCCCCACTTCGCTCGGCATAAGCCTGCGCAATCTCAGCGACCATATCCGCCTCACGCACCTGTGCGCAAACGGATACGCCCTTCTCACGAAGTGCCCTACCTAGACAGCACGACGCCGGCATATCCAAGTTGAGCTGCGCAAGTTCGTCCGCTCGCGTCAAGATTTCCTCGGGCGTACCGAGCATGGCAACGCGCCCCGCCCGAAACACCGCGACACGATCGGCCTCGGCGGCCTCTTCCATAAAGTGCGTAATCATCACGATGGTCATGCCGCGTTCGTGCAGCGCGTGACAGGCCTTCATAAGGCCCTTGCGCCCGCGCGGATCGAGCATCGAGGAGGCCTCATCCAAGATGAGCACGCGCGGCTCCATGGCGAGCACGCCGGCAAGCGCCACGCGCTGCTTTTGTCCGCCTGAGAGAGCGTGGGTCTCGTGGCGCTCAAAGCCCACCAGGCCCACGCCCTTCAGCGCCTCGCGTACGCGCTGCGCAATTTGCGCCGATGGCACGCCAAGGTTTTCGGGACCGAACGCAACGTCATCTTCGACAAGCGTTGCCACCAGCTGGTCGTCGGGATTCTGGAACACCATGCCTGCGGTCGAACGAATGTCGTAGACCAGCTCGGGATCGGACGCATCCATACCGTTGATACGTACCGTGCCCGCATCGGGCTGCAGCAGCGCATTCAGATGCTTGGCAAACGTCGACTTGCCCGACCCATTGCCACCGAGGATGCAGAAAAACTCCCCGTCCTCGATGTTCAGATCGACGCCGTCGAGTGCCGGTACGGCACCGTCATAGCTAAAGGAAACGCCCCGACACTCAATCATGCGCGGCCTTTGACCTGGTCCTTTTTAGGCGTGATGAGGTTGGAGACTGCTTTATACACCGCTAGCGTCAACACCGAGTTAAGCACGGTCTTGATAAGGTTGAACGGCAGCACGGCAGGAATCATAAGCGGGGCGATCACATCGACCGAGCCATACCAGAACCATACGCCAATGGTAAGGTTTGCGACCATAGACAACGCCGTAGCGGCAATGACGCCGAGCACCAGGCCAATCACGGCACCCTTATAGGTATGCATCTTCTGGTAGACGATAGCCGCGGGCAGAATGTAGCCCAGCGTGGCAACCAGGTTCATAAGCGCGCCGACCCAGTCACCCGTGGTGAGCGCATGGATAACGATCGCCATAGCGGCAACAGCGGTACCGGCACCGGGGCCATACGCAAACCCGCACACCATCGCCGGCACCAGCGACGGGTCATACGTCAAAAACGGCGCCGAGGGAAGAATGGGCAGCTGCACATACATAAACAGGGCGCCCAAGGCGCACATCAGCGCCATGGTAACGAGCTGTTTGGTGCTCCACCTATTCGTGTTCTCAAAATGGATATGCTGCGACTGTTCAGACATAAGATCACCTGCCTCTTTCATCCGGACTCTAACCGTTGGTACTGGGATCTCACCAGTTCAGCCGGCATGCGA
>CATYJU010000061.1 GCA_958407995.1 uncultured Collinsella sp.
CCGGCGCACTCCGCAGGACGCAAGAAGCCCTCGCCGCACGAAGTGCGCAGCGAGGGCTTCTTGCATGTCCGAGGACGCGCCGGGAGGGAGCTTACTCTCTGCCCGGACAGGAAAGGCTAATTACGCGACGGTGTAAACCCAGTTGTGCTTGTCCTCGACAGCACCAGACTGGATGCCGGTCAGAGTCTCGCGGAGCTTCTTCATCACAGGGCCGATCTCGGTGTAGCCAGCCGGGAAGGTCACGGTCTCGTCGGCGCCGTAAACCTTGTTGTCGATCTCGCCAACCGGGGAGATGACGGCAGCGGTGCCGCACAGGCCGCACTCGACAAAGGTACCGGCCTTGACCTCGGCCCACTCGACGGGACGCTGGTCAACGGTCATGCCCAGGTCCTGAGCAACCTGAACGAGCGAACGACGGGTAATAGAGGGCAGGATGGAGTCGGTGTGCGACTGCGGAACGACGAGCGTGCCGTCCTCCTTCACGAACAGGACGTTGGCGCCGCCGGTCTCCTCAACATAGGTGCGGGACTCGGAGTCGAGATACAGGTTCTCGGCATAGCCCTCGCGATGGGCCTCCATCGTGGGCTTGAGGGACATGGCGTAGTTCAGGCCGGCCTTGATGTTGCCGGTGCCGTGCGGTGCCGCACGGTCATACTCGGAAACGCGCAGCTTAACGGGCTTGAGGCCGCCCTTAAAGTACGGACCGACCGGGGTCACGAGAATGCGGAACGTGTACTCAGGAGCGGGAGCCACGCCGATCACGTCACCGGAGCCGATCATAAACGGACGCACGTACAGGGTCGCGCCGGAACCGAAGGGCGGAACCCAGGCGGCGTTGGCAGAAACGACCTGCTTGACGGCCTCAACGAACTTGTCCTTGGGGAACGGGGGCATCTCGAGGCGCTGGGCAGAGTTATACATGCGCTCGGCGTTCATGTCGGGACGGAAGCAGACGATGCTGCCGTCCTCGGCGGTGTAAGCCTTCAGGCCCTCAAAGACCTCCTGGCAGTAATGGAAGATGCCGCCGCACTCGGAGACATGCAGGGTGTGGTCGGTGGTCAGGCCACCCTCGTCCCACTCGCCGTCCTTCCAATGGGCCTCGTAGCTGTAATCGGTCTTCATGTAGCCAAAGCCGAGGCTACCCCAATCGATATCCTTCTTCTCGACAGTCATATGTCGCTCCTTACATACACAGTTGCATACTCGCGAACCCGCACGCAAGGACCGAGGCCGACCGCGTCGCAACGTCGCACGCCCGGAGCGTAGAGCCGGACGGGACACGCGAGCAGCATCAAAGCCGATGGCACGTCGATTCGCATGCACGAGATTGTACTCCGCTCGCGCGTCTGATAAAACGCTTTTCTTTAACTAAGTAAAGTATTTTCATTTGACCGAAGCTGAAGAGGCCCGCCACCGTAAACGGTGACGGGCCTCAACTGCACGGTTTGCGCGCTGGCTCGAGCTACGCGTTCTTTTTGCCCAGCTTAGCCTTAACCAGACCGACCACGGTCGGGATGATCGACACGGCAACGATGCCAACGATTAGCAGCTCAAAGTGCTCCTGCACAAAGGGAATGCCACCAAAGAAGTAGCCCAGCAGTGTAAAGAGCGTTGACCAGGTAATGCCGCCCAGCACGTTAAAGATGACAAAGTTGCGCCAGTGCATGCCGCCCATGCCGGCGATAAAGGGCACAAAGGTGCGGATAAACGGGAAGAAGCGACCCAGGAAGATGGCCAGGTGACCCCACTTGTCCAAGAAATCCTCGGACTTTTTGATGCGCTCGGGCGTCATAGCCTTGACCTTGCCCGAAGCGATGATCTTTTTGCCAAAGAAGTGACCGATCATAAAGTTGCACTGATCGCCCAAAATGGCAGCGGCCCATGCGGTGGCCAGAAGCGCCACAATGTTAAAGCCGCCATTGTGGGCAAAGAAACCCGAGGCGAACAGCAGCGAATCACCGGGAAGAAACGGGAAGAACACCACGCCCGTCTCGATAAAGATGATCAGGAACACGCAGCCGTAGGCCATAAGCGGGCCGGCGGCGATCCAGCTGGCGATCGCGGTGCGCGGGTCTTTGAGCAGCTCGGCGATAAAATTAATGAAACCCATGAAGTAAAACCTCTCAGTTGTGGGCGCGGATACGTCCAAGTTGACCAGTATACGGTTGCGGCGCCCCCTCGTGCGCAACCCCACAAAAGCATGACTCCATTACCAGCAAGTTTGCATAACTGACACCTGTCGTGCAATGCCGCCAAGAATGTCCTTCCTAATCCCTAGCGAATCGCTATACTTTATTGAATCGCATTGCCATGGCGCTAAGGGAGGGCGGACGGTGAGCTTTATCAATACCATTCGCGAGGACATCAAGACCGTCCAGGCGCAGGACCCCGCCGCGCAAAACGGCCTGGTCATTTTCCTTTCGTACCCCGGCCTGCACGCCAAGTGGAACCACGTGCCCGAGCACTGGCTCTGGGAGCACGGTCATCGCTCACTTGCCCGTGTGCTCTCGCAAATCACCCGCCACATCACCGGCGTCGAGATTCATCCCGCCGCACAGATCGGCAAGCACTTCTTTATCGACCACGCCATGGGCGTCGTTATTGGCGAGACTACCATCGTGGGCGACAACTGTGTACTCTACCAGGGCGTCACGCTCGGCGGTACCGGCAACGAGACCGGCAAACGCCACCCCACCCTGGGCAACAACGTCACCGTGGGCACGGGCGCCAAGGTACTCGGCAACATTAGCATCGGCAACAACGTCAAAATCGGCGGCAACTCAGTTGTCGTCAAGGACGTGCCCGATAACTGCACCGTCGTGGGCGTGCCGGGACGCATCATCAAGCGCAACGGCTGCCGCGTGTTCGAGGAGAGCTTCGATGCCAAGCAGCATCGCGAGTACATGCCCGACGATGCCGCCGAGCAATCCGCGCTCAACCGTCAAGGCATCACCGAGAATGCCCGCCGCGTCAAGGAACTCGAGCGAGAGGTGGCCGAGCTCAAGGCCCTCGTCGCCAAGCTCGTGGACGAGCGCTAGAGCCGGACGGCCACCGACAACATTGACGCCAACGCAAAGGCGCGCCAGAGGATTCACCCCCGGCGCGCCTTATTTGCGATGTGACAAAGGGACTGTCCCTTTGTCACATTATGCGAACTGACTCAGATAGAGGTCGGCGTAGGCACCCTCGGCAGCCAGCAGCTCCTTATGCGTACCCTGCTCGATAATGTTGCCGTGATCCATGACCAAGATCAGGTCGGCATCTACGATCGTCGACAGACGGTGCGCGATCACAAAGCTCGTACGCCCACGCATGAGCGCGTCCATGGCGCGGCCGATGGCGAGCTCGGTGCGCGTGTCCACACTCGACGTCGCCTCGTCCAGGATGAGAATCGCCGGGTTGTTGAGCAGCACGCGCGCAATGGTCAGCAGCTGGCGCTGACCCTGGCTAATGCTCTCGGCATCGTTGGCCACGCGCGTGTCATAGCCCTGCGGCATGGTGCGCACAAAGAAGTCGACCTGCGCGGCGCGTGCGGCCGCCACGATCTCCTCGCGCGTCGCCTCGGGGCAGCCATAGGCGATATTCTCGGCAATCGTTCCGTCGAACAGCCAGGCATCCTGCAACACCATGCCAAACTGCTGGCGCAGCTCGCCACGATCCATGCGGCTCGTGTCCACGCCGTCGAGCGTAATGCGCCCGCCGTCAATCTCGTAGAAGCGCATGAGCAGGTTGATGAGCGTGGTTTTGCCCGCGCCCGTGGTTCCCACCACGGCGATCTTCTGGCCCGGCTCGGCGGTAAACGACACGTCGCGCATGAGCGGCTTGTCGGGCGCGTAGCCAAAGCGTACATGCTCAAAAGCGACACGGCCCTCAACGCGACCCGGCAGCCTGGCGGCCTCGCCCGGCTGCGGATCCGCCTCCATCTCGGGTTCATCGAGCAGGTCGAACACGCGCTCCGCACTCGCCAGCGCGCTCTGCAGCGAGTTGAAGGTAAACGACAGCTGCGTCATGGGCTCAGATGCCTCGTAGATAAACTGGAAGAACGCCTGGAACACGCCGACGGTCATGTGGCCGGCAACCAGCATACTGCAGCCCACAATCGCAATCACGATCTGTGCCAGGCGGCCGATAAAGCGCACCGCGGGGCCGACGGCGTTAATCATGAAGTCGGCCTTGGCACTCACGCGTGCCAGCTCGCCCGAGGCCTGGTGTACCTCGGCAGAACTTTGGCGCTCGCGGTTAAACGCGCGAATCACCAGACGGCCCGAGTAGCCTTCCTCAACCGCGCTCGTAATCCTTGACACCCACTCCTGGCGCTCACCGGTTACGTCATGCGTGCGGCGCGAGACCACCTTGGTCACCAACAGCGACAACGCCGTAAAGAACAAAAAGACGAGCGTGAGCGGCACGCTAAACACGAACATCACGCTCACGGCGCCCACCACGGTACCGATCGACACCAGAAGCTGCAGCAAGCCGCGCTGCATGCTCTCGGACATCTTGTCCAAGTCGTTGGTCGCACGGCTTACGACCTCACCGGGACGATGCGCGTCAAAGAAGGCAAGCGGCAGACGGTTGAGCTTTTGTGCGATGCGGTTGCGTAGGAGCAGGTTGAGGCGTTCGGCCACGCTCGACATCAAAAAGCTCTGGAGTGCGTAGAACGAGGCAGCGGCCGTCCAGATCATAAAGTAGATGAAGATGGTCCTGCCGCAGTTCTCCCAGGTGATGTTGAAGGTGGTGTCGTTGGCAAACGCCACCTGAATGTGGCCCCACAGCTCATCGATCACGCGGGCGCTGTATGCCGGCGCGGCGGTGTTAAAGATGGCATAGAACACAATGCTCGCGAACACGATATAGAAGCGCCAGTGGTCGCCGGCAGCCTCGCTCCACAGGCGGCGCACCGTCGCCCAGGTGTCGCGGGGTGTCTCGTCCTCATCCTCGTCGTCAACGTCGCGCATGCGCTCCGCCTCGGCGCGGGCGCGCTCGTCCTCGGCGCGCTCATTTTCCTCATAGAGTGCCTGGCGACGAGCCTCGCGCTCCGCCGCCTTGGCGGCTTCGTCCAGGTCGGGCGTGGCGCCCGTCTCCTCAACTGTCTCTGCATCCGCGGCGCCATCGGCGATGCCCTGCTTCTTGAGCTCCTCGGTCATGCTACTCACCTCCCTTCATCTGCGATTCCGCGATAGCACGGTACACCTCGCAGGTTTCCATGAGCTCGTCGTGCGTGCCTAGGCCCACGACCTCGCCATCCCTGAGCACCACGATCTGGTCGGCATGCAGAATGGTCGAGATACGCTGCGCGATGATGAGCACCGCAGCGTCACGCGTCTCGTCTTGCAACGCATGGCGCAGGGCGGCATCGGTCTTAAAGTCCAGGGCCGAGAAACTGTCATCGAAGATATATAGATCGGCATGCTTCATGAGCGCACGGGCGATGGCCAGACGCTGGCGCTGGCCGCCCGAAAAGTTCGTGCCGCCCTGCGCCACCGGGGTATCGAGCCCCTGCGGCTGATCGAGCACAAAGGTGCTCTGGGCAACCCGGAGCGCATGAAGCATGTCGGCCTCAGTCGCGTCTTCGTTGCCAAAGCGCAGATTGCTTGCTACGGTGCCCGAGAACAGCCATGCCTTTTGCGGCACATAGGCAATGCGCCCGCGAATCTCGTCTTGCGAAAGGTCGTGCAGATCAACGCCGTCCAGGCGAATGGCGCCCTTGGTGGCATCGTGGAAGCGCAGCAGGAGCTTGGCCACCGTCGATTTGCCCGAGCCCGTCGAGCCGACGATCGCGGTCGTCTGACCGCGGCGACAGGTAAAGCTCAGATTGCACAGCGTGTCCTCGTCGGCGTCGTCAAAACGAAACGACATATGATCGAACACGGCGACCGCGTCGGCTCCGTCTGCGGACTCAGGCGCCCCGTCGCCCAGCGTAGCCTTGCCGTCCACGATGCTCGGCTCGATTTCGAGCACCTGCTGCGCACGGTTGAGGCACGCCGCGGCGCGCGGAAGCGTCAGAATCACCATCTGCGCCATCATCACAAAGAAAAGAATCAGGATCGCGTATTCCAACACGGCCGAAATGCTGCCGATTTGCATGGCGTGGACGCCCACGCGGTTGCCGCCCACCCACAGCACCGCCACCTCGGCGATGTTCATCAAAAAGAAGCTGGAGCTGTCGAGGCCCACAAACAGGTGGTTGACCTTGATGGCGTTGGCCGCGTAATCGCTAAACACCTCGTCCAGGCGCTGCTCCTCGTGGCGCTCCTTGTTAAATGCGCGGATGACGCGCACGCCCACGATGTTCTCGCGCAGCACCACGTTCATGCGGTCGATAAAGCTCTGCAGGCGCATAAAAATCGGCGCGGCGTTAGCCACCGTAAAGACCGCCGCCACCAGCACGATCGCAACCACCACGCCCAGCAGCGTGCCCATGGCGGGATCGATGAACCAAGCAAAAATGATGCCTGCCACGGCCAAGAATGGCACCGGCAACACCAGCTGAATCGTCTGAAGGACAGCTTGCTGAATCACGTTGATGTCGTTGAGCGAGCGTGTGATCATCGAACCCGTGCCAAAGCGCTCAAAGTCGCTGGCCGCGAGCTCGAGCGATTTGTCGTACACGGCATTGCGGATATCGCAGGCCACGTTGGCGGCCAGGCGCGCCGAAAGATAGCAGCCCAGCACCGTGCCGCCGCTGGCCATGCCGGTCGCGATAAGCATGTACAGGCCGTTACGTAAAATATAGTCGACATCGCCCGTGGTAATACCGGTGTTGACCATGTTCGCCAGCATCGTGGGAACCAACAGCGTACCGACGTTATCTATCAGCACCGCAAACAGCGTCACCGCAATCAGACCGCGGTACGGCCTCATAAACCTCATTAAGAGTCGCATGTGTCCCCCTCGCCCTTATCGTCAGCCTCGTTCTCGGCGGCCACTTGCCGTTTAAATGCCTCGCACTCTTCGTTCAGAACATGGGAGAATTTACCGACCAGGCGCATGATCTCGCGCTGTTCCCACGGCTCGAGCGCGCCAAAAGCACGCTGCTCGGCTTTAACCGCCGGCAACGCATAGTGCTCGGCGAACCGCCGGCCCTCATCGGTCAAACAAACGACCTTGTTCTTACGACTGCCCTCGGCAAACTCCAACGTCGCAAGCCCTCGCGCCCTAAGCGTCTTGATCGCCGAATTGATGGTCTGTTTGCTGTAGAACCATTCACTCGTCAGCCGACTCACGGCAACGCTTCCGCCCGCTGCACTCGTGTCGACGAGCATCCAGTAGGCGCAGTCCGAAAGACCGCAGGTACGCGCGAACTCCGAATAGATACGGTCAAGCCCGTTAAGCATCCGGTCGAAATCGACCAGGCTAACTGCACTATTCATCTCTCCCACCATTCGATAGTCCGAGTTTTGACCAATTTATATCTCTACATTAGTCCGAGTTTTGACTATCGTCAATACGCTCGTTGTTTATGGTCGGCTCTACATAAGCATATCGACAAAAAAGACCGCCGGCGCGGGGGCGGCGCCGGCGGTTGCGAGAGAATATCAGTTGTTGGCCGTTAGGCAGCAACGGCCTCGTAGACCGTGGCGCCCGAGAAGCTATCGTGCAGGCTCTTGCCGCAGATCCACGGCAGCTCGACGACCTCGCAGACCGTGTTGACCAGCTCGGAGCAGTCAGTAAAGTGGCCCTTATCGTTGAGGGCCTCGCAATCCTGAACACGCCAATAGCCATCGGTGTGCGTGATGTAGTACTCGTGATCATTGATCGACACGAAAGCGCGCGTCTTGGAACGCAGCAGCTTCAGAAATCCTTCGAAGTCAGTCTCGACGACATCTCCAGCCTGGAACATGATAGTTACCTCCTGGCCCAGCGCCACCACAGCGCATTGATTAACGTTGGTACCCCTTTAGTAAAACCTTTATCAATTGATATGCGCCCCTGTTTTAGGCAAGTGGTAAAAAACCGCAGGGTAGACGGGATAAAACGTTTAACCATCTCACCGGTTTGTCACATTCTGGCTGAAGTTTTATGCAAACCAACTTTTCCACTTGGTAGCTTGCGTTGTTTGGGGCCGACTACGCGATTACGGTTTTGGTTCGGCGGGTAAGAACGAGGCATCGAAACCAACGTCAGGAGGACCCATGGAGACCATCGAAGCACTCATCCACCGCCGCAGCTGCCGCAAATACAGCGATCGCCCTGTCGAGGCCGAGAAGCTCGCACGCATTATCGAAGCCGGCCAGTACGCGCCGAGCGGCATGGGACGTCAGCCGGTAACGTTTGTCGCCGTTACCGATCCCGCGACCGTCGAGCGTCTCTCGCAGCTCAACGCCCAAGTTATGGGCAGCGATGGCGACCCCTTCTACGGCGCCAAGACCGTTGTGGTAGTGCTCGTCGACCGCGGCGCGCCCACGCACCTGGAAGACGGCTCGCTCGCCATGGGCAACTTGCTCAACGCCGCCTATGCACTGGGTGTCGATTCGTGCTGGATTCACCGCGCGCATGAAGTCTTTGACTCGCCCGAGGGCCTGGAACTGCTGGCCAGCTGGGGCCTGCCCGCCGACGGCAGCCTGCGCGGTGTCGGTCACTGCATTCTGGGCTATGCCGA
>CATYJU010000062.1 GCA_958407995.1 uncultured Collinsella sp.
ACGGCGTCCTTGCCGCGCCCGCGGCGGGTCTTGACGCGCAGGCCGCGGTCGGTGCGCTCAAAGAGGCACTTGCTCACGGTAAGGTCCTTGATGCCGCCGGCAGCCTCTGAACCCAGCACCACGGCGCCGTGACCATCGTGCATGTAGCAGTGAGAGATCAGCACGTCGTGCGTGGCGGGACGAAGCGCGGGCTCAATGCCCAGCTTGCCGCTCTTGATGGCGATGCAGTCGTCACCCACTGAGAACTGACAACCAAGGATGCGAACAAAACCGCAGCTCTCGGGATCGAAGCCGTCGGTGTTGTGGGAGTTCTTGGGACCCTCGATGGACAGGCAAAGCGCATCAACGTGCTCACACAGAACGGGATGGATGTTCCATGCCGGGCTGTTGCGGACGGTAAAGCCGGCAAGGCTCACGTTTTCGCACTCGGACAGGAAGATCATGCGCGGGCGGGCGATCTCGCGGCCCTCCTCGGGACGGAAGATATTCTTAAAGTCCTTGTTCCACCAGTTATCCTCGGCAAAATCGGTCTGGCCGTCGATGGCGCCGCGGCCATAGATGCACACGTCGCGCACGCTCAGACCCGTAAAGGTCGAACAGTAGGTCGAAAAGCTCTCGCCCTCCCAGCGGCCCAGGGGCAGCATATCGGCGCCGGCATACCCGGTGCCCTTGTCACCCGTGACCGTGCCCGGAATGTAGGCAAGCGCCGCGCGGTCGTGACGGGCCAGCAGCACCGCGCCCTCGGCGAGCTCGATGTTGATATTGCTCTTAAGGAAGAGGGACTTGATGCGGTAGTTGCCAGCGGGAATCAGCACGCGGCCACCCTTGGGGCAAGCCATGATGGCAGCCTGGATGTTGGTGGTGTCATCGTGCTCGGCATCGCCCTTGGCGCCACAGTCGCGAACGTTGATGGTAAAGGGCTCAGCCGGCGTGGTGACACCTACGCTCAGCTCACGCTCGCCACAGACAAAACGGACCAGGTTGCGCTTGCCGGGGGTCAGGCCGTCGACATAGGTCTCGACCGTATTCGTGGTACCGGCGGGCTCATCGTTGACAAAGATCTCCCACGTATCGGCACAGGTAAAGTAGCCACCGTCGTCGAGCTCGATAACAGCCGCGCGGGCATTGCGCCAGATAACGTTCGTCTCCATGGGTCTCTCCCTCAAATGTAATCAGAAGTTCATACTACTCGTTTTTAAAAAAGGGCCGCACCCGCCGGTTGATCTCCGGTGGCACGGCCCTGTGATTTGGACGATGCGCCTGCCCTACTCGGCGGGGATTACGCTGCCGTCCTGGAAGCCAACGTTGTTGTGAGCGAAGCAGTCCTCGTACTTGAAGCCGGAGAGTTCCTCGCAAAGAGCCTTGACCTCGGGCTGGACGTCGGCCATCTTGCCGCCCTCCTTGACGCGCTTGATCTCGTCGCAGAGGATGTCGCACTGCTCCTTGTCGATCTTGATGCCGCGGGCAAGGATAGCCGCGAGCAGGAAGAAGCCGGCGCAGCCGATAAGCATGTAGCCGCAGATGTACAGAGGCACGGTGGCGGGCTGGGTCACGGCGTCGCTGTTGCCGGCGGTCTGAATGAAGCCGGAGGCAGCAAGGACGATAGCCCATGCGTTGACGGCGATAGCCTGGGCGATCTGCTGGCAGAGCTGCTGAGCGGAGCTGTAGATGCCCTCGCGACGACGCAGGGTGATGAGCTCATCGACATCGGGGATGTAGTTGAGCAGAACATCGGGCAGGTACTGGAAACCAACGTAGAAGAACTTCCAGATGGCGAAGATGATGGGGTAGGCAATCATGGCGATGGCGACCGTGGAGGTGCCGTTAATCTGACCAAAGGCGAAGTAGTTGTAGGCGATGATGCACGCAGCGCAACCGACGTTGGCCAGGTACCAAGACTTGTGGAAGCCCTTCTTGGCCATGAGGGCAACCCAGATGGCGGTGCAGACGATAGCGACGACCTTGCCGGGCATCTCCATCACGGACTCATAGGACTTAGGAATCTGCAGGCAGTAGACGATGAAGAAGGACAGGCACGCAGACCAGCAGGCAGCAGCGAGCTTCGTGGAGACCTGTGCATACAGGACCTTGCGGAAGGACTTATTGCGGAAGGTAGAGACAACGTCGATGAAGAACTTCTTGATACCCTCGCCGACGCTCTCGATCTTCTCCTGAGCCACCTCCTCGGGGGTGTGCTCCCACGTGGACAGGTACACGCACAGCAGCGAGATTGCCATGACCGAAGCGTTGACCGTAGCGATGATGAAGTAGCTGAACGGGTTAGTCTCGCCGAAGGTGCCAAAGCCAAAGCCGACGAGTGCTGCCATCAGGAAGCCGGCGGCGTTACCAAAGAGGTGCTTGTAGCCGGTGAGGTACGTACGCTCCTTGAAGTCGTCGGTCATCTCGATGGTAAGCGGCGACAGGTTGGCGGTGCAGAACGTATACGCGACGTTGTAGATCAGGTACAGCACAAAGTAGTACGGGAAACCAAACGGCGTAGCCACAAAGATGAGCGGCTCGGCGACCATCATCGGGATTGCCAGCAAGATCCAGAAACGGCGGCGGCCAAAGATACGGCCGATCTTGGTAGCGTAAAAGTTATCGGCCACAAAGCCCATGAGCGGGCACAGAATGGCGTTGAGATAGATGGCGAACGAGCTGATCAACGCAGCCTCGCCTGCGGACAGACCGCACTCCGTGGACAGGAACAGCACCATGTAGCTGTGCGTAAAGGTCAGGGCACCAGAGTTGAGCATGCCGCCCATACCAAAGCCCAAGCGCGTCCAGAATGTGATCTTGCGCTTTTTACCGATCTTGTTAGTCATCGAGCTCCCTCTCTTTTCTCGATTGTCTTGGAACAAGACATTGGAGTCCATACCGACGTCTGTCTGCATGCCGTTCAGGGTGAACGTTTAGCTAGATTATGCGCGATTGCTTATAATAGGTGAACGTTCACTTGTATATTATCCTTGAACGGTCGTTTTTTGCCGTTGAACGGGCCTGAAAATGAAAAAATCCCTGCATTTTTGATTATCAAGTCGATTCAGCACCACGCAACAACTAGGTGAACGTTCATTGTTCTCTGGAGATGAGGGAGGTGCCGGGCACCCTTCCCCAAAAAAGCCGTGCACGACAACGCAACGAGAAACGAAAAACGACCCCGCCGAGATTGTCCTCGGCGGGGTCGCCCAGTCTTTGCAGCAGCTTATTCAATCACGCGCTCAACGTGTCATCGCTACAGGCAGACGCCGTCCTTCCAGATGCTGATCTCGTGACAGCCGCGACGCTCGGCGCTGGTAAGCTTGCCGCTCGCCGTGTCCAGCACCAGCTGATACAGATCGCCGGCAGCCTCATCGAGCGTACGCTCGCCCGTAGCCACCACACCGGCGTTAAAGTCCATCCAGTTGGCCTTGTGGTCGCACAGGCGCTGGTTGGTGAACACCTTGAGCGTAGGCGCCGGCGCACCAAACGGCGTGCCGCGGCCGGTCGAGAACAGGATCACGTGGCAGCCGGCAGCCGTCAGGGCCGTGGTGGATACCATGTCGTTGCCCGGACCGCACAGCATGTTCAGACCATGCTTGGTAGCCTGACCGGCGTACGGCAGCACGTCGACGATGGGGGCAGATCCGCCCTTTTGCACGCAGCCGCAGCTCTTGTCCTCGAGCGTGGTGATGCCGCCATCCTTGTTGCCGGGGCTCGGGTTCTCATAGACGACCTCGCCGTGGCTAATGAAGTAGTCCTTGAAGCCGTTGAGCATGTCGGAGGCGGCGTCAAAGACGTCCTGGCTCTCGCAACGATCGAGCAGAATGCTCTCCGCGCCAAACATCTCGGGCACCTCGGTGAGCACCGACGTGCCACCGCGGGCTACGACCATATCGCTCACGCGACCGATCGTGGGGTTGGCGGTAATGCCCGAAAGACCGTCAGAGCCACCGCACTTAAGGCCAATGACCAGTTCGGAGGCGGGAATGGGCTCACGCTTGGCCCGCTTGGCCAGGTCGGCCAGCTCGGACAGGATCTTGTGGCCCTCGACCTGCTCGTCGGCTACATCCTGGCAGGTGAGGAAGCGAACGCGCTCGTGATCGAAGTCACCGAGCTCGTCGAGCACCTGCTGGTGCGTGCAGTTTTCACAACCGAGCGATAGGAACAGCACACCCGCAGCGTTTGCGTGACGCGAAAGCGCCACCAGCAGACGGCGTGTCTGGGCGTGGTCGGCGCCGGTCTGGGAACAGCCAAAGGGATGCGGGAAGTAGTAAACGCCCTCCAGCGAACCCTCGACCAGATCCTGAGCCTGCTCGCACATGGCGCGCGCGACCTCGTTGACGCAGCCGACCGTGGGGATAATCCACAGCTCGTTGCGCGTGGCGGCGCGACCGTCGGCGCGACGGAAGCCCATAAAGGTCTCGGGCTCAACCGGCTCAACAACCGGATGCGTCGGGTTGTAAGCGTACTCGACCTCGCCCGAAAGGTTGGTCTTGACGTTATGCGTATGAAGCCACTGACCGGGCTGGATGTCGCCCGTCACGTGGCCGATAGGAAGACCGTACTTGACGACGTCCTCCCCCGCCGCAATGGCACGCACGGCCATCTTGTGGCCCTGCGGAATATCCTCCGCGGCAACGACCTCGCCCACCCCGGGAACCGCGACGGCGGCGCCCTTGGCAAGCGGCGACAGCGCGACGATCACGTTATCGGCCGGATTGATCTGGATAGTGTTCATTACAAATGGTCCTAACCCTACAGGTTGAGCAGAAGTCGAGGCGCGGGCAAGCCGTCTGGCGCCTGCACCGGGAATTTACGCCTGAGCGTTGGCGAAGGCCTGCTTGGCGCCCTCGACACGCACGACGGTGAGCGCGTTGACGACAAACTCCTCGAGACCGGTGATCTGCGTAAGGTCCTCGCCCCACATTTGCTCATTGGTGAGCACGTCGTGCACCAGCTCGGCATCGTCTGCACCGGCGTGGGCGGCGTAGAAATCGAGCACGAAGGCATCGTCCTGAGCGGTGTACTCGGTGCCGTCGGCGCGGCGCAGGTGCAGGCCATCGCCCTCGCGAGCAACGAGCTCCTGCGTATAGAAGGCAATGAGCGTAGCGAGGCTCGTCGCCAGGCACTTGGGCAGGTTGCCGGTCTCGGCAACATAGTCCTTGAGCGTGGGCAGGTCGCGAGCACGCCATTTGGCGGTTGAGTTGAGGCAAATGGAGAGCAGCGCGTGGTCGATAAACGGGTTGTCGAAGCGGTTCTCGACGGCGGCGGCAAAGGCCTTGCAGTCCTCGACATCCAGATCGGCGGCAAGCGTCGGGATGACCTCGTCGTAGAGCATGGTGTTCATGAAGCCGCGAACGGTCTCGTCATGCATGCAATCGCGCACGATGTCAAAGCCGGCAACCCAGGAGCCCGGAACAAAGGCAGTGTGGGCGCCGTTGAGGATGCGGACCTTGCGCTTCTTGTACGGGGTGACATCGGGGGTCACAAAGACACCCGGCAGGCCGGCCTTCACGAAGGGAAGCTTCTCGGCAAGCGACTCGTCGCCCTGGATGCCCCACATCTGGAAGGGCTCGCGCACGGCCAGGAAGGGATCCTCGTAGCCCAGGCGCTCGGCCACGGCAGCGGCCTCCTTGGGGTCGCGGATGCGGCCGGGGACGATAGTGTCGACGAGCGTGGTGCAGACGGTGCAGTCGTTGGCCATCCACTGCGCAAACTCGTCCTCCCAGCCCCAGTCGCTCACGTACTGGTTCATGATGCGCAGCAGCTCCTCGCCGTTGTGATCGATGAGTTCGCAGGCGAGCACGATGACGCCCGGCTTGCCGGCGGCCCAGCGAGTGTGAAGGACCTGGACAAGCTTGGCGGGGAAGCTCGCGGGCGGCATATCGTCGGCCTTGCAGGACGGATCGTAGGCGATACCGGCCTCGGTGGTGTTGGAGACGATAATCTCCAAATCGTCGGAGACGGCGACCTCCATCATGGCGCGGTAGTCGTCCTCGCGATACGGATTGAGACAGCGGCTGCAGGCGCTGATCACGCGGGACTCGTCAACCGTGTTGCCGCTCTCCTTGCCGCGCACCAGCACGGTGTACAGGTCATCCTGAGCGTTAATGCCGTCGGCAAAGCCAAAGGCACCGCTGATGGGCTGGACCATGACAACCTTGCCGTTCCAGCCGGTTGCCTCGTTGCCCATGTCAAAGAAGCGGTCGACAAAGGCGCGCAGGAAATTGCCCTCGCCAAACTGCAGAACCTTCTCGGGCGCGTCCTTGGGCAGCAGGTAGCCCTTGTAGCCGATCTTCTCGAGCGTCTCGTAGCTGATGTTCTCCATCGATGTCTCTCCTTAAATTGCTGTTAGCGTGCAGGCAAAACGGGGGCGCCGCGTGTGGCAACGGCGCTCCCGAGTTCGGTGTGATTCGATGCGGGTTTAGGCCTCGACGGTATCCAGGTCAAAGCCAAAGTAGCGGACCGCGTTGTTGTAGCTGATGTCGCGCACGATGGCTCCCAGCAGCTCCATGTCGGCGGGGTACTTGCCCTGCTCGACCCACTCGCCGATCACGCCGCACAGCACGCGACGGAAGTACTCGTGACGCGGGTAGGACAGGAAGGAGCGGGAATCGGTAAGCATGCCCACAAAGTTGCCCAGCACGCCCTCGTTAGCCAGAGCCGTGAGCTGCTCGCGCATACCGACCTCGTTGTCGTTGAACCACCAGGCGGAACCGTTCTGGATCTTGCCTGCGGTCGGAGCCTCCTGGAAGCAGCCCATCACGGTATCGATCATGGTGTTGTCGATGGGGTTCAGGCTGTACAGAATGGTCTTGGGCAGACCCGTGGACTCCTGGATGGAGTTGAGGAAATCGGCCAGCTGGTCGGACGGCGTGTAGTTGGAGATGCAATCGTAGCCGGTATCGGGGCCGAGCTTGGCAAACATGGCGCGGTTGTTGTCGCGCTTGCAGCCAAAGTGCAGCTGCATGGCCCAGCCCAGACGGACATACTCGCCGGCAACGAACTGCATAAAGGCAGTCTTGTACTTGAGGATCTCTTCCTCGGTAAGCGGCTCAGCAGCCAGACCCTTGGCAAAGATGGCCTCGATCTCATCGGCGGTAGCCGGGACGTACATAACGTAATCGAGTGCGTGGTCGGAGGCGCGGCAGCCCAGCTCGTGAGCAACGTCGTAGCGCTTGGAGATGGCAGACTTCATGCCCTCGAAGTCGCTGACCTCAACGCCGGCAACCTCGGAGAGGTGCTTGCAGTAGTCGGCAAACTCCTGACCGCGCTCGATACGCAGAGCGGCGTCGGGACGCATGGCGGGAACGACCTGAACGTCAAAACTGTCATCGGCAGCAATCTTCTTGTGCCACTCAAAGCTGTCGGCGGGGTCGTCGGTAGTGCAGATCATGCGGACGTTGGACTGCTTGATTAGGTTGCGGCAGGTAAAGCTGGCCTCGGCGAGCTTGGCGTTGGCAAGGTCCCAGACCTCCTGGGCGGTCTTGCCGTTGAGGACGCCCTCGTAGCCAAAGTAGCGCTTAAGCTCCAGGTGGCTCCACTCAAAGACGGGGTTGCCAACGCAGCGACCCAGGGTCTCGGCCCACTTTTGGAACTTCTCGCGAGCAGGGGCATCGCCAGTGATAAAACGCTCGTCGACGCCGTTGGCGCGCATCAGGCGCCACTTGTAGTGGTCGCCGCCCAGCCAAACCTCGGTGATGTTCTCGAAACGCTTGTCCTCCCAAATCTCCTTAGGAGAAATGTGGCAGTGATAGTCGACGATGGGCATGCCCTCGGCAAAGTTGTGGAACAGCTCCTCGCCGGTCTTGGTGCTCAGCAGGAAATCCTGATCGTCCATAAAGTTTTTCATCAAACAGCCCCTTTGCTGGCAAGGCGGGCGCACGGCGCGCTCGTTATCCTTTAGGTGAACGTTCACTATACTAATCCATTGCACCTCAAAAGGTGAACGTTCACCTAACCACCACGGGGTGAACGGTAGATTTTGCCCGTTCAACGGTTGCTGGGGATGTGACTTGCATGTATTGCGGACTGGTTGGCGTCCCCGAACACCGAACTTGAGCGCTTTTGCTCAGGTGGGTCATGTCCCGACGTACATTTTTGGGAGTATTCAGCATTAGAGCGCGCCGTGCGCCATCCTCAGCGTCCTATTTGGAACGCAGATAGCGCCCGATCGGCATAAAAAGTGCCCCCGATGGCAAATTACGCCATCGGGGGCACTTAAAACAGTCGTTCTGCACCTCATTCAGGGCATGCCAATGCTGAATACTCCCAAAAATGCACGTCGCAAGAGGGGGTACCTGCTCAATCGGCTAAATACCCGCAAGTTCGGGTGGCGCGCGTAGACGTGGTGTAAGAGCGTCCTGAGGTCCGTCGCTGCAAGTCC
>CATYJU010000063.1 GCA_958407995.1 uncultured Collinsella sp.
GCAGGAAGCTTGGATACGCCTAGGCGCGGTCCAAGAAATCGTCCGCACCCCCAATGTTGTGACGGTTTTTGTCTAGGGAATCGCTTCTCATCCAAAAAAATCCGCTTGACTGTATTGCCGCAACACAGCGCAACGTAAGGGGTGTCCGATAACGGGCGCCCCTTTTTAAGCGGCAACGTGGCTGCGAATCCGGAGCGCCCCCAACAAGAAAGGTGGGGAGATGGAAGCGGAAAAGAAGGCGTTTAAGATCACCAAGCGCGAAATTGGCTTTGTGCTGGGTATCGTTGTCTTTTTGCTGGTGAAGTTTCTTCCTTTGGCGGAGCTGAGCTCGACGGTCGAGCTCACGGTCGGCGGTCAGACCTGTCTGGCACTGACGCTCGCCACGGTGGTGTTCTGGGCATGTGGCGTGGCACAGCCGGGCTTTGTGGGCCTGCTCTACTGCGCGCTGCTCGTCCTGTTCAAGGTGTGCGTGGACGACACGGGCGCCGCGAGCATTTCGGCGACGGTCGCCTCTACGTTTAGCTCGTGGACCAAGGCCACCATGTGGCTCGTCATCGGCGCCTACCTCATCGCCAGCGCGGTCAAGGAGTCGGGCCTGGGCGAGCGTATCGCCTACGCGTTCATGCTCAAGTTCGTGCGCGACGCCAAGTCGCTCATCATCTCGATTTTCGCGCTCACCTTTGTGCTGTCGCTGCTGATCCCGCATCCGTTCCCCCGCGCCTTCCTCATCCTCGCCGTCGTCTCGGTCATCGCCGAGTCCGCCGGCTACGGTGACGACGACAAGGGCAAGCTCGGCTTCCTCGTGTTTGCCGCTGCCGCCCCGGGCTCCATGTTCTTCCTGACGGGCGACTCCACGCTCAACCCCCTCGTTGCACAGTACAGTGCCGAGGCCGGCGGCATGAGCCCGTCCTTCGTCGACTGGTTCCTGTACATGAGCGTGCCTATGCTGGTCGCGCTGCTGTGCACCCTGTTCTTGGGCCTCTTCCTCTTTAAGCCCAGCAAGGAGCTCGTCTACGATCGCGAGCAGATCGTGGCCAAGCAGGCCGCGCTCGGCAAGCTCTCCGTCAAAGAGATCCGCACCATCGTGTGGCTTGTCATCGCCATCGCGCTGTGGCTCACCGTTTCGGGCGATTACATCGGCTGGGTCACCCTGGCCATTGGTGTCGCTCTCGCCATGCCCATCATTGGCGAAGTCCTCACCCCCGCCAGCTGGAACGCTGTCGATATCAAGTCCCTCATGTTCCTGACGGCCGCCATGGCCGTGGGCTCCGTGGGCGGTGCCACCGGCATGAACGCCTGGATCGCCGACGTCGTGCTCCCCAGCTCCGTGCCCGAGAACATCTTCCTGTTCGCCCTGCTCGTCGCCGCGCTTTCCATGATCATCCACATGTTCATGGGCTCGGTCATGGCCGTGCTCGGCGTGTGCGTGCCGGCGTTCATCAGCTTTGCCGCCGGCTCCAGCGTGAGCCCGCTCGCCGTGGCGCTCATCGTCTTCACGTCCATCAACATCCACTACATCCTGCCGTTCCATAACCTGCCGATCCTTATCGGCGAAGGCAAGGACGCCGGCGGCTACACCTCCAAAGAGGCCATGCGCATGGGCATCCCCCTCACCGCGGTCGTCTTTGTCGTCGTGCTGGTCGAGGCCGCCTGGTTCCACCTCTTTGGCCTGATGTAAGCGGTCGGGCGTTCCGGCTGTAAGCAGCCAAGCACTTGAACTTCGAGCGGTCGAGCGCTCCATTTGTGAGCGCCGTGGCCCCATTACGTTACCCCGCCCGGCGGCACACCGCCGTCGGGCACTCTCCCGAAAGGAGCATGCCATGTCCACTACCGATGCTTCCCAGATCCACGACCTGCGTTCTGCACTCGACTTTTTGCGCGAGATGCCGGGCCAGCTGCTCGAGACCGACACCCAGGTCGATCCCGATGCCGAGGTCTCGGGCGTCTACCGTCACGTCGGTGCCGGCGGCACCGTCATGCGTCCGACCAAAGAGGGCCCGGCGATGGTCTTCAACAACGTTAAGGGCTTTGACGACGCCAAGGTCTGCATCGGCATGCTTGCCAGCCGCAAGCGCGTTGCCGTCCTGCTCGATCTGGACGAGGAGCATCTGGGCCTCGAGATCGGCAAGCGCTTCGAGAACCTGATCGCCCCTGAGCAGATCGCCGAGGGCAAGCACGTCGACTGCCAGGAGGTCGTGTACAAGGCGACCGACGAGGGCTTCGACCTGCGCAAGATCGTTCCCGCTCCCACCAACACGCCCGTCGACGGTGGCCCCTACATCACCATGGGCCTCGCCTACGGCACGAGCCCCGATGGCACCCAGTCCGACGTGACCATCCACCGCTTCTCCTGCGTCGACAAGGACAAGCTCGCCATGTGGATCACCCCGGGCAGCCGTCACCTGGGCGCGTTCTTTGACGAGTACTGCCAGCGCGGCGAGGACATGCCCATCTCCATCTCCATCGGTCTGGACCCCGCCGTGTACATGTGCTGCGGCTTCGAGGCTCCCACCACGCCGCTCGGCTTCAACGAGCTGCAGATCGCCGGTGCCCTGCGCGGCCACGCCGTCGAGCTTGCCGACTGCGTCACCGTTCCGCAGAAGTGCATTGCCAATGCCGAGTACGTGCTCGAGGGCTACCTCATGCACGACGAGACTATCAATGAGGACGTCAACGGCCACGGCTACGCCATGCCCGAGTTCCCCGGTTACACCGGCGGCGCCAAGGTCTGCCCGGTGATCAAGATCACCGCCGTCACCACGCGTGTCAACCCCATCATGGAGAGCTGCATCGGCCCTTCGCACGAGCACGTGTCCATGGCCGGCATCCCCACCGAGGCTTCCATCTACAAGATGGTCGAGACCGCCATCCCGGGCCGCCTGCTCAACGTCCACGCCGCTCCCTGCGGCGGCGGCAAGTTCGTTGCCATCATGCAGTTCAAGAAGTCGAGCAAAAATGACGAGGGCCGTCAGCGCAACGCCGCCATGCTTGCCTTCTCGGCGTTCTCCGAGCTCAAGCACGTCATCCTTGTTGACGAGGATGTCGATATCTTCGATATGAGCGACGTGATGTGGGCCATGACCACGCGCTTCCAGGCCGACGTGGACCTCATCACCATCCCCGGTTGCCACTGCCACGTGCTCGATCCGTCCAACGACCCCGCGTTCGATCCTTCGATTCGCGAGCACGGCATCGCCTGCAAGGCCATCTTCGACTGCACGGTTCCGTTCAACCTCAAGAAGAACTTCATCCGCTCGCAGTTCATGGAGATCGATGAAGAGAAGTGGGCCGCCGAGCTCGCCTTCTAGTAAGTAGCCCTATCAAATAGCTAAGGAGTTGTCATGCCTGAGTCTTCTGTCCGTTCCCGTCGCATTGTCGTTGGCGTTTCTGGTGCCAGCGGCGCTGCGCTGGGCCTCGAGTGTCTCAAGTGCCTGCGCCAGGCCGGTGCCGAGTCGGCGCTTGTCGTCACGCGCGGGGGAGAGATCACCATCGAGCAGGAGCTCGGCATGACGCTCGACGAGTTTGCCGCGCATGCCGATGTGGTCTACGACAACAAGAACATCGGCGCTGCCATCGCAAGTGGCACCTATCCGGTCGCCGGCATGATTGTGGCGCCCTGCTCCATGAAGACGCTCGCCGGCATTGCGAGCGGCTACAGCGAAAACCTGTTGCTGCGTGCGGCCGACGTGCAGATGAAAGAGCAGCGCCGCCTGGTGCTCATGGTGCGCGAGACGCCCTTCAGTGCAATCCATGTCGACAACATGGCGCGCCTGGCGCGCGTGCCGGGCGTCATGCTCATGCCGCCCATGCTCACGTTTTACAACGGCCCCGCCACGCTCGACGATGCAGTGCATCACATCGCCGCCAAGGCGCTCGAAGCTGTTGGCGTGTCGTGCGAAAACTATAAGCGCTGGTCATAGGCATCTTTAGGGTAGGATACGAGTAGTGTTTGAGCCCGCTGCCCCTGTGGGCGGCGGGCTTTGGTGTGTCGGGAGGACCTATGCAGACGGGTATGTATGCGATTAGCGAGATGGCGAGCTTGTTTAACGTCTCACGCCAAACGCTCATCTACTACGACAAGATCGGTCTGTTTAAACCCGCCGTGGTCAACGAAAAGGGCTACCGTTTCTATTCGCCCACGCAGATTCCGCTTATGCGCCTGATTTGCATGTTGCGCGACTTGGGGCTGGAGCTCGACGAGATTGACCGCCTGACCTCGACGTTCGACATTGGAGAGATGACCGACCACCTGCGCTCGCGGGTGCAGGCGCTCGACGAACAGATTGCCGGGCTCAAAGCCGAGCGCGCCAGCGTGCAGGAGCGCCTGAGCTTTTACGACGAAGCGGTCTACTGGCGCGAGCGTGAGGGCAAGCCGGAGCTCAAACAGTTTGAGCGCCGCTACGTGGTCTTTGAGGAGTTCCCGGGCGATATCGAGCGCGGCCGCTCGATGCTTCATCCCACGCTTATGCGGGCGATTTTACGCATGCGTGCACTGACGGGCACACGCCCCATGCGCGGTTGGGGTGCCATGCTGCGTCGAGAGGCACTGCATTCCGACGACCCCATCGCCGGTGCCGGCTCTTTTGCCGTGCTGCCGCGCGGTGCCGAGGAAACGCTGCCGAGCGATCCTGCCGAGCTGGCAGAGATCGGCGTCGAGGTGCTGCCCGAGGGCACGTATCTATGCATGAGCCGCTGGGGCATGCCGTACGAGCCCGAGGGTATCCGCGCCATCGTCGCCTGCATGGACAAACATGCGCTCCAGCCCATCGGCAACGCTTTCGATTTTTGCTACCTGGACACCACGAGCTACGACGAGTCTCACCAAGAGGACTTCTGCTGTATCCAAATCCCCGTCGCCCTCAAATGACTTGCGGTGAAATAGTCCCTAAATAGCTCGAGTAGGTGTGCAAACAGGAACTATTCCACCGCAACTTCGATGCGACAAAGGGACAGTTCGTTTGTCGCATTCCATGCCTTAGAAACTTGCAAATTCTGCAAGTTTCTAAGGTAACATCTTATAAACTTGCAAAAAATGCAAGTTTATAAGATTTCATGTCTGGTCGGGCGCTAGGGAGACTCTATGGATATCGTTCGCCGAAGCCGTTATCTTGATCGACTCATTGCTTTTCAGGATACCGACCTCATCAAAATCGTGACGGGCATACGCCGTTGCGGCAAATCAACGTTATTGGACATGATGAGGGACTATCTGGCGCAACAGGGGGTGCCAGCCGAGCGTTTGCTGACCTTTAAGATGGAATCTCTAGAGTACGCGGGAATTACGGATTATCTGACGTTTTATCGTATGGTTCGGGAGCGCATCGACGGCATCGATCATCCCTACCTGTTCTTTGACGAGCTCCAGAATGTCGAAGGTTGGGAAAAGGCGGTCAACTCGCTCCGAGTGGATTTGCCGTGCGATATCTATGTCACGGGCTCCAATGCCTTTTTGCTATCGAGCGAGCTCGCAACGCTTATCTCGGGCCGATATGTCGAGGTCAAGATGCAGCCTCTCACGTTTAGCGAATATCTTGATTTTCGCTCGATTGATGCGGTCGCCGCTGAAGGGCTTGGTGAGAGGGTCGAACTTGTTTCCAAGACGGGCGATCGCCTTAATTCAAATACCGTGCTTGAGCAGTACATAACTTATGGCGGCATGCCGTTTCTGGCCCATGATGAGCCGAGACGTGAGCTGTGCCGCGACTATATCCGTAGCCTCTACCAGACGATCGTCGCGCGCGATATCCTGTCGCGTGCGACGCGTAGGGGTCGCGGAGCTATCACCAAGCGCGATGTTCTCGAGCGGCTCTGCGCGTATCTGGCAGACAACATCTCCAACCAAACCTCGGTCAACAAAATCGTAGGGATGCTCAACGAATCGGCGGGCGGTAAGACCAACGCATCGACGGTGTCGGCATATATTGACGCTCTGGAAGAGACGTACCTGTTTACCAAAGTAAAAAGGTATGACATCAAGGGGCGGGAGCTTCTTAAGACAGGCGGTAAATATTACATAGCTGATACGGGAATTTGCAGCTATCTTGACGGATATAGAGGTAGCGATAGCGGAAGGATGCTCGAGAACGTTATCTACAACCAGCTTGTATTTGAAGGATACGAAGTGTTTTGCGGCCATCTGCGCGCGGGGGAAATCGACTTTGTCGCAATCGGCGAGGGGTCGGACCGCAAATACATCCAGGTTACCGAACGGATCGATGCCGAGGCGACGAGGGAACGCGAGCTGCGACCGCTCAAGCTAAGCACGCTAGGAAAAATTCCTGATTCGTATGAGAAGATCCTGATTGTCAGGGATGGCGACCATCCAACGGACATCGATGGCATCAGAATCGTGGGGGCAGTCGACTTCTTGTTGAGAAATAAGATTACCCGCGGCTAAACGCAAATAGATCCGTTTCGATGCGACAAAGGAGCAGTCCTTTTTCGCGTTCCGTGCGAGCCCTCGTGCCGTCTGGGGGTATAAGGCTAGCAAGTGTTTATTTGCGAGGCCTAAGGGGCGCCCCGTATGGATATCGATAACTTTGAATGGTGGTATAGCGAGGGCGAGGCTCCGGACGAGGAGTGGGACGAGCCCGCGCCGCGTGACGTGTCGAGCGACGAGGACGAGACCGGCAACGATGCCGCTGTCGAGCCTGATGCCGCCTCCGATGCCGCCGAGCCCCTGACCTTTGAGCAGGCTTGGGCCCAAGCCGAGGCCGACGAGGCTAAGGCCGATGCCACGGCCACACTCGGTGAGCCGGCGGACATGTCCATCTCGCCGGCCAAGACCCCGCAGCCGCGCCATAACATCGACCCCGGCAGCACGGCATCCTTCAGCATACTCGACGTGCCCGCGCAGGGTGCCCGGGCGCCCGCCCCCACGCATCGCCCCAACCTAGCTCGTGAGGAAGGCGCGGCCCGTCGCTCTCCGCTCGGCCCCATCCTCATCGCCTTTATGGCCGGTGTCATCGCTTGCTCGGCGATCGGAAACGTCTGGAGCCATGTGGAGCAACAGCGCAAAGATGCCGCCAAGGTCGAGATGTCTGTCGAGCAATCGCTCAGCCGCACGCGCTCGGTGCATGTGTCGGTCGAGGTCAAGGACGGTGCGACATGGGACACCGCCCGCGGCGACAGCCAGATGCTCATCCACATCGTGGGCCGCACACTCAGGGGGCAGGCGATTGACGAGTATCAATATGTCAACTCCGCTGGCGACGGCATCGAGCTCAAGCCCGGCGACTACGAGCTCACGGTCGACGAGCCGCCCGTCGCCACCGATGGCACGTGCTTCCGTGCCTCAAAGCGCATGGTTCCCGTGAGCTTTAACTCGCAGGCGCCCGATACGGTCGACAGCACGCCGCAGGGCGGATTCGACCTTTACGCAATCGCTCAATAACTGCGCCTGCCGCTTCTCCTTGCCGCCAAGAGTGGGACAATAGCCCTCGACACTGTTGTTTACTTTTGGAGGAAGTAGCATGTCCACCGTCACCACCATCAAGCGCGGCGGCCTCACCGCGGCCATCGATTCCATGGGTGCCCAGCTCACGAGCCTTGCCCTCAACGGCAACGAGTATCTGTGGCAGGGCGATCTCACCTTTTGGGGCAAGCACGCGCCCATCCTGTTCCCCATCGTGGGCTCACTGCGCAACAACACGGCGACGTCTGCGGCCGGCACCTGCGAGATGCCGCGCCACGGCCTCGCGCGCATCGTCGAGCACGAGCTGGTCGAGGTCTCCGAGGACGGCTCGTCCGTCACCTACGAGATCACCGACACGCCTGAGTCGCTCAAGGCTTTCCCCTTCCACTTTAAGCTCAACATGACCTATGCCCTAACCGGCGACGCCACGCTCACGCAGACCTTTGCCGTCACCAACACCGGCGACGTGGACCTGCCGTTCTCGGTGGGCGGTCACCCTGCATTTAACGTGCCCGCCCCCGCTGCCGAGGACGAGACGTTCGAGGATTACGAGCTGGCATTTACCGAGGCTTGGACCAATGAGGCCCCCATCATCACGCCCGATGGCCTCATGACGTTCGAGGGCAGCTACAAGGCTCCCGATAACTCGGACGTGCTGCCCATCACGCACCGCAGCTTCGATAACGATGCCATCATGTTCACCGATACCCCGGGCTCCACGCTCACGCTGCGTGGCCGCAAGTCGGGCCACGGCGTCAAGATCGACTTTGAGGGCTTTAAGTACATCGGCGTGTGGTCTGCCGCCAACGACGCCCCGTTTGTGGCGCTCGAGCCCTGGACCGGTCA
>CATYJU010000064.1 GCA_958407995.1 uncultured Collinsella sp.
AGATTAAAAATAAGATGCACCTGGGCGGCCAGCAGGGTTACGACCAGGGTTATGGCCAGGACGACGACTACGGCTACGATGACGGCTACGACGATGGCTATCAGAACAACGGCTACAGTGGTGCTTCGGGCGAGGGCTTCTACACCCAAGACGAGCCGAGCAACGGCCTGCTTGGCCAGACGCGCCGCGGTGAAGCTGAGTCGGTTGCCGTGTATACGCGCTCCGGTCAGCTGGTCGGCGATGACTCCCGCCATGCCACGACGTATAACCCGCCTTCGCGCTCGCAGGACAGTGTTGCGAGCGGTTATCGTCCTGGTGCCTATGACACGCCGTCGAGCTACGCCGAGAATACCCGCGCCCGTGCCGCCGCTGCACCCGCGCCTGCACCGAGCGATGCCTCGGCCTATGCGAGCAATATCATCAACGCCACGCCGCAGCTGCCGGCCTATGTCCTGCGCCCCGAGAGCTATGACGACGTGGAGACCGTGGTGCGCCGCGTTCGCACCAAGCAGCCTGTCGCACTGATTTTTGTGGGCGTACGCACCGAAGTTGCCAAGCGCGTCTTGGACTTCTCTTACGGCTTTGCCTGCGGTCTGGGTGCCACGGTCAAGGAGGTGGGCGACCGCGTGTTCATGGTGCTGCCCGCCGGTTGCGAGGTCAAAGATTCCGATCTCAAGAAGCTTCGTGCCGACGGCTACCTTAAGTAAAGACAAGACGAGGAGATTCCCATCAACATCTACACTATCGTCCAGCTGGTCAACACGCTGTTCAACTTCTATTCCACGCTCATTGTCGTCTACTGCTTTATGACGTGGATTCCCATGAAGCAGGGTGGTTTGCTTCAGGATATTGCCGCGGTGCTTGATAGCGTGTGCGGTCCGTGGCTCAACCTGTTCCGTCGTTTCATCCCGCCGATGGGCGGTATCGATTTTTCGCCGGTCGTTGCGATTATTGCGTTGCAGTTGGTGCAGAGGCTGGTTCTGCAGCTTCTTATAGGTATACTCGTGTAGAACTGACTTAGTAACTTACGTCGGGCGTGTAGCGCCGAGGCGATAAAAAAGGAGACTTGTTATGGCTATTACCCCTGCAGACATCCAGGCTCAGACTTTCTCTGAGGCCAAGCGTGGCTACGATCCTGCTGAGGTCGACGTCTTCTTGGAGACGCTGTCCTCCGAGGTTGACGCTATGCTCGCTAAGATCGTCGACCTTAAGGGTCGCCTGACTGCTACCGAGCAGCAGCTTGCCGATGCGCAGGCTCAGCTTGCCCAAGCTCAGGATGCCACCGCCCAGGCCGTTCCTGCCGCCCCCGTGGCTGCTCCCGCCCCTGACTTCTCCGCTCAGGAGCGCCAGATTTCCGCTGCCCTGATCGCTGCCCAGCAGACCGCTGAGACCATCGTCAACGATGCCAACGAGAACGCTGAGCGTATCCGCAACGAGGCTGACGCCAAGGCCCGCGAGGTTATCCGCCAGGCTCTGACCGAGAAGCAGGCCGAGCTCGAGGAGATCGATCGTCTCAAGGCTTCCCGTGAGGAGTTCAAGGCAGAGTATCTCAAGCTCATCCAGCACTTCATGGACGATGCCCAGAATTCCTTCCCGGCCGATCTGATGGCCTCCACGCCGGTCGGTTCTGCCGCTTCTCCTGCAGTGACTGTTCCCGCCGAGCCGCTGCCCGTCGCTGACCCGGTTGTCCCCGTGGCCGATCCCTTCGCCCCGATCGACAACTTTGCTGCTGACGACCTGGACTAACATTCGGCCTACAATTTAGTGCCTAGAAAGGACCCGCAGCTTGCGGGTCCTTTTTTATGACTGTGCCGGAGTGCGTAACATAAAAAACCGAGCCCTGCACATAATGGCGCAGAACTCGGCGAACGGGTGAGCGGTCAAGGGTAGGTTTTAAGGCATGTCCCAAAACCTACTTGAGGAGGAAGTCGGAGAGGGGAATGGTACGGGCCTCGCGATGCTCGGGATCGGCGATGTGGTCGGCAGGATATCCACAGACGAGCATGTGATAGGGATAGACGCCCTTGGGCAGATTGAACTGCTCCTGCGCCACCTCAGGCTTAAAATGGCATACCCAGCACGTTCCCAGGCCCTGCTCGGTGGCCTCCATCATCATCTGATCACACACGATTGAGGTGTCGATTTCACTAGAATTCATCTGGTCATACGGGCGCACCCAAGCATCACCGGTAACGCTGCAAATAAGGAAGACAAGCGGAGCGCCAAAGATAGACTCATCACGAGCAAACCGAGGCTGACAAGCAGCTGCCTTCTCCAGAAGCTCAGGCGTATCCAACACCATCACACGGGTTGGATGATTATTGCAAGCAGAAGGAGCAATACGCCCAGCCTCAACAATGGCATCCACCACAGCCTGCTCCACAGAACGATCCTCAAACTCACGACAAGAATACCGAGACCGAGCCAGATCCAAATACCCCATAACCAAACCCTCCAAAGTCAGCAAATCAATCCAAAGTAAACCAAAGGGTACCCAAAGCCCCATCCACCCAAACGCTCAGCACGGCCCCAAAGTATCCATTTGGGCATAAAAGGCCATATCGACCAAGACCCAATTACATTCAAGCTATCAGCCAAAGTTCCCAATGGCGGTACGTAAGGCGAAGGGCCGGCCACGGTTTACTTTCGAACGACTCTGCAAAGCAGCCGGAGTGAGAAAGCAAACCGTGGCCGGCCCTTCGCCGGTGGGATACGTACAGCTAATTAACTGTTCTTCATGACAATCGAATCCACAACATCGGCCACATTCTCACAGCAGTCAGCGCAGTACTCCAGGAAGGCGTATACGTCACGCCAGGCGATGACCTCGAGCGGGTCCTTGCCGTTAACGTGCAGGTTGCGCATGGCGTTGATATAGAGCTCGTCGGCTTCGGACTCGATGGTGTTGATCTGGATGACGAGTTCGCGCAGGGTCTTGGACTTGCGGTAGTTGGGCAGCTCGACCATCAGGTCTTTCATGGCGCGGCAGGCGTCAGTCACCTTGTGGGCGATGACGATGGCGTCGGGATGGATGCTCTGGATGTTGGTGAAGTAGACGCGCTGCACGACGCCCTCGATGCGGTCGAGCACGGTGTCGAGTGAGCAGCTCATCAGATCCAGATCCTCGCGCTCGAGCGGGGTGATAAAGGCGGTGAGCAAGGCGTCCTCAAGCTCATGGTGCTTCTTGTCGGCCGCATGCTCGATCGCGTGCATCTTGTTGAGCATATCGTGAATCTTTGCGGGATCGAAGTTCTCGAAAATCTTGGTGAGCAGCTCGGCGGCCTGGACGGCAAGGTCGGCGCAGGCGACGTAGTTGTCGAAGTAGAACGAATCGGGTTTCTTTGCCATGGGTGGGTCCTTTCGAGGCGAAGACGGGTGGGCGAGGTAATGCAGTCCGGATGGACGTTCGGTTTGACTAGAGGAACATCATGAACAGCTTGGCCATGACAAAGCTGATGAGTCCGCAGGCGGGGAAGGTGAAGAACCAGGTGAACATCATGTCTTTGACGACGCCGAAGTTGATGGCTGAGAGGCGCTTGACGGCACCGACGCCCATGATGGCGCAGGTCTTGATGTGTGTGGAGGACACGGGGATGCCGGTAAGGGTGGCAAGCAGCAGGTTTGCGGCGCCTGCGAGGTCGGCGGAGAAGCCCTGATACTTTTCGAGCTTGACCATGCTCTGGCCGACGGACTTGATGATGCGCTCGCCGCCCACGCTGGTGCCGATACCCATAGTGGCCGAGCACAGCAGCATAATCCAGATGGGGATGCCTGCATCGCCGACGCTCGTCTGGCCGCTGGCAAAGGCCACGCCTAAAAAGAGCACGCCGATGAACTTCTGTCCATCCTGCGCGCCGTGCATAAAGCTCATGGCCGCAGCGCTCGCGATCTGAGCGTATTTAAAGAAGACATTGGCACGTCGCCTGTTGGCGGCGGCGAAAAGAATCGAGACGAGCTTGCACAGGACCCAGCCCATGACAAAGCCCAGGCCGATGGAGAGCGCCAGACCGTAGATGACCTTCATCCACTCGTGGACGTTGACGCTGCTCGCACCGCCGAGGGCGATGGCGGCACCGGTCAGGCCGGCGATAAGGCTGTGGCTTTGCGAGGTGGGGATGCCAAAACGCGACGCTGTGGCGCCGTAGACGACGATGGAGAACAGCGCCGCGCATAGGCAGGCGAGCGCCATGGTGCTGTTTCCGCCAAAGTCGACGATATGTGAGATGGTGTTGGCGACGCTCGCGTTAAAGTGCGTCATGATGAGCACGCCGAGGAAGTTGAATGCGGCGCTCATGAGAATGGCGGCGCGGGCGGGCATGCAACGCGTAGTGACGCAGGTCGCGATGGCGTTGGGCGCGTCGGTCCATCCATTGACGAAGATGGCGCCCAACGCGAGGATCACGGTGACGGCAAGGACTGGGTTCGACACAATTTGGCCGAGGAAGGTTGAGAACGTTACGTCCATATATGGGCTTTCTCGAAGTTTGCAGACACGTTACAAAAACATGATAAATCGTATCACCTCCTGCGGGTCTCTTTACCGAGTTCTGATGGGAGAAGTGAACTTTTTGGCACTAAAATTGAATATTAGCCCTGTTGACCGCGGGTGTTCTTTTTGCTAACACGCCATGCGGACACGTGCGATTACTACGACACTCCAAAACCACAGTCTGTTCGCTTTACAACATGCAAACATGCGTTCGATAATAGGAGGCATGGAATATCGACAGACAGATGGCAAAACTCGGCGCGTGCACAAGCAGTATGTGGACGTCGTGGCTCGCATCCTCGCGGGCGGACAGGTCGTGCCGGTCACCGTCTGCTGGGTCGACGGTCGTTGCTTTACGATTGACGAGATTGTCTCGACCACTGGGTTTGGCCTGACGGTTCACGGCATCCGTACGGCAACCTATAAGGTGCGTTTTGGCGGGCACGCGACCGAGTTGTATCTGGAGGACCAGACGCGCGAACGACCAGATGGTTCGCAGGCCCATCTGATGCGTTGGTGGGTGTGGGCATTCGACCGTACGCTCGAGGGCGAGCGCCGTGGGTAAGGACGTACGGCATTCGGGTACAATGACAGGAATCTTGTCACCTGCTGCGCCGTCTTTCACGGCACTTTTTGAAAGGACGAACCTATGAACGATATCCAGGGCTATCAGAACGGCCCCGTCGAGAGCGGCGCAAGCCGCGCCAAGGAGATGTCGCCGCGCGCGTACAACCTTGTCATGTCTGCCCTGATCTTTTTGGGCTTTTGCGCCATGGGCGTCGGTGCTTACTTTACGAGCACCATGTCGTTTGCGCGCATGATGATGAGCGGCGCCGCTTTGCCGCTGGTCTTTGGCTCATTTATTTTGACCATCGTCGGCATGGTCATGATGTCGGCCGCCGCCAGCAAGCAGTCCGTGGGCCTGTCCCTTGTGGGCTACGTAATCTTTGCGAGCACCTTTGGCCTGACCGCGTCGTTTGGCCTTGCCAACTACGACCTGCCCACCATCAACACTGCCTTTATCGCCACGGCCGCCATCACCTTTGTCTTTGGCGCCTTGGGCGTGACGTTCCCCAAGTTTTTCCAGCGCGTATATGGCATCGGTTTTGGCATTCTGCTCGCTACTATTCTGGTTGAGATCGTGCTGATGTTCATGGGCGTCTCACAGACCATCACCGACCTGATCGTGATTGTGGTGTTCGCCGGCTTTATTGGCTACGACACCTATGTTGCCACGACGGTGCCGCCTACGCTGCCCAACGCCGTGCTTATGGCCTCTAACCTGTTCGTGGATATTATCAACGTGTTCCTGCGCATTCTGAACATCCTCGGCCGTCGCGACTAGTGGCGAATTGCGGCGGTGCTTGCCGTGCGTGCAAATCGATGCGAAAGGCGGTCCTTCGGGGCCGTCTTTTTTGTACGCGGCGGGGTATCATGGATGGGAAAAGCCGATAGCGGCAGAGACCGAGAAAGGTGACCACTTATGGCAGACGTCGACAACAGGAACCGTAACCGCAGGTCCAACCGAGCGGGTCAGCCCAATCCCAAGCGCGAGGCCCGTGCCAAGGCCGCCGAGCGTCACGTGGCAACTGTGTCCGAAGCGTGCGCCAAGGATATCGAGCGTTCGCTTGCCGGTGTTCGCGAGTTTGACGGTATGCCTGCCGGCTTTGTCTCGGCGATGAAGGCCAAGGTTCAGAGTGCTGTGGCCACCGAAGAACAGGTTGCCGAGGACGTCGAGGGCGCGGAGGCTGCCGAGGTCGAGGCAGCGCTCGAGCCCGTCGAGGAGCCTGCCGAGGAAATCGCCGAAGCTGAGTCCGCGCCTGCTGAGGAGCCCGCTCCGGTTCTGCCCGAGGTCACCGTGCTCGATGCCTCCACCACGCAGGCCATCTTGGACAACGGTCGTGGCTATGCGCAGTTCTGCGACATGGCCGTGCTCGCCTTTGCCTCGTTCACCAATCCGGGCGGTGGCTATATTCAGGGTTATCTGGGCCAGGAGGCCACGCTGTGCGCCGATTCGTATCTGTACAACGTTCTCGATAAGCAGCGCAAATGGTACGGCGAGAACCGTCGCCGCAACATCAACTGCGAGCTTTACCGAAACCGTGCGCTGGTGGTGCCTGCGGTGCGCTTCGACCGCAACCACGTGCATGCATACGCCGACGTGATCGTGGCCGCCGCGCCCAACGTTAAGCGCGCCCGCCAGGAGTATCGCGTGAGTGACGATGCTCTGCTGGATGCCCTGCGCGACCGCATTCGCTTTGTGCTTGCCATCTGCGACGAGCTAGGTCGCGAGAAGCTCGTGCTGGGCGCTTGGGGCTGCGACAACAACGGCTTTGACGCAGAGGCCGTGGCCGAGCTCTTCCGCAAGGAGCTTGCGTCGGGCGACTTTAAGGTCAAGCAAGTCTTCTTTGCCGTGCCTTCTACGCGCTGGGATGAGGATTTTGCCAAGTTCGAGCACGTGCTGGCAAACTTCCCCGAGCGCAACGAGGAGTCCTATGCCCAGGTTGCCGCTCGCGCTGCGGCAGCTCGCGCCGCCGAGCAGATCCAAGCTGCTACCGAGGATGATGAGGACGAGGACGACTGGCGCAAGTACCTGTAATCGGTACGTGCTGACAGATGGGTCGAGCCGGCGGGAGAGGCTGCTTCCGTCGGTTTTTTACTGAGCGAGGGGCTTACGATGAAAAACGTTCTATGCTTTGGCGACAGCAACACCTATGGTTACGATCCGGCGGGCATGCGCGACGGCACCGCGGTGCGCTATGCGCAGGATGTGCGCTGGTGCGGCGTGGCCCAACGTGACTTAGGCGAGGGCTGGCATGTAATTGAAGAAGGCCTCAACGGCCGCACGACGGTACGCGACGACATGTGCCATCTGAACACCAATCTTAACGGCATCCGCGCACTGCCGATGCTGCTCGAGGCCCATAAGCCGCTGGATGCGATCGTTATTATGCTGGGAACCAACGATTGCAAGACGGTCTTTGGTGTGACGGCCTCCGATATTGCCCGTGGCACCATGGCGCTGATTCGCGCGGTGCGTGCATTTCCCTGGACCAATGCTGCACCCTGCCCGCGTATTCTGCTGATGGCACCTATCAAGATCAAGCCGCAAATCGCCGATGTATATATGACCGATTTTGACGAGCGTTCCGTCGAGGCCTCGGAGCATTTTGCTGAATACTATGCGCACGTAGCCGAGCAGTTTGGCTGCGACTTTTTGAATGCAGCGGAGTTTGCCGAGCCGGGCGATATCGACTATCTGCATATGATGCCCGAAAGCCATGAGAGCCTGGGTCACGCCGTGGCGGCCAAGCTCCAAGAGATGCTCGGTGAGTAGCGCGACCCCAAACTACCGCAAAGGTGTCTGTCCCCTTTGCGGTGGTTTGGGCTGCGAATCTTAATACTGCCACATGTGATTGACGGGGCCGGAACCTTTGCCCATATCAAAGCCGGCGGCCAGAGCGCCTGTCAGGTATGCCTTGCCGGCGTTGACGGCGTCGGCAAGATCCATGCCCTGAGCCAGCGCGCAGGCGATGGCGGACGAGAGCGTGCATCCGGTGCCGTGCGTGTTGTCGGTCTCGATGCGCTTGTGGCGGAACCACGTGGTGA
>CATYJU010000065.1 GCA_958407995.1 uncultured Collinsella sp.
CTTCGGCGACGAATAGCCTCGGCTGGAACTGCTCTCATCGGAGGCCCCAGGGCTTTCCTCCCAAATCGTCCTCGGACATGTCAGGACCCCGCTGCGCGCTTCGCGCGGCGGGGTCCTTCCGTCCTGCGGAAAGATTTGGGAGGAAAGCCCTGGGGCCTCCTGCGGTAACTAGGGAGGCCGAGGCTATTCGCCTTCTCGCTGCAAGTGCGTGGGCTGAGATTTTGGGATGTTGCAGGCTCTTAGCTGAGAGTAGCACTGACATTTGTCCTGAAATGGCTGGTCGTTAGGGGTTGCTACCGGTAGTTGCGGTAGGGTTGGGGCAGATTCTAACTAGAAATGGTGGTCGCTACCGGTTGTTCTCGGCATACTCGGCTCATTCGATTCGACCATCAAACGAAAGGAACCACCATGGATCTTGCGATGGCACAGCGCCTCGTCGATCGCCGTAAAGCTGCCGGCCTTTCTCAGGAGGCGCTTGCTGCCCAGCTGGGCGTAAGCCGCCAGGCTGTTAGTAAATGGGAGCGCAGCGAGTCCTCACCCGATACCGATAACCTCATTGCGCTCGCCGCGCTGTATGGCGTGTCGTTGGATGAGCTGCTGTATGGGGAGGCGGTGGCTAGCGCTGATGACTCACAGGCTGATGATGAGGCACAGAACAGCAACGCCGGCACCAAAGCTTCAGATAAGGATGAAGAGGCTGAGGATTCTGCTGAGCATGCCGATTGCGGCGACAAACCACTTGTCGATATTTCCCTCGCGCGCGGTATCCACGTCATTGATCCCAATAAAGGCGAGGAAGTCCATGTTGGCTGGAGCGGCATCCATGTGACCAACGAGCGCAAGGGCGAAGAGGTGCATGTGGGGCCGGGCGGCGTGCATATCGATACGCTTGAGGACGATGGACATAGCGTGCGCACCAATGACGATGGCACCGTCACCATCGACGGCGAGACGTTTTCCAGCTGGAAGGAAGCACACGACAAGCTCGACCATCATGGCAAGCATTTCCACACCAAGGTCGGACGTGCATGGAACAAATTCCCCTTCCCCGCACTTGTCACTCTCGCCTATCTGGTGCTCGGCATTGTCTACGGCACATGGGGCATGGGGCTTTTCCTCGTCTTTCTGGTTCCCGTCTACTACGCGATTGGTGACTTCATCGATCGGCGCCACCTGTCTAAGCTGATCGAGGCCATCTACCCGGCAGCCGCCATCGCTTGGTTCCTCTACATGTGGCTCTGTTTGGGACAGCCCCATCCTGCATGGATCATCCTCATCACGATTCCCGTCATAAAGGCGCTCATGCGCTGGTGCCGCAAACAATGGAAGCACCGCAAACAGGCCTAACACGCTCCGACCCACCAGCACCCAACCGCCCCCGCCCTTCTCCTAAGTTGCGGTGAGATAGGGACTGTTTTGAAGCTCCAAAGCGCCAAACAGTCCGTATATCACCGCAACTTACAAACAACTGGGTCAGTTCCGGCACGGAGATTAGCATTGAGCTGACCGCGCGCCAAGAAAAGGGCCTATTTACTACGTTTAACTCGAGAGGGCCGACCATACCCGCCTTTTCCGAAAACTGGCAAGCCCTCTACCTGCGGTTTTAATTTCATAATCTTTGTCACGGTCGAGGGTGTGGTAGCAAACGTAGTAGATAGGCCCATTTTGTGGCATACGACCCATACAAGCCCAATCTCGAAGGCCAAAGAGAGCCTCTCATCCACGCCTGCGAGCGAAAACCAAATAGAATGAAAGGCAAATGGAAAGCCCGTTTGACGGGGCAAACGCCGGGCCACCTAATGGTTGTCCGGCGTTTGCCCCGATAAAACCTGCCAAAATAAACCTGTCCCTTTTTGGCAGGTTACTCGGCACTCTTGAGGGCGCCGACCATGTCGATCTTGTTGAGAGTTCGGTTGGTAGCGAGGTTGACGATGATCGTAAAGCCGAAGGAAAGCACCACGGCAAGCACGTAGCTCAGCGGCTCGACTTCGACGTCAAAGTACAGCGACGGCATCTGCAGGATGTACGTAAAGCTCTCGGCAAGCAGGCCACCCAGCGGCACGCCCAGTGCGGTGCCAATCGCCGTGAGGATCAACGTCTCCTTGTTGACGTAGTGGTGCACCTCGCCACGGCGGAAGCCCAGCACCTTGATGGTCGCCAGCTCGCGCTCGCGCTCCGAAATGTTGGTGTTGGACAGCGTAAACACCACCACAAACGACAGGCACGCCGCCATAAAGGTCACGAGCACCACGACAGAATTGATAATCGTAAAGTTCGCCTCGTAGTTCTGCCAATGTTCGGCCGTGCTCGAGATGGTGAGCCAACCGTCGCTCTTAATCTTCTTGCTAAACGCAATCTGGTCAGAAGATGAGCCCTTAAGCAGCGCAAAGATGCCGTTAAGACGCGCGCTTCGGCCGAACGCGCGCTCATAGGTGCTCTGCGTCATATAGAGCGTGTTGCCCAGATAGTTGAGCGAGATGTCGCTAACTTTGACCTTGGCAACATTGAGCGACGAATCCTGGACGTGAGCCGTATCGCCCGGCTGAATCCCCAGCACCAGCTGCGAGCTCTTGCTTAAATACACGTCCCCGTCACGCAAAGACAGCGGTTCTTTGGACTCATCCTCCAGGCGCACGTAATCGCCCAAGTCACCCGTGCGGTCATCGGGCACCACGATCAGCTGCACGGTCTCGCTCTTGCCGCCAAACGTAAAGGTGACGTTGTCGGTCATAATCGGCAGCGTCGAAGTCACGGTCACGTTGGAATCATTGGCCGCGCTGCGCTCATCCAATGCCGCGCACGTCTGCGAAAAATCGTCGGGATTGGCGACCGCCAGCAGATCGTAGCGTGTGATGTGGCCGTACTGCTTGGGCGAAAGCGCGACCGACGTGTCGCGAATACCCATACCGCAGATCACAAGCGCGGTGCAACCCGCGATGCCAAAGATGGTCATAAAGGCGCGCTTTTTGTAGCGGAACAGGTTGCGTGCAGCGACCTTGTTCAAAAAGCCCATGCGGTGCCAGATAAAGCCGATGCGCTCGAGCAGAATGCGCGAGCCGGCGCGCGGAGCCTTGGGGCGCATGAGCGAGGCAGGGGTCTCGGCCATCTCGTGGCGGCAGGCGATAATCGTGGCTCCCACCACGCCCACGGCAAACAGCGCCACCGAGACGATTGAGGACACGATGTCGTACGAAAGCAACATCTGGGGCAGCGAGTACATGTCGTCGAACACCGTAAACAAGAACAGCGGCAGACCCACAAATCCGATGATATTGCCGAGCACGCCACCGATCAGACACGCCCACAGCGAGTAGTCCACATATTTGGACAGGATACGCCCGCGTGAATAGCCGAGCGCCTTGTACAGGCCAATAAGCGTGCGCTCCTCCTCGACCATGCGGGTGGCGGTGGTGAGGCTGATAAGCACGGCGACGATAAAGAAGATGAACGGGAACACCGTGGCGATGGCCTCGATCGAAGAACTATCGCTCTCGACGCTCGAGTAGCTTGCGATATTGCCGCGGTCCTGGATGTACCAGGTGCATTCGCCCAGGTCAGAGAGCTCGGCACGGGCATCGGCAAACTGCTGGTCGGCGGCGGCGCGGCGCTGGTCCAGGTCGGCTTGCGCCTGCGCACGCTCGTCGCTGCCCTCGGCCATGCGATTGATGTTGTCCTGCTCGATCCCAAAGACCATATTCGCCTGACGCTCAGCCGCGTCCAAGCTCGCCGGTGTGTCGACCGTCAGCTCCTGGGCGCGCGCCTTCTCACGCTCCTCGCGGATCTTCTCGATATTGCCCTTGACCTCATTGATCTTTGCCGAGTAGGCATCCGAATAGGAGTTGAGGCTCTTGGCTCCCTCGATGACCACATGGACAGCGGAGTAGGAAGAAGATGTCGCGGCATCCTCGCTCACGTAGAACTTGTAGTCCGCAGTCGAAGCAGCGCGAAAGGCGTTGACTGTCGAGTCGGAGCTCACATCAGTGGGATCGAGAACCTCGGCCGTGATGGTGTAGTCCCCATCGGCAAACTGGTCCTTGGCGCTTTGGTTCGACGAGCTCGCATCGTTGGCGGCAAAGCTCACCGTATCGCCGATTTTCTTGCCCGAAGCCTTCAAAAAACGTGAGGTCACTGCCACTTCGCCCGAAGTCTCGGGCAGCTCGCCGCGTACTAGCACCGGTTGGTCAATATTCTCTTTGGAGAGGCTCTGTACGACGACACGCTCGCGCGTCGTACTCACGGCGGTATAGGCGGTCTCGGTATAGATGCCCTCGGCCGTCTCGACGCCATCGACCTCTTGGATCGCGGCAAGATCGTCATCGGTCAGACCATAGGTCGACTGCACGTTGATGTCATAAACATTCTGCTGGTCAAAGTAGGCGTCAACCGAATCGCACAGGTCCTCACAGCCCGCCTTAAGGCCGCACATCACACTCACACCGAGCGCGGTGATGACCACGATGGATAAGAAGCGCTTAAGACTGCCTCGGATTGTGCGGTAGATGCCACGGCGAAACACCGTCGGCACCATATCGTTTGAGCTTTGGGCGGTGCGGTAGGTCGTAAAATCCTGCTCGCGCTCCGTGTTCTGCGCGTCGCGGCGTTGGCTGTTTTGGCGGTCCTGATTCATGGGCGCTACCACTCGATCGTCTCGATAGGCACGGGATTTTGCTGGACCGTCTCGCTCTCCACGCGACCGTTCTTAAAGCGGATCAGGCGATCGGCCATGGGCGCCAGCGCGGAGTTGTGGGTGATGATAATGACCGTAATGCCCTGTTTGCGGCAGGTGTCCTGCAGCAGTTGCAAGATCTGCTTGCCGGTTTTATAGTCGAGCGCGCCCGTGGGCTCGTCGCACAGGAGCAGCTTGGGGTTCTTTGCCAATGCGCGGGCGATGGACACACGCTGCTGCTCGCCGCCCGAAAGCTGTGCCGGAAAGTTGCCCAGGCGCTCGCCCAGACCAACCTGACGAAGCGTTTGCTCGGCATCGAGCGAATCGGGGCAGATTTGCGCCGCAAGCTCGACGTTTTCAAGCGCCGTCAGGTTAGGGACCAGATTGTAGAACTGGAAGACAAAGCCGACGTCGGCGCGGCGGTATTCCACGAGCTGCGCCTCGTTGGCGGAGCTCACGTCGCGCCCGTCCACCGTTACGGTGCCGGAGGTTACCGTGTCCATACCGCCCAGGATGTTGAGCGCCGTGGTCTTGCCGGCACCCGAGGCGCCCAGAATGATGGCGAGCTCGCCGCGCTCGACCGTAAAGCTCGCGCCGTCGAGCGCGTGGATGCGGGCATCGCCCTCGCCGTATGCTTTGATGACGTCTTTGAATTCGATATAGGCCATCGATCGGTTCCCATCTGGTCGGATAACTCTTTAGTATTACCCATTTCGCACCGACCAAAAAGGGACAGGTTCATTTTGGCAGGTTTTATATGGGAAAACGGGGAACGCAGACGGGCGCCGGGAAGGCAGAGACATCATCGACTGGGTCAGGCCGACCGCCAAACACAACGCACGCATCTCAATCTGTCAGCCAAATCATTCGAACAGCTGTTCGTTTCTATGATATGATCCAGCTATCTAAGCAGACCAATACGCAGAAAGGCGGCCAACATGGCGTTCGACTTTAAGAAGGAATGCAAGGAGCTCTACAGACCTGCGAGCAAGCCGAGTATCGTAACTGTCCCGCCTATGAGCTACGTTGCCGTTCGCGGAAAGGGCGACCCAAATACCGAAGGTGGCGAGTATCAAAACGCCCTGCCGCTGCTTTACGGCATCGCCTATACCGTCAAGATGTCGAAGAAAGGCTCAAGGAGTATCGAGGGCTATTTCGACTTTGTGGTACCTCCGCTCGAGGGTTTCTGGTGGCAAGACTCCCCGAGCGGTGACATCGATTATGTACGCAAGGACGATTTCAACTTTATCTCGTGCATCCGCCTACCCGATTTCGTCACCCGAGATGACTTTGACTGGGCGGTCGCGGAAGCCACGGCCAAAAAGAAACTGGACTTTTCCGCCGTCGAGCTGCTTAAAGTTGACGAGGGCCTCTGCGTTCAATGCATGCACACCGGGCCCTACGATAACGAACCGGCGACCGTAAACGCTATGCATGAATACACGACCGAGCAGGGCTATGTCCCCGACTTCTCAGACACCCGTTTACATCACGAAATCTATCTCTCCGATCCACGCAAGTGTGCGCCGGAGAAACTTAAGACCGTGGTTCGTCATCCTATCAAGCGCGCTGAATAGCGTGGAGCGTCATTTCACGCGCTAGGTTTTAAGCCAGCCAACCAGCCGCCTCCTAGGCCGTCCGGTAATTATCTTGACGCGGCCCGTCGCATCTTATAAGTTTGTTTTGCTAAAGCTGGAAAGCCTCTCAACGATGCGCAACTCCAGCTCTTTTTCTATCAAGAGGCTTAATGAAATACCAGAAGTCGCGGATATCCATCAACGAACAAATAGCACTATTGACAGAAAACAAGGGTCTTAAGTGCTCTGATCAAAGCGAACTCGAGCGAGCTTTGGTCGAAGCCAACCACTACAGACTGTCGGCCTACTGGTTTCCCTACAAAACCAAATGCAAGTCCGGGATTACCATCTTTCGCGAAGGCACAACATTCGAAACCATCATCTACACGTATGAATTTGACCGAGCCCTCCGGCAGTTAATGTTTGATGCGGTCGGCAGTGCGGTCGGCAGAATTGAGATCTACCTCAGAAGCAGAATTGCCTATCTTGCCTCTGAGGAACGCGGGCCTTTCTGTTACCCAGATGTCGCCATAACGAGGCTCAACTCGGCATGCCCGTCGAGCTCTGCGCCGCACTGGGCTACGCAGCCGTCTTTGGCAGCGCCACCAACACGCTGCTCGCACCCATCCTTATTGGCTGCGGAGTCTTCGGCTTTGGCAACTTGCCGATGTTCTTTATTGTCTGCGTCGTGGCTTACCTGTTCAACATGGATAAATCGATCTACGCCCTGCAGGAGCGGGCGTAGAAAGATGTCCAAGCAGGTGGTCTCAACCGGAAACGACGCCCCACTCTGAGGCTGTATTCCGGGACACGGTTTCCGCTTGGGACGTCATTCGGAAAGCGTGTCCCGCTTTAAAACGGAATTCCGGGACGTAGTTTCCGTCTGAGCCTCCATTCGGAAAGCGTGTCCCGTTCTTTCACGGCGTCCTAGTTATTCAAAGTGTTCGAGCGTTATTCCTCGTACGCGCCCTCAAGCCGAAGCAGCCACTCCTTGCGATCAAGCCCGCCGGCATATCCGTTGAGCGACCCGTCGGCGGCAACCACGCGATGGCACGGCACAATAATCGAAATGGGATTACGCGCGACCGCAGCCCCTACCGCACGAGGAGACACAACAGGTGCCTCGTTTCCCGGCACACGATGTCGAGCCGCAACGCGCTGAGCGATCTCGCCATACGTAGCGACCTCGCCACGCGGGATAGAGAGCAGCTCAAACCAAACCTCACGCTGAAATGCCGTGCCAATCATATGCAACGGCGGCGTAAACCGAGGCTCCTGCCCCGCAAAATAAGCATTCAGCCAAGCCCAGGAACGCTCAAGCACCGAAGACGCCGCACCATTTGCCGGACTCACCGACGACATGCCGCCAGCACCAGAAACTGCATCGGCGCCTTCAACATGTTCGGGATCTTCTTTGAGAAGCGTGGAGCCAAAGTGCTCCTGTCCCTCAAACCAAAGCCCCGTCAGACCGCGGCCATCAGCGGCAAGCAAGATTTCGCCCAAAGGCGAGGCAAATGTCGTCGTGACCACCAGCGGCTCCTTTCAAAACTCCGCAACATAATACCGCGAATTGTGCAGACAACCCCAATCGACCCCAAAGTCACCCAAGGCAGTAGGCGCGACAGCGTCGCAGCTGCCGGCCGCGCCCCACAGTCCCCCAAGGCGGCAGGCGCAAAGCGCCGAGGCCGCCGCCGGGACCAGGGCCCGCAACAACCACGTGCTCCCCATCAGCCCAGCGGCCCCAACCAACAACGGCCCCATCGCAGACCGCTCGCAGCAGCGTCGCCGCAGGCGGGGGCCGGGCTTAGTTTTCAGAACACTCCGCAGACCAGTGTGGCGCCTTGC
>CATYJU010000066.1 GCA_958407995.1 uncultured Collinsella sp.
TACTGCAGCGTAAAGTAGGTACCGGTCTCATCGAACCGAGGCTTTGCGCCCTTTTTCTCAAAGAACTCGACGATGACGGCATGGGCCTCATCGAGCCTTTCCTCCTCGGCCTCGAGCCAAAGCGACTGCGCCCCGCAGGCATCAGTCAGGTGCACGTGGCATGGCACGCCCGCGCGGAGGAGCTCGGTGTTGCAGTCGGCGACCTCGAACGGCGTCACGATTTTCATCGCACTCCCCCTTCCACGCGCTTAAAGAAGCAGGTACGGTTGCCGGTGTGGCAGGCCGGACCCGGCGAGTCGACCTTGACCAGCAGTGTATCGCTATCGCAGTCGGCCCAGAGCTCCTTGACCTCCTGCATATTGCCGCTCGTCGCGCCCTTATTCCAGAGCTCTTGGCGGCTGCGGCTCCAAAACCACGTGGTACCGGTCTTGAGCGTCAACCCCACCGATTCCTCGTTCATCCAAGCAACCATAAGCACCTCGCCGGTGTCATATTGCTGAACCACACAAGGGATCAATCCTTTGGCGTCGTATTTAAGATCCGCTGGAGTAGTAATTTCTCTCATTTCAATTCCCCAATTTAAACATCACATGTCGGCGAGGGTTGTCCAGGTGCCGCAGGTTGCCACGAAAGAGGAGCGACGCGTACTTTGGTACGCGAGCGACGGTTTGAGCGGCAAGATGCGGTGCCTGGACAAGCCGCAGCGCAGCCCGCAGCACTAGAAGTCCAACCTCACAGGAATACCTTGAGAGGCCATATACTCTTTGACTTCGCGAATGCTGAAGGTTCCAAAGTGAAAGACGCTCGCCGCCAGCACGGCATCGGCCTCGCCCTCGATCACGCCCTCAGCGAAATGCTCGAGCGTGCCCACGCCACCGCTCGCGATGACGGGGATTGGCACCGCGCGCGCCACGGCGCGGGTGAGCGCCAGGTCAAAGCCAGCCTTGGTGCCGTCGCGATCCATGCTGGTCAGCAGGATCTCGCCGGCGCCGCGGCGAGCCGCCTCCTCGGCCCACGCCACCGCATCGATACCCGTGGCGTTGCGGCCTCCTGCGGTAAAGACCTCCCACTTGTCGGCACCGGATGCTCCGGGCAAGCCGACGCGCTTGGCATCGATCGCCACAACCACGGCCTGGCTGCCAAACGCCGCGGCAGCCTGGCTGATCAGCGACGGATCGCGCACAGCCGCCGAGTTGAGCGACACCTTGTCGGCACCGGCGGCAACCATGGTGCGCATGCCCGCCAGGTCGCGAAAGCCGCCGCCCACGGTATAGGGAATGGCCAGCTCCTCGGCCGCATGCGCCGCCATCTTGATAGTCGTCGCACGATTATCGCTCGTCGCGGTAATGTCCAAAAATACGACCTCGTCCGCACCCTCGCGGTCGTAGGCGCGGGCCAGCTCCACCGGATCGCCGGCATCGCGCAAGCTCACAAAGTTGACGCCCTTGACCACACGGCCGTCCTTGACGTCCAGGCAGGGAATTACGCGCTTGGTAAGCATGGGCTACTCCTCCCCTCGGGCGGCGGCCAGCGCCTGGGCCAGCGTAAAGTTGCCCTCGTAGAGCGCGCGGCCGGTAATGGCGCCTTCAATCGCGCCCTCACCCACCGCGGCCAGTGCGCGGATGTCGTCGAGCGTCGAGATGCCGCCCGAAGCCACGACGGGAAAGCCCGCGACCTGCGCCACATGGCGATATGCCGCCACGTCGATGCCCGTCTGCATGCCATCACGCGCGATGTCGGTATACACCAGATGCTTAAAGCCCAGCTCGGTAAGCTGCGCCACGGCATCGTCGAGCGCCACGCCCGCGCCGTCGCGCCAGCCGTTCACCTTAACCTGGCCGTCGCGTGCGGCAACGTCGGCGACCAGCAGCTCGCCAAAGCCTTGGGCTGCCACCTCAGCAAAACCCGGCTCGGTCACGAGCACCGTGCCCAGCGCAATGCGGCGAGCACCATAGCCTGCCAGCTCATCGATGCGTGCGAGTGAGCGAACGCCGCCGCCCACGTCCACGGACAGACCGTCGACGCCGCAGATGGCCTTAATCGCCGCCGAGTTGGCAGCGCATGTGTCCTCGTCCTCACCAAAGGCAGCGGACAGGTCGACGACATGTACCCAGCTTGCGCCCTGCTCGGCAAACGAGCGGGCGACGGCCACGGGGTCATCGGAATACACCTTGCAGCGGTTGCGGTCGCCGCGCTCCAGGCGCACAACCTTGCCGCCGATCAGATCGATTGCGGGAAACAGGATCATCGGCCAACCTCCTCGACGATGTTGACGAAGTTCTTAAGGATGCGCTGACCCAGCGCGGAGGACTTCTCGGGATGGAACTGGCAGCCCCACACGTTGCCGTGGCGCACGATGCACGGGAAGCTCCGTGTATAGTGCGTGCGTGCCAACACATCGGCGGCATCGACGTCGTCGGCCACCGCGTAGCTGTGAGTGAAATACATGTTGGCGCCCTCGGCAAAACCGGCAAGCAACGGATCGGCCGCACCGGCGGGCGTCATGTGCACCTGGTCCCAGCCCACGTGCGGCACCTTCAGGCGACTCGATTCCAAGCGCGTGCACGAGCCACGCATAATACCCAGGCCATCGACCCAGGGACCGCCAGCCTGCTCGGGGGTGTTGCCATCGGCAACCGCGCCCTCGTCCGCCGGCACGCCCTCGTTGCCGCGCTCAAAAAATAGCTGAAGGCCCAAGCAGATGCCGAGCAGCGGAGTTCCGGCGGCAACGGCATCGAGCACGGCCACCTCCTCGCCGCTCTGGCGCATAAAGGCGATCGCGTCATAGAACGCGCCCACGCCCGGGATGACCAGGCCGTCGGCGTTGCGGATCTGCTCCGGATCGTCCGATGTGCAGGCGGCGGCACCGGCGCGCGCAAGCCCGCGCACGACGCTCGACAAGTTGCCCTTGTGGTAGTCGACCACCACAATCTTCGGTTCGCCCACGCGACCCTCCACTTCTCATCATCCAAAACCTGCCAAAAAGGGACAGGTTTATTTTGGTCGGTTAAACGTTCACCCACCGTATGAGACAGCATTTCCGCAGATAAAACCTGCCAAAATAAACCTGTCCCTTTTTGGCAGGTTACAGCGAGCCCTTGGTGCTGGGGATGCCCTGCACGCGGGGATCGAGCTCGCAGGCGTGGCGCATCGTGCGGCCCACGGCCTTAAAGGCGGCCTCGATAATGTGATGCGAGTTGCCGCCCGCCAGCTCGCGCACGTGCAGCGTAAGTTTGGCATCGCGCGCAAAGGCATAGAAGAACTCGACAGCCAGCTCGGTATCGAAGCTGCCCACGCGCTCGGTCGGCACGGGCAGCTCGCAGTAGGCCTGGCCGCGACCCGAAATGTCCACGGCGGCCATCACGAGCGTCTCGTCCATGGCGATCGCCGCATCGGCAAAGCGCGTAATACCCGCTTTGTCGCCCAGCGCCCGGCAAAACGCCTCGCCCAGCACAATGCCCGTGTCCTCGACGGTATGGTGCGCATCGACTTCCACATCGCCTACCGCATGCACCGTCAAATCGAACAGGCCATGGCGGCCAAAGGCATTGAGCATGTGGTCGAAAAACGGCACGCCGGTCGAGATATCGCACGTACCGGTTCCATCCAGGTCGAGTTTGACGACAATGTCGGTCTCCCCCGTCTTGCGGGTCACCTCGGCATAACGGCCCATCTACATCTCCTCCTTCACCAGCGCGGCAAACGCAGCCAGCACCTCGTCGTTTTCCTGCGGGGTACCCACGGTAATGCGTAGGCAGTCCGCGAGCCCCGGCGCGTAGCTAAAGTCGCGCACCAAAATCGAATACTCGTCGCGCAGACGCTCGCGCACGCGCGTGGCATGCGGCGTGCGCACGAGCACAAAGTTCGCCGCGCTCGGCCACGCCTCCACGGGCAGACCCTCGGTAGCCATCGCGCGCAGGGCGCACAGCTCGCGCTCGCGCTCGGATGCAACCTGTGCCACCACGGGCGCGTACGCATCGCGGGCACGCACGCAGGCAAGCGCGGCGGCCTGGCTCAGCACGTTAACCGAGTAGATCTGGCGAATCGCCGCAAACACATCGATGACCTCGGGCGCCGCGATCACATAGCCCAGACGCGTGCCGGCGGCGCCAAACGCCTTGGACAGCGTATGCAGAATCACCAGGTTGGGATGCTCGGCGATAAGCCCCTGCGCCGTGGTAGCCGCGCCAAACGAATCGTCCGCAAACTCAACGTAGGCCTCGTCGACCATGACCATGCCGGGGCACGCATCGCACAGGGCCGCGACAAAGTCGAGCGGTACCACGTCGCCCGTGGGGTTGTTGGGCGAAGTCACGATGGCCAGGCTGCACTCCGGCGCCGCGGCAAGCACGGCTGCCTGGTCGAGCTCAAAGGTCGCCGGGTCGCGCCACACGTCGCGCACCTCGGTCTGGCACAGCGACGCAAAGAACGCATACTCGCTAAAGCACGGTGGGCAGTTGAGCAGGGTCCGCCCCGCGCCGCCAAACGCCAGCAGGTAGTTATAGAGCAGCTCGTCTCCGCCGTTGCCCACGCAGATGTTCTCGCGCGTCACGCCATGCCAAGTGGCAAGCTCGTCGCGCAGCTCGTTGGACATGGGATCGGGATAGCGGTTGAGCGGTGTGGCAGCCAAGGCCGCGTCGATCGCCTCGCGCACGCCAGCGGGCACGGGATAGGTGTTCTCGTTGGCCGAAAGATTGATGCGCGTGGGCGTAAAGTTGGGATCGTAGGGCTCAATACCGGCCAAGTAGGGCTGGACGAGCTCCTTCATGCGCGGCGTGAGTTCGGCCATGTTAAGCCTCCTCGCCGGTCGCGCCAGCGCCATCCGAGCCTGCAGCCGCCAGGTCCACGCCCTCGGCGACCGTCGCGGTCGTATCACCCGGCCAGGCGACCTTGGTCAGGTCGGCCGCAGCCAGCGACGCAGCGCTCACGGCATCCTCGCCCTGCTCCAACACGCGGCGACGCAAAGCGGCGGAAAGCGCGTGCGCCCACAGGCCCTCGGCCTCGGCCAGGCGCTGCGTCGCGGGAGCGTCCGAGAGCAGGCCCTCGGGTGTATAACAAATGACACTCGAGCGCTTAACGAACTCTTCGACCGAAAGCGGGTTGGAGAACATGGCCGTACCGCCGGTCGGCAGCGTGTGGTTCGGGCCGGCAACGTAATCGCCGAGCGGCTCGGAGCTCCACGCGCCCACAAAGATGGCGCCGGCGTTGCGAATGCCGCCGAGCAGGCCCATCGCATCCTTACAGTGCAGCTCAAGGTGCTCGGGCGCCACGGTGTTCACCGCCTCGACAGCAGCAGCCATATCGGCGGCCACCACGATGGTGCCCTCGTTATCGAGCGAGGCACGCGTGATCTCGGCACGCGGGGACTGCGCCACCAGAATATCGATACCCGCCTCGACCTCGCGCGCAAACTGCTCGTCGCAGGTCACCAAATAGCAGGCTGCCAGCGGATCGTGCTCGGCCTGAGCCATCAGGTCTGCCGCGACCACCATGGGCTTGGCCGTAGCATCGGCCAGCACGCAGACCTCGGACGGGCCGGCGACCATGTCGATTCCCACATCGCCCGAGACAATCTGCTTGGCCGCCGCAACAAAGGCGTTACCCGGGCCGGTGATTTTGTCGACGCGCGGAATGGTCTCGGTACCGTATGCCAGCGCGGCCACGGCCTGGGCGCCGCCCACCATATAAATTTCGTCCACGCCGCCGAGCTTTGCCGCGGCGAGCGTGTAGGGGCTGATCAGGCCGTCTTTTTGCGGCGGGGTCACCATGACCACGCGCTTGACGCCGGCGACCTTGGCGGGAATGGCATTCATAAGCACCGTGGAGGGATACTGCGCGCGACCGCCCGGCACGTAGATGCCGGCCGCCGCGAGCGGGGTCACCTTAACGCCGAGCATCGTGCCGTCCGCACGCGTGGTAAACCAGCTCTGCTCGACCTCGCGCTGGTGGAACTCGCGAATCTGGCGTGCAGCCTTCTCGAGCGCGGCGACAAAGGCCGGATCGAGGCCTTCGAGCGCGGCATCGATCTGCTCTTGCGGCAGACGGAAGCTCTGCAGCTCAACACCGTCAAAACGCCGACAGTAATCGCGCACCGCAGCATCGCCGTTGACACGCACGTTGGCCACAATATCGCGGGCGGCGTCGACGATGTTTTGCGGCAGCACGCCCTTGCGGTTGAGCTGGTTGGTAACGAGACGCTCACCGGGAGCAAGCTTAATAGTCTTCATATCGGTATCCCCTATCGGTCGAGGTTGTGTTCGAAAAACGAGAGGCCGGACGGCGGCGCCAATCGGCCCGCAGCCCGGATATGGGGGCGCCCGTGCGTGCTCGCGCTATCGTGCCGAGCCCGCGACGGGCTCAAAATGCTTGTCCTTCACGGCAGCAGCCAGGCGATCCGCCAGGTTGCGAACGCGCGGATCCAGGCGCGCGGCACCTGGGTTGACGAAGAAGCGGGCCGTACAGTCCATAATGCGGCCGGTGATGACCAGGTCGTTGTCGCGCAGCGTGGCGCCCGTGGCGGTGATGTCCACGATGCGATCGGTCATGCCAACGATGGGGCCCAGCTCGATGTTGCCGTGCAGCGAGACGATATCGGCGTTCACGCCGCGCTCGGTATACCAGGCACTCGCGATGCGCGGGTACTTGGTTGCCACGCGAAACGAACCGCGGCGGGCATAGTTGCGCTCGGCCTGACCGGCGCGCCACGCGGGCTCCGCCTCAATAAAGGTGCACAGGCCATAGCCCAGGTCGACCAGCTGCAGCAGGTTGAGGTCTGCCTCGATAAGCGAGTCCCAACCGCAGATGCCGCAGTCGGCGCCGCCGCAGCCCACAAAGGCAGGCGCGTCGCTGGGGCGCACAATGACAAACTCGATATCGCCGACCGCGCCCTCGCCGGCACGCGTGTCGCGGCCGCGCACGATCAGGTGACGGCCGGGGTCACGCAGCTCGGAGACGTCCAGGCCCGCGGTCTCAAGCACGTCGAGGGTATCGGCCTTGAGCGAACCCTTGGGCACGGCGATACGCAGCGGCCCCTCGGCGCCACGGCCCACGGCGTGGTCGCCATCGGAAGCGGCGTCCTCGGCCGAGGTGCGCACGGCCTCCAGACGCTCGAGCGAAAAGGCGAAGCCCGCCGCCGGCACCTCGATACCGTCGCCAAATGCGCCGGTAAAGATGGAGTCATAGCGTCCGCCCGAACCGACCGGATCGGGCAGTCCGCCGGCATAAGCCTTAAAGACCAGGCCCGTGTAGTAATCGAAAGAGTTCATGATGGAGAAGTCGAACGACAGCACCTGGGCGTCCTCGGGTGCCAGGCCCTCAACCAGGGCACGCAGCTCGCGCGTCAGCGGCGCGACGATACCGGCGGCCTCCAGCAGCGCGTCCACGCGGTCGAGTACCTCGGCACCGCCGTGCAGACGCGGCAGCTCGCTAATGGCGGCCTTGACGGCATCGGACTCGGTGCTTGCCGCCACGCGGGCATCGAGGCCCACAAAGTCGTTGGCGTGCACGCAGCGCAGGGCCTCGGCGGCCAGCTCGCGATCCTCGCACGCCGCGAGCAGTTCCTTAAACGGACGCACGCTACCTGCGATAATGCGCGTATCGGGCAGTGCCAGCTTGCGCACGGCCTCGGCCACGAGCGAGACAATCTCGACATCGCCCGCGGTATCGCCCGCACCGATAAGCTCAAAGCCCAGCTGTGTAAACTGGCGCGAGCCACCGGCATTGCGCTGACACTCGCGAACCACCGGCGCCTCGTAGCGAAGGCGTAGGGGCAGGTCGGCCGCGCGCATGCGGGTCGAAACCAGACGCACGATCGGCAATGTGTTGTCGGGACGGACCACCAGCAGGCGGCCATCATCGTCAAAGAGCTTAAACGGTGTGTCCGCAATGCGGCCGCCTTCCTCGAGTGAACCCTTGTCCTCGAGCAACGGCGTTTCGACCGGCAGGTAATGATGCTCCCTGAAGCAGCCCTTCACCGTCAGCGCAATCTCCTCGCGCGCCTGAGCCTCCTCGGGCAATATGTCCCGGAATCCCCACGGTGTGGCCGTCATCTGGTGAGCCTCCTCATGCTG
>CATYJU010000067.1 GCA_958407995.1 uncultured Collinsella sp.
GGCGGGGGCCGGGCTTAGTTTTCAGAACACTCCGCAGACCAGTGTGGCGCCTTGCCCGCGGCTCCGAAGGAGCAGGACAAGGCGCCACACATGGTCGAGGACGTTCTGAAAACTAAGCCCGGCCCCCGCCGGACAGATCCACCGTTACTCGCAGAGCAGCTTAGCGATCTGGACGGCGTTGGTTGCCGCGCCCTTACGGATTTGGTCGCCGCAGCACCAGAAGGTGATACCGCGCGCGGCCTCGGGGTTCGAGATGTCGCGACGCACGCGGCCGACCCAAATCAGATCCTGGTCGGACGTATCCATCGGCATGGGGAAGCGGTCGTGTGCATCCTCGGCAACCATATCGTCAACCAGCTTGACGCCGGGAGCAGCAGCCAGCGCAGCACGGGCCTCGTCAACCGTAATGTCGCGCTCAAACTCGAGCGTAATGCTCTCGGAGTGCGAACGCAGCACGGGCACGCGCACGCAGGTGCAGTTCACGCGCAGCTCGGGCAGGTGCATGATCTTGCGGCCCTCGTTTTGCAGCTTCATCTCCTCGGAGGTAAAGCCTTCCTCCTTGACACCGCCGATCTGCGGAATTAGGTTACTCGCCAGCTGGGCGGCAAACGCGCGCGGCTCGGGAATCTCCTCGCCACGGCCCAGGGCGGCCAGCTGAGCCTCGAGCTCGGCCATGCCGGGAGCGCCGGCACCCGAAGCCGCCTGATACGTCGAGACGATCATGCGCTTCACGCCGGCGAGCTGATGCAGCGGCCACGTGGGAACCAGGCCGATGATGGTCGCGCAGTTGGGATTGGCGATAAGGCCGTGATGCCACTTGATATCGTCGGCATTGATCTCGGGCACGACCAGCGGCACCTCGGGATCCATGCGGAAGGCATGGCTGTTGTCGACCACGACGGCACCGCGCTTGACGGCCTCGGGCAGTAGCTCCTTCGCGATATCGTCGCCGGCGGCTCCGAGCACAATATCACAGCCCTCAAAGGCCTCGGGGCAAGCCTCTTCGATCACGATCTGCTCGCCGCGGAACTCAACGGTCTTGCCCGCGGAACGCGCACTCGCCAGCAGCTTGAGCTTACCGACCGGAAACTCCTGCTCGTTGAGGCACTCGAGCATCTGGGTGCCCACGGCTCCCGTCGCGCCCAAAATAGCAACCGTGTACTGTTTCATGCTTCCCCCTTTAAAGGTTGTGGCTTTTGCCCGCACGCCGAGCAGGCCGATTATTGTTGCCAGTGTATACAAGAACGGGGCAGGCACGAAACCCGCCCCGTCGAAACGAAACCGAAACGAAACGCCCCGCCGTAGATTTTTGAGGCGAGTCCCAAAAATCTAGCGAGATAGCAGCTACTTGTGGAGCGCAGCCAGAGCGGGATCGACCGGCGCGGAAGCCTCCAGGTCGGAGACCTTCACAATGCCGTTCTCATCGGAGAAGGCACGGTAAATGGTCCGAATCGCCAGGTCGAAGTCCTTCTCCTCGACACCGATAATGATGTTGATCTCGTCGCAGCTCTGCGAAATCATACGCACGCTCACGCCGGCCTGGCCAAGCATACCAAACAGATGGCCCGAGATACCTGCGCGGCCGCGCAGGTTACGGCCGACGGTAGCGATGAGCGCCAGGCCCTCGACAACCTCGATCTCGAGCGGCTCGACCTCCTGCTGGATGTCGCCCACGAGTGAGTACAGCGAATCGTGAACGTCCTGCTCCTGCACCACGGCGCCAAAGCGGTCGACGCCGGTGGGCATATGCTCGACGGAAACGTCATAGCGCTCGAAGACCGAAAGCGCGCGGCGCATAAAGCCAACACGGGGCTTGGTGCGGTCGCGGGCCACGTTGATGGCGACAAAACCGCGCTTGCCGGTCACGCCGGTAATGATGGGCTCTGCCTCGCCCTCGTCAGCCGTCTCGCTAATGATGGTGCCGGGGTCCTGCGGCGCATTGGTGTTCTTAATGACCAGCGGAATACCCGCCTCGCGCACGGGGAACACGGCCTCCTCGTGCAGGACGCTTGCGCCCATGTACGAAAGCTCGCGCAGCTCCTCGTAGGTAACGCGGGCGATGGGCTGAGCCTCGGGCACGATGCGCGGATCGGCAGAATAGAAGCCCGAGACGTCGGTCCAGTTCTCGTACAGATCGGCGCCCAGGCACTTGGCCAGGATCGAGCCGGAAATATCGCCGCCGCCACGGTCGAGCAGCTTGATCTGGCCCTCACGCGTCGCGCCGTAGAAACCGGGCATAACAAAGCCGCCCTGCTGACCGTACTCCTGCACCAGCTCGGAGGTGCGATTCATGCTGAGCGTACCGTCGTGATGGAACGCCACAACCGTCGCGGCGTCCAGGAACGGCAGGCCCAGGTACTCCGCCATCAGGCGAGCGGTGAAGTACTCGCCACGGCTCACGAGCTCCTCGGTAGAGTAGCCGCCCGAGCGGGCGCGCTCGGCAAAGGCCGCGAACTCCTCGCGGATGGGATAGGTGAGCTCCAGCTCGTCAGCGATATCAAAATAGCGCTGGCCAATGTCCTCGAGCAGTTCCTCGCACGACACGTGATACTTAACGTGCGCGTTAACCAGGTAGAGCAGGTCGGTCACCTTGGTGTCGCCCTTAAAGCGGCGACCGCAGGCGGAAACCACCACAAAACGGCGGGCAGGGTCGGCATCGACGATGGCCTTGATCTTCTTGAAGTGTTCGGCGTCGGCGACCGACGAGCCGCCAAACTTGGCAATCTTAATCATGGGCTTGAGGTTACCTTTCTAAAAGCCTCTGCAAACCTGTTTTGCGCGCTCTGATACCATGGTTTCACCGATTGGGACCAAGGCATCCGAGGAGCAGTGTTATATGGGAACTTATCATAGTACACGAGGACGCACTTTATCGTGCTCAAGTAAGGTGGCAATCCGCACCGGCATCGCTCCCGACGGGGGTTTGTTTGTCTCGGACGAGCTCGGCACCCAGCAGGTCGATATCAGCTCGCTTGCAGATAAATCGTACTTTGAAATCGCTCAAGATGTGTTGGGAATGTTACTGAATGATTACACGGCCGAAGAAATTTCGGCGTGTGTCGACGAGGCATACCGCGGCACGTTTGCGAGTGAAGAGGTCACGCCGCTCGTCAAACTCGACGCCGCGCCGGGCGCCGACGCCCCTCAGACCTATGTGATGGAGCTCTTTGGCGGCCCCACAAGCGCCTTCAAGGACGTCGCCCTGCAGATGCTCCCCCGTCTGATGGCCCGCACTTCCGCCAAGGACGGCGGCGCCGAGCGCATCATGATCGTCACCGCCACGTCGGGCGACACCGGCAAGGCCGCACTCGCCGGTTTTGCCGACGCGCCGGGCACGGGCATCACCGTCTTTTATCCCGAGGGCAAAGTCAGCCGCGTGCAGAATCTGCAGATGTCCACGCAGGAGGGCGATAACGTCGCCGTCTGCGGCATCCGCGGCAACTTTGACGACGCCCAGAGCGCCGTTAAGCGCATCTTTGCCGATAAGGAGCTTGCCGAGCGCCTGGAGGCCGCCGGCACGGTGCTTTCGAGCGCCAACTCCATCAACGTCGGCCGCCTGGTACCGCAGGTCGTCTACTACTTTGCCGCCTATGCGCAGCTGCTGCGCGCCGGCGCCATCAAGGCCGGCGACGCCGTGGAGTTCTGCGTACCGACCGGCAACTTTGGCGATATCTTGGCCGGCTACTACGCCAAGCGCATGGGTCTGCCCGTCGCCAAGCTCGTCGTGGCGAGCGACAAGAACAACGTGCTTGCCGACTTCCTAACCACCGGCGTTTACGACCGTAACCGCCCGTTCTTCACGACCATCTCGCCGTCGATGGACATCCTCATCAGCTCCAACCTCGAGCGCATGCTCTACTTCCTGTCCGATGGCGACTGCGAACTCGTTGCCGGCCTTATGGAGCAGCTGGCACAAACTGGTCGCTACGAGGTTCCCGCCGACCTGCTGGCAAAGATTCAGAGCGTCTTTGGCTGCGGTTGGGCCAGCGAGGACGAGGTCCGCGCTGCCATCAAGAGTTGCTGGGATGAGAACGGCTACGTGATCGACCCGCACACCGCCTGCGGCTATCACGTCTTTGAGCAGGTCGTTCCCGCCGAGGGTGCCAAGGCCCGCGTGCTGCTTTCGACCGCCAGCCCCTACAAGTTCCCGCGCGCCTGCTGCGACGCCCTGGGCCTCGACGTTCCCGAGGATGATTTTGAGGCTATGCGTGTGCTCGAGCAGGCCACCAACACGGTCGCCCCGACCCAGCTCGCCGAACTCGAATCCAAGCCCGTCCGCTTCGAAGACGTCTGCGACGTCGATGAGATGGCAAGCTACGTCGAGTCTGCAGCAAAACGAATGAGCACCAACTAGATTCCTTATTAAGCGCCGGCGAAAGCCGGCGCACCTTCTTTCATCAGATAACCCCCGGGTTGATGACGAACGCGCACAGCGTGCCTGGCTGTTTAGTTCGTCGCGAGTTCCGCACGCAAAAGAAAGCACTTAATGTGCTTTCCGTCTTGCGCAGGACTGCCCGAGCAGCGAACTAAACAGCCAGGCACGCCAGGAGGACTCACATGATCAAGATCACCGTCCCAGCAACAAGCGCCAACTTGGGCATCGGCTACGACACCCTCGGCATGGCCGTCAGCCTCTACTCGCACTTCACCTTCGAGCGCGCCGACAAGCTCACCATCACGGGCTGCCCCGAGGAGTTCCAAAACGAGAATAACCTGGTCTACGTGAGCTTTGTGGATGCACTGGCCGCATGGGGCGAGCCGGCCTTCCCCGTCGCTATCGACATTCAGACCGACGTGCCCGTCGCCCGCGGCCTGGGCTCAAGCTCCACCTGCGTCGTCGCCGGCATTATGGCCGCCGCCGCGTTAACGGGCCACACCGTCGACCGCGCCGAGCTCGTCCGCATTGCCACCGAGGTCGAGGGCCATCCCGATAACGTCGCCCCCGCTATCCTGGGCGGCGCCGTCTGCTCCTTTACGCCGACCGATTCGCTCCCCCAGTGCCTGCGCTACGAGGTGAGCGACCGCTTGCGTTTTATTACCGTGATCCCGCCCTACGAGGTACACACGAGCGAGGCGCGCAAGGTCGTGCCGCAGGAGATTCCGCTCTCCACCGCCGTGTGGCAGATGGGCCGCATCGCCGGCATGACGCGCGGCCTGGAGACCGGCGACCTTGACCTGATTGCCGCCGCCAACGACGACCGCATCCAAGAGCCCTATCGCCGCCGCCTCATCCCCGACTACAACGCTGTGCGCGACACCTGCCTTAACGGCGGCGCTAAGACCATCTGGATTAGCGGCTCGGGCTCGACCCTCATGGCTGTGACCGACGACACCATCGTGGCAAAGTTCCTGCAGGTCAAGCTGCGCGAGCAGTTCCCCAAGTGCGATACGCATATCCTCACGTGCGACACGGAAGGCGCCCAGATCGAATACCTGTAGTCGCCGTCCCGTATACTCGCCGGGGAGGCCAGGGGCTTTGCCCCCAAATCGTCCTCGGACATGGCAGGACCCCCGCTGCGCGCTTCGTGCGGCGGGGGTCCTGCCGTCCTGCGGAAAGATTTGGGGGCAAAGCCCCTGGCCTCCCCTACGTTCACTTCGCTGGCGGCGGCTACAGGGACCTACACTCTGTAAAAGCGCCGGGCTGATAGTTTGGCTTTTTATTGGTAGGGGCTCTTGCTAGGCTGGAGCACTTCCTAGAGGCGGGCATCGGCTGCGTGCCTGGTTTAGGCGGCGCTGGTTTCTTTGTATTCGAAGACTGGCTCTAGGAGGTCTTCGATGTTGCAGTGTAGGGCTTTTGCTATATCCCTTACGGTTGTTACCGAGGCTTCGTTGATGTTTCTCTGGCGTTGTTCGTACATTTGGATTGAGCGGAGGGACACGCCCGATTCGTATGCCAGGTCTTGTTGGGTTTTCTTAAGCTTCTTTCTTGCTAACGCAAGTTTGGTTTGCCTGGACGCTTTTTTCGCCATATCGCAGACGAGGCGAGCCACGCGTTCCTCCGAGGCTTCATGCCAGGGATAGTACAGACTGCGCAGTGCGTCAAACGGAACGACATGCAGCAGGTCTTCGAAAGACTCCCCTAAACGCCACTGCAGATATGCCAGTATCCAGCCTGTCCAATACTCTGGCGTCTTCTCAAAACGATAGGTGCGATCCGGTATAGACCCGCTCTGATAGCCGGACCTTTCAGCGATAAGCGCGAACAGCTCAACGCCCGATTTTCCCGATACGACCCATGCGTTGCCGCGTTCGAACTCGCGAGCTACGCCGCTCAGGCAAAAGAGTTCAGCAACTTCCGATCCTTCTGCTCCATAATCGTTAACGGCATAGTCAAAGCAGTCGCCGAGGTTGTTCATTGCATCCTCGAGGTAGTAGACGGGGTATGTCCTACTCGGCCCACAATCCGTTAACTCTTGGATCATTTAAATCAACCCTCCCTGCCATTAAATCCCTAATGTCGATACCTTCGGAATCGAACCCGTTAACCGTATCCAAGTATTTGCGTCGAGCATTCTGCTCTCGCTCAAAACGCTTGGGATAAAACTCAGACCCCAAAGCCTGCTTCCAATCGCAGAATCTAATCGCCGAAAATGCGCACTCGCTCATAAGAGCATATTGGATACCCAAATCACCCAAGCGCATGATACGTTGCAGCTGCCTGAGCGAGATCATGCCGCTGACAAACTGTCTTGCAAACGAAAAATAGGAGTCGTCGGCGCGATAACCTCGAATTACGTCATAGGGAGAAATATCAATCAGGCAGTTATCCAGCAGATAGCGAAGTCCTTCGCGCGCCAGCGGTGTCGAAACATTGAACTCCCTATTGTTAGCCAAAATCGCAAGCCAATTGAGAATTGAAAACTCCCCGGACTCCAAATCCAAGACTGCGAGACCATCCATATCGAGCTCATATCGATTTGCAATGCCATCAGACTCAGTCCGACATGCCCACTCCATTGCCATTTCCTCATGTGGCGTGCAATAAAACCCACACCCATAGTCATTGAATTGTCTGCATTTATCCAACGACGGATGCTCGACAACAACCTCCGACCCGTGCCAAAGCTCCATATCGACCTCCAAACAAAAATATCACCCCAGTGATAGTGTACCAATAACTATCACTGGGGTGATATAGATAGATGCAAACTATTGCCTGCCAAGAACCCTTACTAGAGGCAAGCTTCGGCGATGCGCTTTTTGAGTTCGTCGATACCGGTGCCGGTCTGGGAGCTTGTGATGATCACGTTCTCAGCCGGAACGTTGAGCTGCTTTTTGATGGCTGCTGCCTGGCGGGCCTGCTGGGTGCGGCTGAGCTTGTCGGCCTTGGTGAGGCAGACGATAAAGTTGAACTCGTTGCCCTGCAGGTAGTCAATCATGTCGTGGTCGAGCTTGCTGGGGTCGTGACGAATGTCCACCAGCGAGACGACCAAGTTAAAGCTGCGCTCGGAGTCGAAGAAGTCGCCAATAAGCTCAGCCCAACGGTCGCGCTCGGCCTTGGAACGGCGGGCAAAACCGTAGCCCGGCAGGTCCACAAAGTGCACGTCGTCGGCCTCAAAGAAGTTGATGTTGCTCGTCTTGCCCGGCGTACTGGAAACCTTGACTAGGTTCTTGCGGCCAAATAGCTTGTTCATAATCGACGACTTGCCCACATTTGAGCGGCCAACGAAGCTCACCTCGGGACAGGTGGACTCGGGGATCTGCGAAACCTTGCCGTAGCTGGCGACGAACTTGGCAAGCTGGTAGTTAATGGAATCGGCCATGGACACTCCTTGGTCGTAGGTTCTTACAAATAGACGCGCTATTGCGCAGCGGCAATGCGGCGGACGATATCGAGCGTGATG
>CATYJU010000068.1 GCA_958407995.1 uncultured Collinsella sp.
GATATCGACGCCCTGCCCGTCACCGAGCAGACCGGCGAGGAGTTCGCCAGCGTCAATGAGGGTTGCATGCACGCCTGCGGTCACGACTGCCACATCGCCATGATGCTCGGCACGCTGCAGATCCTGCGCCACATGACCGATGACATCCACGGCGAGATCCGCATCGTGTTCCAGCCCAGCGAGGAAAACGGCCAGGGCGCCAAGCTCATGATCGGCACCGGCGTGCTCGATGGCGTCGATGGCGCCTATGCCGCTCACATTTGGAGCGAGGTCGACGCCGGCACCGTAAGCTGCGAGCCCGGCCCGCGCATGGCCAATACCGACTGGTTCCGCATCGATGTCCGCGGTACCTCGTGCCACGGCGCCATGCCCCAGCGCGGCCACGACGCCGTTATGGTTGCCGCCGAGATTGTCAACGCCCTGCAGACCATCGTCTCGCGCGAGATCAGCCCCTACGAGCCGGCCGTCATCACCGTCGGCGAGCTGCACGGCGGCACCGCGCGCAACGTTATCGCCGGCACGGCCTACCTCGCCGGCACAGTACGCACCTACGGCGATTCAACCCACGAGGAAATGCCGGAGCTTATGCGCCGCATCGTGGAGCATACCGCGGCGGCCTTGGGCGCCGAGGCAGAGCTCACCGACTACACCATCGCCAACTACAAGGTCGAAAACGACGCGGCCTCGAGCGAGCGCTGCCGTCAGGCCGTAATTAAGTGTCTGGGTCCCGCCGGCCAAGGCCATTATCGCGGCACACTTTCGGGCGAGGATTTTTCGGAGTACCTGCGCCGCGTGCCGGGTGTGCTTGCCTTTGTAGGTACGCGCAACCCCAAGATTGGCGCCACGTACGCCCAACATTCTTGCTTCTACAAGATCGACGAGACCGTGCTGGCAAAGGGCTCCATGGTAGCCGCCCAGTATGCTATCGACTTTTTGGCCGAGCCCACGCAAGAGGAGCTCGACGGCCCCGCGATTACCGCGGTCGCCGAAACCAACCCCGATCTGGCCGCCAAGTTGCGCTCTGCCAAGGCGACGACCGCCGAGGCTCGTGACGCCATCCATGATGCCCGCACGGCTCGCCATGCCGCAATCAAGGGCATCCACGAAGCCCGCGCCGCCGCTCGCCACGAGGAAAAGCGCGACGAGTAGCCGTCACGCCCATCCATAACAGCCTGGCTAAAGCAAAGCGGGGGCGGACGTTATCTCAACGTTCGCCCCCGCTTATGTGTCGACCGTTTTTCTAGCGCGTCCTCCGTCACGCCAGGTAAGAGCGAAGGATGGTGAGCCAGCGTGAGGGTTCGAGGTGGATGATATCGTCGGGAACTCCGGCGGGCGCATAGCCGCCAAAGAGCAGACCGGCATCTGCCGGATTGATGAGGCGCACGATCCATACGACGACGACCAGCACGCACAACACGGTGACCGCAATGTCGATACCACGCTTTAGCTTGCTCGATGCCACCTCCTCGCGCACGAACGCGAGCACAAACGCAATCGGCACCACCCAAAACAGCGGATGGTAGGCAAAGGCAGCCGCATAATCGAGGCGCAGCGCCGCCAGCCACGCCCTCGTCATGCCGCATCCCGGACAAGGAACGCCCGTCATCAATCGAAAAATGCAGCCAATGTCGAGCAGGTAGAGCGCGAGCCAGGCGACAAAGAGCGCGCCGGTGCAAAAAAGGGCGCGGCGAAGGAGCTCTGCCGTGCCCCTATGTCCCTGGGAGCTGTTCACGCCGCCCTTATTGTTAGGCACGAGCGCCAAGGCGAGTGTTGTAAGCCGTTGCCATGGCATTGGTATTATTGATGACGATGTTCATAGCGAAGATGGGACCAAGGCCGCACAGGAGCGCGCCGAAGATCTGCCACAGAAGAACGGTGGTGCCGTTTTCCTGGAACACCAGGCCGTAGCGAGGAGCGTTGGCCTGCAGGCGGTTGCCAATCTTGTAATACCAGTAGTACGCGTAGAAGCCGCAGGTCACAAACGATAGAAGGATGAATTCCGCCAGACCCGGCGTGTAATCGCCGTCATCCTGACACAACGTGTTGACGTCGCGTGCCAAGCAATACAGGAAGTAGAACGAATAGATACCGCAGGTCACAAGAGAGAGCAGCAGCCAGCCGATCAGGCTGCGGTCAGCCTTAATGGGGCCATAGCCCATCGGAGCGGATGCGGACTGTTGGGCGTATTGACCGGTGTACTGCTGCTGAGGCTGGGGCGCGGGCTGAATAGCCTGGGCCGGAGCGGGCTGGGGCTGCGGGGCCGCAGCGGCAGAAGCGGCACCAACGGCGGATCCGCAAACAGGGCAGAATTTGGCATCATCCGAAATGGGAGAACCACAAGTGGGACAGAACATGAGCCTCTCCTTTTCCTAAGGCGTCGCACGCCTTCAAACCTTACACGTCTACGTTCTCAACAATAGCCGCGACGTTGTTGCGCAACATTGACCAATTTCCGAGAAATTTTGCTGCAACCGTTTTCCCAGGCATTTTCTTGCTTTCGCAGTAGAAAAAGGCACCCCGGGCTCAGTTGCCCAGGGCGCCTCGACCGGCTATTCGGTTTGATTGTTTTCGGCAGCAGGATTATCGCCCGGCTCATCCGCCGGCGTGGCAACGGCATCCCAATCGGGCTCCGCAGGCGTCGCCTCGGACGCCGGTGCGGGGGCAGGCGCGGGTGCCGGGGCAGGGGCAGGCGCGGGTGCCGGGGCAGGGGCAGCACCAGTGGCTGCCATGGGATTGAATCCCGCAGGAGCAGGCTTCTTCTCACCCGGGAGCACAAAAGTCAAAACGTCGTCCTTGTCCTCATCGGCCCATTCGCTTGCATAACGTGCAGCCCAATAGCCAACGGCACGGTGCTTGAGCATCTTGCCAAAGACCGTAAGGAACACCGTGACGAATGCAATCAGCACCAGGAACAATACGAGCGTGACACCACCGGCGGTAACAATCGCCTCGATACCCGTGGGGCGATAGTAATAGCCGTACGCGCCAATTCCGGCGATGGCACCAAAGACAGCTGTCAAGATCCACGTAATGGCGTTGGAAACCAGGCCCGTCAAAAACTCCGGAAGGAACGAAGCGCAGAACAGCTTGGTCTTGTTGTGCTTAAACGCCGCCCAGACCTTGTCGAGCGAAAACGCGCTCTCGACGCGACCGGTCACCGCAAAGTGCATCACGGCGATGTCGGCGAACATCTTAAAGAAGACACCCAGAATCGCCGAGGCAATTAGCGCCAGGACAAGCAGGCCAAGCGAGCCAAACAGCGCAGCCTCGAGCGCATAAGAGCCGTAATACGAATACGAACCCGCCGCGCCAATTACCACGCCCTCCACCAGCGAAAGCACTACACCGATCACGGGAATGGCAGCGATAACCTCGAGCACGACCGAGATAACGCTCGAAAAGATTCCAAGGCCAAACGACGTGGAACGCATCAACGGACGCTCCATGCCGTCATCGATCTTAAGCGACAGATCGCGACCCCACTCTATGCCAAAGCCCGAACCGCACACGCTCGCCACGTAGGCAGCCAAAAAGCCGATGGCAGCTGCAATACCGCCGATAACGGGGATGAACAGCACGAGCACCGACACGACACAGATAAGCGCCGGCAAAAAAGCGATCTGGCATACGCGCTGCAGCACGCCCGGAGTCTTGGTCATATCCTCAAACGCCTGAGCCACACAGCCCTTGGACGCGCTCATGGGAGGCTGAGGGACAAATTGCTGAGGCTGACCCTGAGGGGCGGAAGCTGCAGCACCAGCATTAGGAGCACCGCACACACCGCAGAACTTGTCGTTATCGCCCATAGGAGCGCCACACTGCGAACAGAACATCGAAATCATCCCTTCGTATCTTAAGCGAATCACCTGGATCGCAAACGATGTCTTGGTCACCATTATCACCCAAGGTGAGGACAAATACTCTTAGATGACGTATTTGCAGCGCGCAGGGCGCTATTCAATTGTTTGATGAGTACGTCCGCGCTAGTTCGTGCCGCGGAAGCCCTTGCCGACGATCTCGGAGCTGTCGACGATCGTGATAAAGGCACCCGGATCGACTTCGCGCGCATAGCGGCGCAGTTGCACGGCCTCGCGACGGCTCAGCACGCTCATGATCACCGTCACGCACTTGCCCGAGAAGGCACCGTAGCCGCGGCTGATGGTCGCCGTGCGGTTGAGATGCTTGACGATAAACTCCTCGACCTTAAGGGGCTCGGAACAAATGACCGTGCAGACTTTGCGCAGGTGAATGCTCTCAATGGCTTTGTCGACCACAAGCGTCTTGGCAAACAGGCCGAGCACGCAATACAGACCGACACGCGGGCCATACAAAAAGGCCGCGATGGTCACGATGCCGATATCGACCAGCAGTAGGGCACGGCCAATCTCGAGCGTCGTGCGGCGCTTGAGGATCATGGCAAGAATGTCCGTGCCACCCGTCGAGGCGCCGATGTCAAAGACAATAGCGCTGCCGAGCGCCGGCAAGATGACGGCAAAGCACAGGTCGAGCCACATATCGCCCGTCATCGAGACATCGGTCGGAATAAAGAGCTCAAACAGCGAAACATAGGCGGACAACGCAAACGAGGCGAAGACGCTCCAAAGAATCGCCTTGCGCTCCAAAAAGATAAAGCCCAAAACGACGAGAACCGCGTTGATAATCCACATAAAGACGCCGACGGGCAGAGTCGGGAACAGCGTGGACAGAATGACCGACACGCCCGAGGTGCCGCCAAAAGCAAAGTGATTAGGGGTTTTAAACGCAACGATGGCAAAGGCCGTAAGAATCAGACCCAGATTGAGCTCGGCAAAAAAGCGCGGGAAGCCTGGCTCCTGGCTGCGCTTTTGACCGGCACGCTCGCCGCGCTCGATATCGGTGCGATCAACCACGCGCTCCATCGGCACCACGGGAGGACGATGCACCTCCTCGGCAGCACGCGATGCCGCCTCTGCAGCGGCGGCCTCAATCGCCCATGCCTTGCTTTCTGTTTCGTGCTCGTCGGCCATTACGGCAACTCCTCGTTAACAATTTGGAAACAATGCGCCCATTAGGGTAACGCGGAACGTGGGGATTGCAACCCTTAGTTAGACGAGCGGTATGACTATATCGGGAGCGTACAAAAACGGCCGGCCACGCTTTTGCTTGCGCGGTCGGCCGTTTAACGTTTTCGCAGATAAAACCTGCCAAAACAAACCTGTCTTTTTGGAAGGTTATTCGTGCTGGCTGGTGCGGTGCTCGTACTCCTCGGGGGTGATGACGTCCTCGATGCGCAGGTTGACGCCCGCCACCTCAAGGCCGGTCATCGCGGCCAGACGCTCGGTCACGCGCGCCTTGACGTCGTCGAAAATCGCGGGCGCATAGGCGCCGTACTCGATAATGACGGAGATGTTGACGACCACGCGATTGTCATCGGTGACCTCGACCGTCACGCCCTTGGTCAGATTCTCGGCACCAAACTGCTCCTGCACAAAGTGCATGAGGTTGCCCTTCATGCCCAGGACGTGCGGTACCTCGCGGGTGGCCATGGCGACGATCTTCTCGATCACACCGTTGGAATAGGTCAGCGAGTCCTCGGACTCGTCCGCTTCCCCATCATCCTCATCCGCATCGTCGGCGGGCTCGGCCTCGACGAGCGCCTCGTCCTCGAGCGTTACGTCCTCGGCCTCGGCGGCGACGGTCTCGTCTGCCTCGAGCTCGGTATCGGCCACATCGACCTTCGTGTTAAAAGCCATGGTTCCTCCTTATGCCCACCGCACACGCGGCGGTCGAATACATGCTAGCGGCCGCTAAACAGACGGCCGAAGAAGTTGACGATCCCGTTCTCGCCGTCTCGAATCTGGCCAATCACGGCGCCGATCAGCACAAAGAATGCGATGACGAGCGTATCCCACAGGCCGAGCGTGAGCACCAGCACAGCGAGCACAAAACCAGCGACGGCTCCGAGCGTGGTATTGGGATGACGGACGGCATAGCTCCAGATAGCCGCCCCCGTACCCTTGATGAGGCCCATGGCCTCATCAAAATCGTCGGCGACCGCGTCATGCGACTCGGCGCCCTCTACCTTGGGATCGACGACCTCGCCTGCCGGCGCAGCGCTCTGATCGATGGTCAGGCGCGGAGTGCGGACGGTCTTGTCTTGATTGGTATCACTCACCGGAAACCTCCACGGTCTGGACGGTAGTCTTGGACGGCAAAAAACGAACGCGTGCGGTCGTGCCCGGCGTGCCGAGCATGGTGTCGCAGGCCTCCTCGATACGTTGCTGCATCGCGGCTGCAAGGGAGGCCACGTCTCGGTCGTCGAGCGCGATGGCGTCGACCTTAAAACGGACGCGCGATTCGTCGGAGCCCTGCACGCGCGCCTCGACATGCTCGATCATCACGCGGTCGTCGCGCTCTGCCGCGGTGCGAGCACACGAGGAGAGGGCTGCGAGCGTGACCTCGATATTGCGCTCCCCCGCCGGATGCACGCAGGACGGCTCGCGACGAGCAAACACCAAGCGGAAGAAGCCCACAAGCACGCCGAGCGCCACGACACCGCCGCACGCCGTAACAACGATGCGAGGCAGCGGATCGCGCATCAGCAGCATAAAGCGATAGGTATATGGTCCCCAAAACTGGCAGACTAACGTGCCCAGCGCCACGACGGCGGCGGCAAGATACACGATCGCCAGGGCTCGTTTGAGCACGCGCATGCAGCGCTCCCTTCAAATCTCGATCCACAGAATGCAAAACGATTCGCATCATTATAAAAGAGCCGGGTCCGGTGCCTCATTGCACGCGGATCCGGCTCATCTATTCCACGAGGCTTGCATGCTCGTTTCATTATGCCCAGATATGCACGGCTCAATCCGTGCTGGCGCTACTCCTCCTCGAGGGCAGCGATGACCTCGTCGGTCATGTCCATGGTACTGTAGACGTCCTGGACGTCGTCGAGCTCCTCAAGACGGTCGATGAGGCGCTGGACCTTCTTGGCATCGGCGCCGGAAACCTCGGTCGGGGTGGTCGGGACCATGGTGGTCTCGGAGCCCTTGACCTGGATGCCCTGCTCCTCGAGTGCCTTGGAGACAGCCATGACGTCGTTGGCAGCGGTCCAGACGATCCACTCCTCGCCGGCGTCCTCGTAGTCCTCGCCACCGGCCTCGGCGATCGCCATCATGAACTCATCCTCGTCACCGGCAGCACCGTTGGCGATCATGGTCTCCTTCTTGGCGTTCTCGTCCAGGATCTCCTTGGCGACGACGATCTGGCCCTTGCGCTCAAACTGGAAGGCAACGGAGCCCGAGGTGCCCAGGTTACCACCAGCGTGGGAGAAGGCGGAACGGACATCGGCGGCGGTGCGGTTGCGGTTGTCGGTCAGGCAGTCGACGTAGACGGCGACACCGGCGGGACCGTAGCCCTCGTACACGATGTTCTCGTAGACGGCGGCGTCGGCACCCGAACCAAAAGCCTTGTCGATAGCGGACTTGATCTTGTCCTTGGGCATGGACTGAGCCTTGGCCTTGGCGACGGCAGCGGCGAGGCTGGCGTTGTTCTCGGGCAGCGGGTCACCGCCGAGACGGGCAGCAACGGTGATGTTGCGGCTGAGCTTGGAGAAGAGGGCGGAACGCTTGGCGTCCTGCGCGCCCTTACGATGCTTGGTTGTGGCCCACTTAGAGTGTCCGGACATACGTGTCTCCTATCGGTTTCGACCTAAAGCCCAGCGCAGATGCTCGGGCAATATAAACAAACGTCGTTATGATATACCTACTGGCCTGCGAGATAAACCCCAAAATGAAGGCGTCGTGATGATG
>CATYJU010000069.1 GCA_958407995.1 uncultured Collinsella sp.
TCCTGCCGAGACGCCGGTCACAGTCGAAAGAATCAGGCTCATGTACTCGGCCTTCTTCTCCTCGGCCATCTCGTCCTGGTTCATACGCACCTCGCGAAGGGCGCGGACCTGGGCGATGGACAGGGCGTCGACGTAGGGGTTACGCACGCGAACGGCGCAGCCGAGCACGCGACGACGCTGCAGCGGCCATTCATCACCGACGATGGCAAGGACCCACTTACGGGTGAGCTGCATCTCGGTAAAGACCTTCTTGGACAGATCATCGCGGTCGCCCAGATGCAGATACATCTTGGCGATGCGCTGATCGGTCTTAGCAATCGACATCTCGATGTTGTCGATAAAGGTGCGGAAGAACGGCCACTCCTGGTAGGCAGCCTTGAGCTGGTCAAGATCGCCAAGCTGCTCGCAGGCGGTGCCCAGACCGTACCAAGCGGCCAGGTTAATGCGCGCCTGGCTCCAGCTGAAGATCCACGGGATGGTACGCAGGTCATCGAGCGACTTGGCGCCCAGACCGCGCTTGGCGGGACGCGAGCCGATCGGCAGCAGACCGACCTCGGTCAGCGGCGTCACGGTCGAGAACCACGGTGTAAAGTCCTCGGTGTTCAGCAGGTCCAGATAGCGTTCGTGGCTTGCAGTGTTGAGCTTCTCGGCCATATCCCAGAACTTCTGCGTGGTCTCGGTGTTGGTCTTCTCGACACTCGGGGCCGACTGCAAAAGCGTTGCGGCGGCAACGGACTCAACATGGCGCTGAGCCAGCGTGCGGTTGCCGTAACGGGCAAAGATGACTTCGCCCTGCTCGGTAAGCTTAAAGAAGCAGTTGACCGAACCCTTGGGCTGCGCCAGCACGGCCTTGTTGGCCGGGCCGCCGCCACGGCCCACGGCACCGCCGCGACCGTGCATGAGCACCAGGTCGATATCGTTCTTCTCTGCCCACTTGGCGATGCGCTCCTGCGCGGAGTGCAGCGCGAGCATGGCCGTGGTAGGACCGGCATCCTTGGAAGAGTCGGAATAGCCCAGCATGACCTCCATGCGGCGGTTGGTCTGGGCAAGGCGCTTTTGCACCACGGGCAGCGTAAGCATCTGATCGAGCACGTCGACGCAGCCCTCGAGGTCCTCGAGCTGCTCGAACAACGGGATCACGTCGAGCTCGGGGACATCCTCCTCGTGTGCAAAGGACAGGTGCGCCAGCTCAAAGACGTCGGCCACATGCTGAGCGCTCTTGGTAAACGAGATGATGTAGCGGTGCGCCATCTTCTTGCCGTAGCGCTTTTGGATGGAGCCGATAGCGCGGAAGGTATCGATGACCTCGCGCGTCATGGGCTGCAGGTCGCCATGGATACCGTTCTCGTGGATATCCTTGAGGGCGCGGGCATGCACCACGGAGTGCTGACGGAACTCCATCTCGACCATATGGAAGCCGAAGGACTCGACCTGCCAGATGATGGTTTGGACCGGGCCGTAGGCAGCACGGACGGCACCGCAGGCGGCCAGCGAACGCTGGACGACGCGCAGGTCATCCAGGAACTCGTCGGCGCTGTGGTACATGGTGTCGGTGATACGACGGACGGTGGCGTTCAGGCGGTCGGCCATGACGAGCATGACGGCGCGATGCGGCTCGTGCTCGGAGATCAGCTCGGCGCGGGCCGTGTAACGAGGGCTCATCTCGACCTGATGGTTCCACAGGTTAATGAGCTCGGCCGACGGCTTGCTGTAGGTAGCCTCGAGCGTGAGGTTGCGGCCGATGTGGCGGCACTTGTCCTCGAGCTTGAGCACCATGTGCGTAAAGTACTTGGCGGCGACCTCACGGCTCACCTTGGCGGTGACGTTGGGGTTACCGTCGCGGTCGGAACCGATCCAGCTGCCGGGATGGAAGAACGCCGGGCACAGCGGCGGCACAGTACCGGCCTTGTCGCCCAGCACCCAATCGTCAAAACGACGATAGATAACGGGGATAACGTCGAACAGCGTGTTATCGAAGATGTCGATGATGGTATCGGCTTCCTCGACCGGCGTGGGCTTCTTGAGCGCGATGGGACTCGTACGCACCAGGGCGTCGATCTCCTGCAGCATATGGCGCTCGTTCTCCACCAGGTCGGAGCCGCCCAGACGCGGACGCTCCTCCAACAGGTTGGAGATACGGCGAATCTTGCCCTCGACGGCCTTACGACGGGCCTCGGTGGGATGTGCGGTAAAGACAGGGTGGAACTCGAGCTTGCCGAGCAGCTCGTTGGCGCCCTCGACACCCATCTCGTTTACCAACTGGTGATAGGCGACGGTGAGTTCGTTGGCGGGATCGACCTCGGTATCGGTCGATGCGCCGGCCTCGCGCTCGCGCAGCTGCGCCACACGGTAGTTCTCCTCCGACAAGTTTGCCAAGTGGAAGAAGCTCGTAAAGGCGCGAACGATGACCTGCTGCTTATCAAGCGGCAGGCTATCAATCAGATCGACGACTTCGCGAAACGCCACGGCGGTGGGCTCGTCGGCAGTGGGCACGCCCTGCTCGTCGACGGCTTCGTCGGCAGCGCAGGTACCGGGGTTGCCAGCATTGGCCACAATCTCGGCTGTCAAAATCTTGTCGAACAGGTCCGCGATCTCGGGATCATACTCGCTAAGCACACGACGTTCCAGGCGCAGGAACAGCGCCAGATTATCGCGCAGCTCCTCGGGGATCTCGATCTCGGCGAGACGCTCCCTGGACTCGGCATTCGAGCCGATTCGGTTAACGAGGCGGTTGACCACGGCAGCGACGCGCGCCGCGGCTTCGGGTACAGACTGGTTGCTTAGGTTCTCAGCCACGTTTCCTCCCATTCCTCCTTCTATGCACGTAACATGCGGTATTCATTATAGGCGCTTGAGAAATACTTTCGACACTGATTGCGCTTTACCACACAAAAGTATTTTCTGCATTGCAAGGGTTTTGCTCTAAATGGTCGTATTTCTCGGTGGACGGCATACGTAAACGGGGGCATTCCGCATAAAAGCGAAACACCCCCGTAACAATCGTTCGCCGCGAGCGGGACGTATTGGCGGACCCGCAGTTCAAAATGATGCGCTACAGGCGCTCGCGAACTGCCTCGACCACGTTGGCCAGATCGACGAGAACCTCGTCATGGCTCTCCATGTCGCGCACTTTGACCTTGCCGGCGGCAAGCTCGTCGCCACCCAGGACCAGGATGAGCTTGGCGCCCACCTTATCGGCCTGCTTAAACTGGGCCTTGAGCGAACGACCCTGATAGTCGGCCTCGGTCACGATGCCTGCGGCGCGAAGCTGCTGCGTAATGGTAAAGACGTTCTGACGCAGCTCCTTGCCGGCGTTAGCAACGTAGACGCACGGGACCTCCTCGGCACCCAGGTCGCTGCCAAAGGCCTGTAGGGCCAGCAGGGCGCGCTCAAAGCCGACGGCAAAGCCAACGCCCGCCGTAGGCTTGCCACCCTCGAGCTCGACCAAGCCGTCATAACGACCGCCGCCGCCGATGGAGCCGACGCCGGCGCCAGGGGCCTCGACCTCAAAGACGGTACGGGTGTAGTAGTCCAGGCCGCGCACCAGGGTGGGATCCTCGACATACTCGATACCGGCGGCATCCAGATAGCGCTTGACCTGCTCGTAGTGCTCGCGGCACTCGTCGCACAGGTTGTCACCCATCAGCGGAGCCTCGGCCATGATCTCGCGGCAATGGCCGTTCTTGCAGTCGAAGGCGCGCAGCGGGTTAAGCTCGGCGCGCTCGCGGCACTCGTCGCACATCTCGTCGGCGTGGTCGAGAATGAACTGCTTAACCTGCTCGCGATAGGCCGGACGGCACTGGGGATCGCCCATCGAGTTAATGAGCAGACGGAGCTTGGAAAGATCGAAGCCCAGACGCTTGTAGAACTCCATGAGCATGATGATGCACTCGGCGTCTGCCGCCGGATCGGGAGCGCCGAGCCACTCGATGCCCACCTGATGGAACTGGCGCAGGCGACCCTTCTGGGGACGCTCGCCGCGGAACATGGCCTCGGCGTAGTAAGCCTTAAACGGCGTGGAGCCCTGGGGCACCAGGTTGTTCTCCACGACGGCGCGCACCACACCGGCCGTGCCCTCGGGACGAAGGGCCAGACGCTGCTTAGGCTTGAGCTTGGTATCGGTGCCTTCGGTAAAGACACGCTCCAGGTTGGCGCCGCTAAACACGCGGAACATCTCCTTGCGCACGACGTCGGTCGACTGGCCGATGCCGTGGACAAACACGTCCACCTGCTCGATCGCGGGCGTCTCGATGGGCTTAAAGCCAAACGGCTCGAACACGCCGGCAGCGATCTGCTGCATCTTTTGCCAGGCGCGCATCTCGGCGCCGATAAGGTCGCGGGTTCCCTCCGCCTTCTGTGCCTGCATGGGCAAACACCTTTCTTTTGTATCGCGTCATAGGTAACGGTCATTATACGGCACAAACACAAACAGCGGTGGCGCGTCTGACCGAACGAGGGTATGGGGACTCGTTCGGCCAGACGCGCCGCCGCGACAGCCGATCCGCTTTCCTCCGACCCCTTCGGGTCACATGATCTGTTAGGGACGGAGGAAAACGGATCATTCGTAGGCCCGTGGCCGCCTTGAAAACCGAATGATGGTACGAGCATCCATTCGGCTTCCAGGGCAACCACGGACAGAACGGGGCGAACAGAAAAGAGCGACGGACGTCTACTCCCCCGCCACGCTCGCGCGCAGCTTGGCAGCGATGGGCTCGGACGCCAACAGGAACACAAGCATAACCACGGAGCACATCAGGCACACGATCCAGGTGCTCGCAAAGGAGCCCGTGACATCGAACAACACACCCGAGACAATGGCGCCTACGGTGCCGCCGACCATCTCAAGCGAAGTGATGGTGCCCGTGACCTTACCCAGGTCGGCCATGCCCGCAGGCTTGAAAGGCAAGGTTGGGTGCTACCGGTGGTCGGCGATATAGCCCAAAGCGACGGCGGTATAGGCCGCGGCGCCGAGCGGCAGCTCGGCATCGTTAAAACGTGCCTTGGGATGGTGCTGGGCAAAGCGTTCGTCCGTGTCGGTTACGGCCGCGCCCACGGTAAAGTACGCACTCGGAATCTCGCTCGAGATAAGCGCAAAGTCCTCACTCGCCATGGCATGGAAAAGCGGCAAGAAAGCCGTCTTGGGCAGCACTGCGCCCACGTAGCCAAGCGACGCCTGAGTCATATCGCTGTCGAGTACAAGCGGCGGAACATCCGAAAGCGTCTCGATGGTCGCCGGCGTACGATAGGTCGTAGCAACGCCGTTAACGACCTCCGCGATGCGGGTCTTTAGGTGAGCCATGAGCTCAACATCAAAGCCGCGCAGCGTTCCCTCGAGCACGCAGGTGTCGGGGATGACGTTGGCCGCCAAGCCGCCGGCGAACTTACCAACGGTAAGTGCGACTTCCTTGGCCGCCGGCACCTCGCGGGAGATAAGCTCCTGGAGCGCCAGGTGCACGTGGACGCCGGCCGTGATGGGGTCGATGCAGATCTCGGGGCTGGAACCGTGGCCGCCCTTGCCCTGGAGCGTGATGCGGAAACCGTACACACCCGAGAGCGCCGGGCTGCCGTAGAGCACCAGGCCAAGCGGCGACTGGCTGTTGACATGCATGGCAAAGGCCGCCTGAGGGCGCGGGTTCTCGAGCAAGCCGTCGGCGATGGCAGCGCGTGCTCCCTCAAAGGTCTCCTCGCCCGGCTGGAACAGCAACTTGACGGTAGCGTTGGCCTCCACAAGCTCGGCCTCGCGGGCCTTGAGCAGGCGCGCCGCACCAAGCAGGGCCGTCGCGTGCATATCGTGACCGCAAGCATGCATGCAGCCATTGGTGGATGCAAAGGGCTCGCCGGATTCCTCGACAACGGGAAGGGCATCCATATCGCCTCGGAGCATGACGACCGTTCCGGCCTGCTCGTCCTTGCACGTGCCATTGCCCTGAGCGGCCGCACCGGCACCGATCAGGCCAACGACGCAGGAACCGTCGACTAGCGTGGTATGGGGGATGTCCATCTCGTCCAGACGTGCCTGGATATAGGCAGACGTCTGCGGAAGATTGTTACCCAGCTCGGGCATCTGGTGTAGATCGTGTCGCCATGCAGCGAGCTCGTCTGCAAAAGCCTGAGCTTCTGCGACAAGACCGTCACCGATAGCGGCCTGCGCCGCCGCGGTGGCCTGGGGCGCTGGTTGCGGTTGAAAATCGGACAGAGCTGATGCCATAGAAGCCCTCCAGTAACGTTTTTGCAGCACGCACTTTGATAGCGTAAAGTGCAAGGTACAACTGTAAGGGCATGACATAAAAATGCCGCCCTGGGAGGGCGGCGCAACAAGTTGTTTACAATTGCGGGTGTGATTTTCGGCGCAAGAAATTGAAATGCGTCTCGCTCAAGATAATCGAAAGAAAGATGAGCGCGAAGCCGGCGAGCAGGCGCGAGGTGAGCGCCTCCCCCATCAGCAGCACCGAGAACAGCACGCCCGAAGGCGACTCCATCGAAAGGAGCAGTGAGCCCGTCGAGGCCGAGACATGCGCCAGGCCGACGTTTTGGATGAGCAGAGCCGCGCATGTGCAACCAACCGAGAGAAACGCCATCGCGCTGATAAAGCTCGGCGTCCACACGGACAGAGGCGCTTGGGTCTCGAATAGCAGCGACGTTGCCAGGCTCAGCACGCCGTTGCCCACAAACATCCAAAACGTGATGACGTTGATGTCCATTTTGCGACCGTACTTGGCAGTCACCGCCATCTGGATGGCGAAAAAGACCGCACCCGCCAGCGTAATGACATCACCGATGTTGAATTCAACGCTATCGAGCGCCACCAAGCCAATGCCCGCCAAGCACAGCAGCGCCGCGCCCAGGTTATAGCGGGTGAGTTTTTCGCCGCTCAGAAAATAGCTCGCGAACGGCACAACGATGCAATACGTGCCCGTCAAAAAAGCATTCTTGCCCGCCGTGGTGTGCGCCAGACCGACTGTCTGCAGGGCGTAGGCGGCCCACATAAGTGCGCCCATGCCAAGTCCGACGATAAGGTTGCGGGCGTTGAGGTGCGCGATGATGCGCTTGTGGAAGATGAAAAACATGACCAACGCCGCAGGCAGAAAGCGCACGTAGAGCAGTTCGAACACCGGAATGGTGTCGAGCGCGTCCTTCATGGTCGTAAAGGAGTAGCCCCAGACGACTGCCACCGAAAGCAGCAGGACTTTCCAGAACAGCGGCGAGCGAGCGCCGGCGCCGCGGGAGGTGCCGCCCGCGCCCAGGTCCTCGCGAGCAACAGGGCTATCGGCCATCATTTCGATATTGTCAGTGGCATGCTGGGCCATAGGGCATCCTCGCGCTCAATCTGGGCGTGGTGTCCGCACGCGCATGGCTGCGTGCCGCCTCATGGTCAAATAAAAGCAGGGCGCACCGGACCCCCGGCACGCCCCGCTACTGTAGCAACAACCAAGCAGCCCGTGCAATTCACTACGCTAAAGCATCGGGTTGGAAGATCTCGATGTTCCGACGGCGTTTACGTTGCTGAACTAAATCAATTTGGTTGACTCCAGTTTTTCGATGATCCAGTCGTTGGCTTTGATGACCGGGCGGCGGAAGACGACGCCCAGTGCCAGCGACGGAATCAGATAGCTCGCCAGAATGCCTAGCTCAATCCAGTACTCCATGTGGTACGCACCGGCCATGGCGGCATGCATGGCGTTGATGCCGTGGGTGAACGGCAGGAACGGATAGATCGCCTGGAACACGGGGCCGGTCATCTCGATGGGGA
>CATYJU010000070.1 GCA_958407995.1 uncultured Collinsella sp.
GGGTATCATGGTGAAAGCGATTTCAACGACAGGGGTGCTCGTGGTAAAGATGAAAGATGTGGCCGAGCTGGCGGGCGTTTCGAGCGCCGCCGTCTCGCGCTACCTCAACGGTGGATATATCTCGGCGGACAAGGCCGAGCGCATTAAGCAGGCGATTGAGCTGACCGGATACGTGCGGTCCAGCCAGGCTCGCGCGCTGCGCACCGGCTCCACCAAGCTCATCGGCGTCATCGTGCCCAAGATCAACTCGGAATCCGTGAGCCGCATTACCGCCGGCATCGGCCAGGTGCTCGGTCGTCGTGGCTACCAGATGCTGCTTGCCAATACTGACAATGCCCCCGATCGCGAGCTCGAATACCTCGATTTATTCCAAAACCACCCAGTCGATGGCATTGTGCTGGTGGCAACTATGATTACCGACGAGCACCGTCGGGCGATTGAGTCGTGCCGCGTGCCCATCGTGCTGATCGGCCAGAATGTTGAGGGCGCGGCGTGCGTCTATCACGACGATTACGAGGCCGCCTTTGAGCTGGGCCATGCGCTTGGGGGTCGCGTGGACGGCAAGATTGCCTATATTGGAGTTACCGAGGAGGATCGCGCGGCCGGTTATGACCGCCGTCGCGGTTTTGAGGCCGGCTTGCGCGCCGCGGGCAACCCGCTCGATGCCGCCTTGATTCGCCTGGGCTCGTTTACGCTCGATTCGGGCTATGGTGCGGCGCGTGAGCTGCTTTCCGTCGCTCCCGATGTTTCATTTATCGCCTGCGCGACCGACACCATGGCGGCGGGCGCGCTGCGTGCCATCGATGAGGTTCGCGGCATGGGCGAGGGCATACACCGCGTGAGTGGTTTTGGCGACAATGCGTTTTTGCGCGCGCTGACGGGCGGCATTCCCACCGTGCATTATGGCTACCTGACCAGTGGCGTCGAGGCGACCAATATGTTGCTCAACACGCTCGATGGCGTGGAGGGGGAGAGCGGTCTCAAGACACTCAAGCTCGGTCATCAGCTTATGAATGTCTAGGTCTTGGGCATGTCTGTCTGCCTCTGAGCCCTTATGTTTGTCTCAAAACTACCATTCACCGGCTTTTTCCTACCGTTCACCCTACTATGAAAACGATTGCAGACATATGAAACTGAAATCGATTACAGTGTAAGTGTCAAAGATGGCCGGGTGTAAATGCGCCCGTTGGAGGAAAGGGAAGTCATGGACTACCGCAAATCAGCCCAAGAGGTGCTCGACAACATCGGTGGCGCCGACAACGTTGTTTCGGCCGCGCACTGCGCCACTCGCCTGCGCCTGGTGATTGCCGATAACACTAAGGTTAACAAGGAGGCCCTCGAGAACGTCGACGGCGCCAAGGGCGTCTTTGAGGCCCAGGGCCAGCTCCAGATTATTTTTGGCACCGGCACCGTCAACAAGGTCTACGAGGAGTTCATCGCGCTCAGCGGCGTCGAGGCTGCCACCAAGGCCGAGGTCAAGGAGGCCGCGGCGCAGCAGCAGAACATCTTTATGCGCGCCATTAAGGTACTCGGCGACGTCTTTGTCCCCATCATCCCCGCCATCGTGGCTTCGGGCCTGCTGCTGGGCATTATGAGCGCCCTCAACTTTATGGCCTCCAACGGCTTTATCGCGCTCGACACCAATAACTTTATCTACAAGATCGCCGACCTGGTTTCGGGCACGTCCTTTGGCATTCTGCAGATCCTGATCGGCTACTCCGCCGCCAAGGCCTTTGGCGCCAACCCGTACCTGGGTGCCGTCGTCGGCGGTGCGTTCATCAACTCCTCGCTGCAGAGCGCCTACACGGTTGCCTCCGAGGGCGTTCAGACCATGGTCACCGTCATCCCCGGCGTGTACAGCTTTGAGTGGGTCGGCTATCAGGGCCACGTGATCCCCATCGTTATCGCCTGCGCCATTCTGGCCTTCCTCGAGAAGCGCCTGCACAAGATCGTTCCCGAGATGTTCGACCTCTTTGTGACCCCGCTCGTCTCGGTGTTCGTGACCGTGCTCGTGACGCTCGTTGCCGTCGGCCCCATCTTCGTGTGGGCCGAGAACGCCATCCTCGGTCTGATCCAGGCTCTGCTGACCCTGCCCTTCGGCATCGGTTCCTTTATCGTCGGCCTGTTCTATGCCCCCACGGTCGTTACCGGTATCCACCAGATGTACACCGCCATTGACCTGGGCCAGCTCGCCCAGTATGGCGTGACCTATTGGCTGCCCATCGCCAGTGCCGCCAACATCGCCCAGGGTGGCGCCGCGCTCGCCGTTGCCTTTAAGACCCGCGATGCCAAGATCAAGGGCCTGGCGCTTCCTTCGGCCCTGTCCGCCTTCATGGGTATTACCGAGCCTGCCATCTTTGGTGTGAACCTGCGCTTCTTTAAGCCCTTCATCGCCGGCTGCATCGGTGGCGGTTGCGGCGCCCTGGTCTGCGCGCTCACCTCGCTTGCCGCTTCCGGCACGGGCGTTACCGGTATCTTCGGTATCCTGCTGTGCCTGGCCCAGCCCGTGCAGTACGCGATCATGTTTGCGGTCGCCGCGCTGGTTTCCTTTGGCGTCTCGTTTGTCCTGTACAAGGACGAGCCCAAGGCTTCCGAGCAGGCCTAAGAGCTTTTGATTGAAGGGTGCCCGCGGGTTGTATGCTCGCGGGCGTTTCCCGTATCTGGTGTCGATCTCTGGCGCCTTGTTACTTTCGATCCGTTAGGACTTTGATATGTCTAATGCACTTGGCCGCGACCTTGCAAAGCTGGTTGCCGCTGTTGACGCTGCCGCCTCTGAGTGCGGCCATGGCGCGTATGGCCAGCGCTTCCATATTATGCCGCCGGCGGGCTGGCTCAACGACCCCAACGGTCTTTGCCAGGCAGGCGGCGTGTTCCATGCCTATTTTCAGTATGCGCCGTTTGATGTCGAGGGCGGCGTTAAGGTCTGGGGCCATGCGACGAGTCGCGATCTTATGACATGGGATTACGTTGGCGCCCCACTGCTGCCCGACGAGCCGTTCGATTGCCATGGTGTGTATTCGGGCTCCGCGCTTGCCGAAGACGGTCGCATTCGCGTGCTCTATACGGGCAACGTTAAGCTTTCCGATGCGGACGGGACGTACGACTACGTCAATACCGGCCGCCGCGCCGATACCGTCTATGTGGAGAGCGTTGATGGCCTTGCCGGTCGGAAGTTCAACCAAAAGCGCGTGGTGCTGGCGTCCGAGGATTATCCCGAGGATTTGACCTGCCACGTGCGCGATCCCAAGGTGTGGCGTGACGCGGACGGGCGTTATCACATGGTGCTGGGCGCCCGTCGTCGCGTGGATGGTCCGCATGTCGATAGTCGATTTTGCGCCATGCACGGCGAGGGCGCCGGTCGCGATGTGGGCGAGATCTTGGTGTATGGCTCGGCCGATATGCTGAGCTGGGAGCTCGAGAGCCGTGTGTCTACGCCCGAGCGTTTTGGCTTTATGTGGGAATGCCCTGGCTATATTGAGCTCGATGCGAATGGCGATACCGCTGCATTTTTGTCGTTCTCGCCCCAGGGCCTTGAGGGCGGTCGTTGGGACCGCGGCAACGTATACGCTGCTGGCTACATGCCTGTAACGGGCGACATTACCGGTGGTGACGGTGCTTATGAGCTGGGCGATTTCCGCCTGTGGGACGCCGGTTTTGACTTCTATGCTCCGCAGGAGTTCACGGCCGAGGACGGTCGCCACATTCTGATCGGCTGGATGGGCATGCCCGATGAGCCGACCTATGGCAACGCACCCACCGTGGTGTGCGGCTGGCAACACTGCATGACGGTGCCGCGCGAGCTTACGGCCGGTGACGGCGGCGTGGTACTGCAACAGCCGGCGCGTGAGATCGAGTGCCATTATGCCTCGGTGCGTGTGGGGGAGGGCTCGTTGGAGGTTGCCGGCGATACCTGCTTTGACGTTGTTGTCGACGGTGTCAACGACGCGTTTACCGCGACCGTTGATGACGAGCTGAAGCTGGCGTTTGTGCCCGCCGAGGGCGAACTGCCCTCGCGCTTTGAGATGCGATTTACCGACGAGGATCGCGCTTCTGCCGGCTGCGGGCGTACCGTGCGCTGGGAGCCCGTCGACGAGGTGCGCAACGTGCGCATTGTTGGCGATGTCTCGTCGGTCGAGGTGTTTGTGAATGATGGCGCGCTCGTGTTTTCGACGCGCATCTATCCCGAGGCCTATGGCGTGACCGTTGACGCTCCGGGTGCGAGCGTTAACTACCACACGCTCAATATCTAGGCGATTCGTCGCATATCGGCGCTATACTGCAGCCGTTGCCCACGATGCGGGGAACACCCGCATCGTGGGTTTTTGTTTTGAAGGGACGGTACCGCATGGGCGTACAGCAGCAAGAAGAGGCCTGGGCTGCAAGGGCCGGCGCGCGTGAAGCGCGGTTGCTCGCGGCCTCGCATGTGCCAGCAGCGTTGTCGCTATTGGGAATTATGCGCTCCGGTGACCGCCTGGTGGCCTTTGCGGACGACTTTGCCGATGCGTTTGCGCACGGCTTTGATGCCCGCGACGTGGCTATGGTGGGGGAGCCGTCGTTTGCAGCGTTTGCTGCTGCGTCCGAGGGCTTTGATGCTTCGCTTGATGCTGAGGGGCCGCACCTGTGGTGGTTCGTCAACTCCATCGGCGGGTTTGGTCTGCGCGTCCCCGATCTTCGCGCTCTGGGTCGGGCGGCGCGTGAGGCCCATGCGCTGCTGGTGGTGGACAACACCGTGGCATCGGCTTTTGGCTGCGATCCGCTGCGGCTGGGTGCTGCGCTGTCGCTCGAGGCGCTCGACCGCGTGTGTGCCGGCAAGGCTCCGCGCAAGCTCGTTGCCGCTTCGGTGGCGCGCTCGCAGCTCAAGCGCCATCGCGTGGATGCCGCTGCCGAGTGCGCGCATGAGCTGCTCGAGGGGTGCGGAATGGCCGCGCTCGACTTGTTCTCCGTTGAGGCTGAGGTTCTAGAGTACGGGCTCGACACGCTCGACACCCGCATGCAGGCGCACTTCGATCGCGCCCGTGCGCTGGCTGAATATTTGGCTGCGAACGAGATGGTGCGCGACGTGCGCTACCCCGGATTGAGCTCGCATCCCGACCATGCGGTTGCAACGGGAATCCTCGAGCACGGCTTTGGCCCGGCAGTTGAATTTGACCTTATCGAATGCAGCGCGGGCGAGCTGTTCGATGCTTTGCCGGGGGAGTTCCGCACATCGCCCGCCGGCGGCGCAGCGACGCGCCTTTCGGCTCCACGCGGCAAGCAGAGGAGCACCGTCCGCCTCTTCGCCGGCACCGACGACCCCCTGGTCGTAGCGTCCGCCCTAGACAACGCCCTTCGTAAATTAGCTACTTTTTAATACTTGCGATGAGGTCGTTTGCTTTGGTGGCAATGACCTTGTTTATGTCGGCCTGCAGCTCCTCGTAGACTGCTATGGCTCGCTCTCCGGCGGGGGTGAGGGTGGATCCGCGGGCGCCGTCGCGCTCGATGAGCTTGCAGCCCAGCTGCCCTTCCGCCTCGTTCACAATGCGCCAGGCTTTGGAGTATGCCATGCCCATGCTCTTGGCGGCACGGTTGAGCGAGTGCTCTCGGGCGATACCCTGCAGCAGCAAGACACAGCCGTGGCCGTAGACGCCCGGCAAATCCTTGTCGCACGCTTGAATGACCAACTTTGCCGTCGTCTTGTACTCCATACGCTCCACGTCTCCCCGCTAAAGTGTTTGCTGGGCAAACGCAAAGCCTGCGTCAAACCCTCGTGTGCTCTTCTTAAATCATGCATTGTAGCAGTCAAAGTGCGTTAAGATACTTCCCCAGTATTGGGCGCCCAAGGTTGGGCTGGGTCCTACGAGGCCTGCAGCCGACCGGTCGCATGGAAAAAGGAGAAACATGGCTACGTTCTTTCCCGGTGAGTCCCACACGTTTTCGGAGTATCTGCTGGTCCCTGGTTACTCGTCCTCGCAGTGCATCCCCAACAACGTCTCTCTTAAGACGCCGCTGACCCGCTTTAAGCGCGGTGAGAAGCCGGCAATCACCCTGAACATCCCCATGGTTTCCGCTATCATGCAGTCCGTCTCGGGCGTCGACATGGGTGTCGCGCTCGCTACCGAGGGTGGCCTGTCCTTCATTTACGGTTCCCAGAGCGCCGAGTCCGAGGCCGCTATGGTCAAGGCCGTCAAGGATCACAAGGCCGGCTTCGTTCAGTCCGATTCCACCCTGACCCCCGACATGACCATGGAGCAGGTCATCGAGCTCAAGGAGAAGACCGGTCACTCCACTATGCCGGTCACCGACGACGGCACTCCCAAGGGTAAGCTCCTGGGCATCGTCACCAGCCGTGACTATCGTCCCAGTCGCGATGACCACCAGACGAAGGTCTCCGAGTTCATGACCCCGCGCGAGCAGCTCATCGTGGGCGACAAGAACATCAGCCTTAAGGTTGCCAACGACGTCATCTGGGACAACAAGCTCAACGCTCTGCCCATCGTCGACGACAACGATCACCTCATGGGCATTGTCTTCCGTAAGGACTACGACAGCCACAAGACCAACCCCAACGAGCTGCTCGATAACGACAAGCGCTACATGGTCGGCGCCGGTATCAACACCCGCGACTATGCCGAGCGCGTGCCGCTGCTCATCGAGGCCGGCGCCGACGTTCTGTGCATCGACTCTTCCGAGGGCTTCAGCGAGTGGCAGAAGCGCACCATCGAGTGGATCCGCGCCAACTACGGCGAGGACGTCAAGGTCGGCGCCGGTAACGTCGTCGACGCCGAGGGCTTCCGCTTCCTGGCAGACTGCGGTGCCGACTTCATCAAGGTCGGTATCGGCGGCGGCTCCATCTGCATTACCCGCGAGACCAAGGGCATCGGTCGTGGCCAGGCCACCGCGCTGATCGACGTCTGCCGCGCCCGCGACGAGTACTACGAGGAGACCGGCGTCTACGTGCCCGTGTGCTCCGACGGCGGCATCGTCTACGACTACCACATGACGCTCGCCCTTGCCATGGGCGCCGACTTTATGATGCTGGGCCGCTACTTCGCTCGCTTTGACGAGAGCCCTACCGAGCGCGTCAACGTGAACGGCCAGTACATGAAGGAGTACTGGGGCGAGGGTTCTGCGCGTGCCCGCAACTGGCAGCGCTACGACCTGGGCGGCGCCGCGAAGCTCAGCTTCGTCGAGGGCGTCGACTCCTACGTTCCCTACGCCGGTTCCCTCAAGGACGGCGTGGGCGGCACGCTCTACAAGGTCAAGTCCACGATGTGCAACTGCGGCGCCCTCTCGATCCCCGAGCTCCAGGAAAAGGCACGCCTAACGCTGGTCAGCTCCACCTCCATCGTCGAAGGCGGCGCCCACGACGTAGTCGTCAAGGACTCCCAGCAAAGCGTCAGCTACCGCTAAGCGGCTTTCCCAGGCACCGCACCTTGCCGTTCAAACCGTCGCTCGCGTACCAAAGTACGCGTCGCTCCTCTTTCACGGCAATCTGCGGCACTTGGAAAACCCGACCATGCTTGGGCGGGTAACAATTATTGGTTGATTCACAACCACGTTATTTAGATAAAGCGAGATGCCTGTAAGTTGCAGGCATCTCGCTTGTCGTATTTGCTATCATCAGTCAAGTTAACCTTAGGGTCGGTCGGCTTAGCTTTGTTCGCTACAAGTTCCGCACGCAAAGAAGAGCACT
>CATYJU010000071.1 GCA_958407995.1 uncultured Collinsella sp.
TGCTACTCGGCGTCGGCGAAGCCGTTGGGGTTGTGGCTCTGCCAGTTCCAGCTATCGCGGCACATGTCCGCGATGTCGTATTGGGCCTTCCAGCCCATCATACGCTCGGCCTTGGAGGCATCGCACCAGTTGGCAGCGATGTCGCCGGCGCGGCGCTCGCGGATCACGTAGGGCAGCTCCTTGCCACAAGCCTTGGAGAAGGCGGCGACGACCTCGAGTACCGAGGTGCCGGTGCCGGTGCCCAAGTTAAAGATCTCGACGCCGGTCTTGCCGTTCATCCAGTTAAGGGCGGCAACGTGACCAGAGGCCAGATCGCACACGTGGATGTAGTCGCGCACGCCGGTGCCGTCGGGGGTGGGGTAGTCGTTGCCAAAGACCTGAACGGCCTCGAGCTTGCCCACGGCGACCTGGGCGACATAGGGCACCAAGTTGTTGGGGATGCCCTTGGGGTCCTCGCCGATCAGGCCCGACGGATGAGCGCCGATGGGGTTGAAGTAACGGAGCAGCACGACGTCCCACTCGGGGTCGGCGGTGTGGACGTCCATAAGGATCTGCTCGATCATCCACTTGGTCCAACCATAGGGGTTGGTCGCGGGCTTCTTAGGATCCTCCTCGGTGACGGGCGGGTTGTCCGGGTCGCCATAGACGGTCGAGGAGCTCGAGAAGATGATGGACTTACAGCCATGGTTGCGCATGACGTCGATGAGCACCAGGGTGTTCTCGATGTTGTTGTGGTAGTACTCGACGGGCTTGCTCACCGACTCGCCGACGGCCTTAAAGCCGGCAAAGTGGATGACGCGGTCGATCTGATGGGTATCGAAGATCTTGTTCATCGCATCGCGGTCGAGCACGTTGGCCTCGTAGAAGGTGAGGTTCTTGGCGGCCTCGTCGCCCACGATGGTCTTGACGCGGTCGACGGCGACGGCGCTGGAGTTGGAGAGATCATCGACGATGACGACCTGGTAGCCACCCTCGAGCAGCTGAACGACGGTGTGCGAACCGATAAAGCCGGCGCCACCGGTAACGAGGACGCAGGTGTCTTTGGGGTCGAGTGCTTTGGACATGTAGTCTCCTATCGAATCAGGAACACTTCTTCAGGGGAGTATAGCGCAGGCAGGGACGCCCAAATCGTGCGCTGTAGGAAAAGCAGAGGACTGTGCTAACGTACTCATCAGAAGAGCTTGCGTACGCATAACCTGATCTTTGGCATTTGCTTGCGAGCCGCTGACCTTGTAGTTTCCTGCCGTTCGTGGAAATCGTTGGGACGCGCCATATGTACGCTAATATGTATGAGTTGAGCGACATATAAATAAACATGTAACGGAGTACATATGTCACCAAACAGCGATTCCATCCTTTCCCAGGAGCTCTCGCGCCGCACTGCCCTCAAGGCCCTGTTCGGCGCCGCTTCTGCGGCAGTTCTTTTTGGCCTGCCCGCTCGCGCCCATGCGGCGGAGGCTTCCAAAGAAACCACCGATAAACTGAATGCTGCCCAGGCCCAGCTCGACGAGGTTCAGGCCCAGCTCGACAGCATCGCAAATGAGTATGCGGCGCTGGCCAACAAGAATGCCCAGACCCTCAACGACATCGAGAATGTCCAGGGCAAGATTGACGACACGCAGGCCCAGATCGATGAAAAGAAGGCCGAGCTCAAGAAGAAGCGCAACGACCTTTCCGATCGCGTGGCCGCCAGCTACAAGTCCGGCGGCACGAACATCCTGTCTTTGCTGCTGGCCTCTGGCTCGTTTGAGGAACTCGTCGCCAACGCGCATTACGTTGAGAAGATCAACAAGAGCGACCGCGATGCCATCGAGGATATTCAGACCATTCAGGAAGAACTCGATGCGCAAAAGACCGAGCTTGAGTCGCAGAAAGCCGACTTAGAGAAGCTCAAGGACCAGCAGACGGCTCAGATGCAGGACATGCAGGCCAAGCAGCAGGAGGTCCAGACGGTTCTGAACGGCCTCTCTGACGATGTCAAGGAGCTCATGGCTCAGCGTGATTCCGAGATTCTCGCTGCCGCCCAGGCTGAGGAGGCCGCTAGGAAGGCTGCCGCTGCCGCGGCTGCCGCGAACAAGAACAATTCCTACTCGGGTGGTTCGAGTTCGGGTGGTGGATCGTATGCGCCCGGAACTCCGCAGCAGAATGCCGGCTCGGGCAAACAGCAGGCCGTCGTCAACGCGTGCTACTCCACGCCTTCGCCGGGTCAGAACTGGTGCGCGGCGTGGGTTACCAATGTCTTCCGTAACGCCGGCGTTGGCTACTTTGGCGGTAACGCGTGCGATATGTTTAACGCATGGTGCTATAGCTCCGACCGCTCGGCGCTGCAGGTGGGCATGATCGTGGCCGATTCCTCGCACAGCGGCACGGGTGCTCCGGGCCTTATCTACGGTCATGTGGGTATCTACGTTGGCGGCGGCATCGTTATGAGCAACGAGGGCGCCATTACGTCTAAGTCGCTTGATTCGTTTATTAGCTTCTATGGCACTGGCTCTGGCGTGCGTTGGGGCTGGCTCGGCGGTATTGCGCTGTCGTAAAGCCGACGGGGCCGCGTGCCCGCCCGCAATATATTTGATTGCCTGCTCGGACAGTCCTGCGCAAGACGAAGGCCACATTAAGTGGCCTTCTTTGCGTGCGGAACTCGCGACCAACCTTATGCCTCGCCCCCAGCCCCGGACCTTCCGGGTCCAAGGCGTGACACACCGGACTGGGTTGTCTGAATAAATATGGAGAAGGCCCCTTTCGGGGCCTTCTCTTTATAAAAATTCGCCTACTCGGTGGACTTCGGGTTTTAGGTCTACGTCGAACTGCTCTTTGACTTTGGCTTGGATGTCGCGGATGAGTTCGTCGACGTCGGCGGCGGTGGCGTGGTCGGCGTTGACGATAAAGCCGCAGTGCTTTTCGCTTACCTGCGCGCCGCCGACAGCATGGCCGCGCAGGCCGGCATCCATGATGAGTTTGCCGGCAAAGTGGCCCTCGGGGCGCTTGAAGGTGGAGCCGGCACTCGGCATGTCGAGCGGCTGCTTGTCCTCGCGGCGCTGGCGGTAGTCGTCCATGTCGGCCTTGATCATCGCAGCGTTGCCCGGGGCGAGGTTGAAGGTGGCTGAAAGCACGGTAAAGCCGTCGTCGGCGATGCGGCTCTTGCGATAGCCCAGATTGAGCTCATCGACATCGAACTCGATGATGTTGCCGCTGCCGCGGGTGTCGTCGTCGAGCTGGCGAGCAGGTTTGTAGACGCGCACGGACTCCAGCACATCGGCCATGCAGGCGCCGTAAGCTCCGGCGTTCATGTAGCAGGCGCCGCCGACCGATCCGGGGATGCCCGAGATGGGCTCCATGCCGGTGAGACCGGCCTCGGCTGCCGCCGCGGCGACATCGGAAAGCAAGGCGCCGGCCGCCGCCGTGACGTGCGTACCGTCGACCGTAATGTCGGAGAGGCCTTCGCCCAACGCCACGACGACGCCGCGGATACCCTTGTCGCCGACGAGCAGGTCGGAGCCGTTGCCCACGATGGTGAGCGGCAGGTCGCAGCGATAACAGGTGTCGAGCGTGGCGACGAGGCCCTGCTCGGTATCGGGCGTGACAAAGACGTCGGCCGGGCCGCCGATCTTAAACGTGGTGTGCTCGCGCATGGGCTCGCTCATCAGCACGTTGTCCTCGCCGGCAACGCCAGCAAGCGCGCACAGCAGGTCCTCGTTAAAAAAGTCGTTCTCGTGCATACGAATATCCGCCTTTTGGTGGTCGTTGTCATCAATCGATTGCAATATACCCCACCCGGACGGATTTGGTGCGCTGGCGGCGATAAAACAGCCGTCTACCGGATTGGTAAAGTGTTTATCACCGAGGTAGAGGGGCGGTCGCTATACTTTCAAGAGATTGCGCGTAAACCTGGAAGGAGCGAGATGGCCAACAAAGTCACCCTCAAGCAGATTGCCCAGGAGGTGGGGCTTTCCCCCTCGTCGGTCTCGCTTGTGCTCAATAATCGGCCCTGTCGCATCTCGGAAGAAAACCGCAAACTCATCAAGGAGGTCGCGGCGCGCAACCACTATGTTCCTAACCAGATTGCGCGTAGTCTGGTCATGCGCGAGTCGCGCACGCTGGGCCTTATCGTCCCTAACATCGAGAGCCGCTTTTTTGCCTCGCTCGCCGGTAGCCTGGAAAAGCGCTGCCGCGAGGACGGCTATGCGCTCTTCATTACCAGCTCGGGCGGAAGCGCCGATGACGATCTGGAGCTGCTGCGCCAGCTGGTGACGCGCGGCGTCGATGGCGTCTTCCTGGTCGTGGGCGACGAGTTCTCCGACGACCGCGCCCTGCGCGAAGAAGTCAGCCACCTGCCCATCCCGGCCGTAATGGTCGACCGTGCCATTGAGGGACTCGAGTGCGACAAGGTGATGTTCGATCACGAGATGGGCGGCTACATGGCCACCCGCTATCTGATCGAGCAGGGCCACCGTCGCATTGCCTGCTTGGTTAACGCGCGCCGTTCCAATACGGGGCGTAAGCGACTTGCCGGCTATGAGCGCGCGCTGCGCGAGGTTGGCCTGCCTATCGACGCACGTTTGGAGTTTGAGAGCGAGTACTACATTCCGAGTGCCTACGAGGCCTCGGAGGCGGTGCTCGCAACTGATGCCACCGCTGTGTTCGCAAGTTCGGATAACATCGCCCTCGGTCTGCTCAAGCGCTTGCACGAGATGGGGAAGAGCATCCCGGGCGATATCTCGGTGGTGAGCTATGACAACTCGGCGGCCGACGTTCTCTTTGAGCCGGCGCTGACCGCCATTGAGCAGGATCCTGGTGTCCTTGCGGAGCATGCTTTTGGCTGCATGTCCAAGCGTCTTGCCGGTAGGGGCGGCAGGCGTGCCGAAGAGGTCGTCCTGGAGCCGGCGCTTATCGTTAAGGGCAGCGTGCTCGAACTTACCGAATGTAGCTAAGCGTACTTGTTTGTTTGCATAGATTGCATGCGGAGTGTCCGCTATTTGCCGGCAGGCACCCCGGCCCTCGTCCGTTAACTCTTCCGCTGGGCGAGCCTTAGACGCCGCGCACCGATAGGGTAAGGCAGCGGCTTGAAATTGGTGCTATATTCAGCTTGAGTTGTTTAATGCTAGTACGGGAGGCTGATATGGGGCTGTTCAAGAAGAAAAACCCGCAGGATGCCTTTGATCCCGATGTGTTTACCATCACGGATACGATTTTGGACCCACCGCGGTTTACGTTTTTGCCGGCTATCTACCAGGATGCCACGCGCCGCAAGTGGGCCGTGCATCAGCGCGGCGGCGAGCCGAAGATTTTTGACTATGCGGATGTGCTGCAGTGCGAGATTGCCGAGACCGGAAATCCCGAGGATGTGCCGGAGCTCAGCAAACGCGAACTGGCTCAGCAGATTTTGATTAATCCAGCTCAGGCTACCAAAAACAACGCTGCCAAGCGTAATATGTGCCTTGGTATGGGTGTCATCGTTGTCGTGCAAACCGGCAAGGATGAGATTTCGAAGCTTGAGATTCCGGTGACCGCGGGCGAAGTCAAGCGAGACTCCGGCCTATATCGGTCGTATCGGAACGTTGCGGAGCAGATCAAAGAAGCCTTCGACGCCATGGGGCGTCCGGAGCAATGATTCCTGCAGCATCAAGCGGTTGAGGAGTCTTGCCCATGTCGAGTGAACCATATGCGATTCCGCCCAAAGATCGCGCCTTTGAGGGCATTCTTTGGTATATCAAACATTATGACCTGCAGAGTGGCGACCGGCTGCCCGCCGAGCGTGTGCTCTGTGAAGAGCTGGGCGTGTCGCGCACGGCGTTGCGTGCTGCGATCACGCGCCTTATTTCGTGCGGAACTTTGGAAAGCCGCCGCGGTTCGGGCACCTATGTGTGTCCTCCCAAACCGCTGAACATCTTTCAGGAAACATGGAACTATACGCAGGCGGTGGAGAGGGTTGGCTCAAAGTCGACCGCACGCCTGGTTTGGTCCAAGGTCGTGTATGCCGATATCGATCTTGCCCAAAAAGCCCAGATTGACCTGGGCATGCCGCTCTTCTGCATTCGGCGCGTGCGTGTGGTCAACGGTTCTCCGGCATCGATCGAGACGGCTTACGTCAATCTGTCTTTGTGCCCCTCGCTTCCCGATCATGATTTTGAGCAGGAGAGCCTCTACGACGTTTTGCTCAAAGAGGGGAATGTCCATGTGACGCACGGCAAGGAGCATATTTCCATCAGCCGTCTGAACGCCGACGAGGCCAAGTTGCTGAATGCTCAGGAGGGCACGCCGGTGTTTTACAAGGCTTCGCACGAGCGCGACGAGACCGATGGCTTTGTCGAGTATTGCAAGTCCGTGATTCTGCCGACCAAGTATCGTTTTGCCGATAACGGCGAGGCAGACGGCGTTGCGACGAAGGTGGGTGTCGAATGGCTGATGCAGTAGAAGACTTGCCGGTTTACAAACAAATTCGCCGCTGCATTGCGGAGCGAATCGAGCGCGGCGACTACCCGACGGGCTCGATGATTCCGTCCGAAAACGAGCTGGCCGAGGAGTTTGGCACGACACGCCTGACAATCCGAAGCGCCATGGACGAGCTGGTCAAAAGTGGCCAGATTCGTCGCGTGCAGGGCAAAGGCGCCTTTGTGGGACATAAGTGGTTTGACGAGCACGAACGCAAGGGCGGCTTCCGCCAGTCGGTTCTGGCATCGGGCGCGACGCCGTCGGTGCGCATCCTGGCGCGCTCCAAACGCTACGCCGGCCCGTATTATGCCGACTTGTTTGGCATCGCTGAGGACGATCTGCTTTACTCGGTGCGCCGCCTCAACTGCATCGATGGTGAGCCCGTATCGATCGAGATGACACTGATTCCGTGCCTGCTGTTTCCGGGCATCGAAGGCGTGGACATTTCGGTCTTCAGCCTGTTCGAGACCTACGATATGTTGGGACGCAAGCCAGATCAGTCGGTAGAGAAACTCGATATCGAGGCGCTGGGCGCACGCGATGCGAGTTTGCTCAATCTTGAGCCGGGCGATCTGGCGCTCGTGCTGGAAGGCCTGACCTATGACTCGAGTGGGCAGGCAATCGAGCATGCCAAGTCTTTTACCCGCGGCGACGCCGGCGGATATACCTACAACTATTAGCGTCTAGAGCGTCCCTGCGCACGGCGGGGGCGCTCGTTTTTACGGATATATGTCGCTTGACCGATGAGAGGCAAAAACTGACCGTCTACCGAGAGGGGAGGATGAAATCATAAAATCGGTATTAAAAACGGCTAACCTGTAATCGTTCACTGGTATTAAGAACCTTTGAATTGTTGAGCTTGGGGCCAAGATGTCCACAAGGTTAAGCGGTGCGACGGAGTGGCAAGCCCGTTCATTCCGTGCGACAATTCAAACTGCTCGTGAAAGGAGCGGGAATGAAGGAGACCGAGAAGATCGAGATCATGCACTTCGACCAGGAGGGCTACCTCG
>CATYJU010000072.1 GCA_958407995.1 uncultured Collinsella sp.
CGTTGCCGCGCCCCGCAGTGCCCGCTTCCCCCGAGAACAATTATCAGTGCAGGTAGAGCCCTTGCGCAAAAGCCATGTGCTCGCGATATTGCAAAAAGTCTACTCACTTAGCTGGCAACTGCACCAAACGGCTGGGCAGAACGCCCATTTCCTGCATTTTCTTGCCTGCGAACGCATCGATGCGACGCTACGCCATAATAGTTGGCGGACAAACGCGAGAGAAAGCAACCACATGGCACAGACCACGACAGACACCACCGCCAGCACCGTTTCCGGCGCCGGAGCCGCCAGCTCATTCTCGGGCGGCACGGGAACCGAAGCCGAGTTCGGTTCGCTCGGCGCGCTCTCCCCCACCTGGTGGGAGCCCGAGGATGGCAGTGAGCCCGAACCGTGGCTCACGCCCGATCAGGCCTTCGAACGTTTCTTTGAATGGACGAGCGATCGCGGTATTGAGCTGTGGGACCACCAGGAAGAGGCCCTCATGGATCTAGCCGCCGGTGACCATGTCATTTTGGGAACACCGACCGGATCGGGTAAATCGCTCGTCGCGCTGGGAATGCTCTTTATGGGCATGGCGCAGGGCAAGCGCTGCTACTACACGGCTCCTATCAAGGCTCTGGTCAGTGAGAAGTTTTTCGACCTTGTGCAGGTGCTCGGCCGCGATAACGTCGGCATGATCACCGGCGACACGCACATCAACACCAAGGCGCCCGTCATCTGTTGCACGGCAGAAATCCTTGCCAACGACGCACTGCGCGAGGGCGAGGGCGCTGACGTGGGCTGCGTGGCCATGGACGAGTTCCACTACTTTGCCGACCCCGACCGCGGTTGGGCCTGGCAGGTGCCACTGCTCGCCCTGCCTCACACGCAATTCATGCTCATGAGCGCCACGCTCGGCGATGTCACCGCGATCGCCGCCTCGCTCGAGGAGCACACCGGCGCTGCTTGCGACCTGGTTGTCGACGCCCCGCGCCCTGTTCCGCTGAGCTACGACTATGTGACGACCTCCCTCGAGGGCACCGTCGAGCTCGCCATGCGCCGCGGAGAGGCCCCACTCTACATCGTGCACTTTAGTCAGGACGCCGCGCTTGCCACGGCACAGTCGCTTGCCAACTTTGGCATCGCTAGCAAGGAGCAGCGCGAGGCCATTAAGGAAGCTGCCAAAGGCACGAGTTTCTCCACCGCCTTCGGCAAGATTCTCAAGCGCCTGCTCGGCTGCGGCGTCGGCGTGCACCACGCCGGTATGCTGCCGCGCTATCGCCTACTGGTTGAGCGCCTGGCGCAGCAGGGCCTGCTGCCCGTCATCTGCGGCACCGACACGCTCGGCGTCGGCATCAACGTGCCCATCCACACCGTGGTGCTCACCGCGCTCACCAAGTTCGACGGTTACAAGATGCGTCGTCTGCGCGCCCGCGAGTTCCACCAGATTGCCGGTCGCGCCGGCCGCTCGGGCTTTGACACCGAGGGTATGGTAATTGCCGAGGCGCCGGAGCACGAGATCGAAAACGCCAAGCTTATGGCCAAAGCGGGCGACGACCCCAAAAAACTCCGTAAGATTAAAAAGAAAAAGGCCCCCGAGGGCTTTGTCACCTGGAACAAGCAGACCTTTGAGCGCCTGATCGAGACGCAGCCCGAGACGCTCAAGCCGCGCCTGCGCATCACGCACTCCATGGTGATTAGCGTGGTCGAGCAGGGCGGCGATGCCCGAACCCGCGTACACGACCTCATCGAGACGAGCCTGCAGACTCCCGAGGAAAAGGCTAAGCTCGAGGTTCGCGCCGACGAAATCTTCGCCACGCTCATCGATTCCGGCGTCGTCGTTCGCACCGAGGTGCCGCCCGCGCCCGACGCCCCGACTGACGCCGCGCCGGACATCGACTATGCGCTGACGGTCGATCTGCCCGAGGACTTCGCACTCGATCAGCCGCTCTCGCCGTTCTTGCTTGCCGCGTTGGAGCTGCTCGACCCCGAGAGCGAGACCTATACCATGGATCTGATCTCGATGGTCGAGGCAACGCTCGAGGATCCCAAGCAGGTGCTGCGCGCACAGGAGCGCGCCGCGCGCGACCGCGCGATGGCCGAAATGAAGGCCGACGGCATAGAGTACGAGGAACGTCTGGAGCGCATTCAGGACGTCACCTACGAAAAGCCGCTCGAGGACTTGCTCGATGCCGCCTTCGACAAGTACTGCCAAGAAGTACCTTGGGCCAACGACTACCAGCTCTCGCCCAAGAGCGTCCTGCGCGACATGCTGGAGAGCGCGAGCGACTTTAAGGGCTATATCCAAAAGCTCGGCATCGCCCGCTCCGAGGGCATTTTGCTGCGCTACCTAGCAGAGGCCTACCGTTCACTCGACCGCACCGTGCCCATCGAGAAGCGCGACGAGCGCCTGCGCGACATTATCTCGTGGCTGGGCTTTGTGGTGCGCTCGGTGGACTCGAGCCTGGTGGATGAGTGGGAGAACGCCGGCAACCCGGCAGCCCTCGATGCTGCGCCGCCGCAGGGCATCGACGAGGTCGTGGCGGACCGTCGCGGCTGCACGCTATTGGTGCGCAACGCGCTCTTCCGCCGCGTGACCCTTGCCGCCCGCGAGCACGTTCGCGACCTGGGCGAGCTCGACGACGACTGGGGCATGAGCGAGATCCGCTGGCAAAAAACACTCGACGCTTACCACGAGCAGCACGAGGAAATCCTCACCGACGGAGATGCCCGCAGCGCCGCGATGTTTTCCATTGACGAGTCCGACGAGAAGACCGCGCACGTATGGCACGTGCACCAGATCTTTGCCGACGAGGATGGCGACCACGACTTTGGCATCATGGGCGATGTCGACCTGGACGCCACGCAAGACGGCGGCGAGGTCATCTTCAAAAACTACCGTGTCGGCTTTATCGAGGACCTGCTCGAAGACTAGCCGAACTTACCGGAACGAAACGGGGCCGCTGGCAATATCGCCAGCGGCCCCACTTTTGCACTATACGCTATGCCTTACTCGGCACCCTCGACCTCATACGAATCCGCCTCGGCTGGCTCATCGTTTGTCTCTGTCGCAGCCCCGCGCGCCTCGTCAAACGCGGCCTTCATGGTCTTGTTGCCCCACGTGAGCTTGCGAATGGTAAGATCGTCCGCCTTCTTGTTGGCTAGGCGCAGATTGTTCTCGGAGGACAGCAACGCCTCCTTGGTTTTCTGCAGGTGGCTAATCGTCTTGTCGATCTCATCAATCGCCGTTTGGAACTTGCGGCTCGCGATCTCGTAGTTGCGACCGAAATCGTTCTTGAACTTCTCCATCTTGGCTTCGAAGTTCGTGACATCGATATTCTGCTGCTTGTACTCCGCCAGTTCCTGCTTATAGCGAAGCGAACCCATGGCGGCGTTGCGCAGCAGCGTAATCATGGGAATGAAGAACTGCGGGCGGATCACATACATCTTCTCGTAGCGATAGCTCACGTCCACGATTCCCGCGTTGTAAAGCTCGCTCTCGGGCTCGAGCAGCGTGCAGAGCACCGCGTACTCACAGCCTTTCTGGCGACGATCGTGATCGAGTTTCTTAAAGAAGTCCTCGTTTTTATGCTTGGTCGCGGTCTCGTCGTTCTCGTTTTTCATTTCGAACATAATCGAAATGACCTCGTTGCCGCTCGCGTCGCACTCGCGGAAGATAAAGTCGCCCTTGGTGCCCTCAGATGCATCGTTATCTTTCTCGAAGTACGCATTGGGAAACGCCGTCATGCGCAGACGGTTAAACTCGGTCTCGCAGTGCTGCTCGAGCGACTCGCCCACCATCTTGGTGGACAGGCGAACCTTCATGTCCTTAAGGCGCTCAATCTCTTCATCCTTGTAGCGAATCAGGTCATCGCTCGCGCGCTTGGCCTGCGCAAGCTCGAGCTCGTGTGCCGCCTTGGCTTGCTCCTCGCGAGAATCGCGCACCGCCAGCTCGCTCGTCAGTTTGGCACGTGCCTCATCGCGCTCTCGCTCCGCCGCGGCGACCGCCTCTGACAGGTTCATTTTTGCCATCAGTTCCTGCTCGCGCAGCTGGGCACGCAGGCCCTCGGCCTCTTGCTCGGACTGAGCCTTTGCGGCGGAAAACTTCTCTTGCACCTTCGCGCGATAGTCAGTAAGCGCGCGCTCGGCCTCGCTGCGAGCGGCATCGAGCTCACGCTGCGACTCTGCCGCGGCAGCGGCAAGCGCCATCTCCTGGGCCTTGTCCGCCGCGGCGATCCTGGCCTGCAGCTCGGCAATCTGAGCGTCGCGCGCGGACAGGTCGTTTTGAGCAGCATTGCGTGCCGCCGCCTCGGCAAGCCTGGCTTCATCATCTTTGCGCTCCAACTGCGCACGTAAATTGTCGATCTCGCGCTGAAGCTCGGCATTCTCCTTTTGAGCATCGGAACGGGCCTCAACCGCCGCGCGCTGACTTGCACTCTCGCGCTCTGCGGCAGCGCCTTCGAGCTTGGCGCGCAGCTCGGCAAGCTCAGCGTCGCGCTTGGCAACCTCTTGTGCCAGCTGCTGAGCTGCAGCGTTCTTCTGCTCGACAAGCTGAGCGTCGCGCTGAGACTCTGCCTTTTGCAAAGCAGCCGTCGAGCGCGAGCGCTCAAGCTCCAGTGCCTGCTCGCCCTCGCGCTGGACCGCCTTCACGCGCTCATCCAGGTCGCGCGAGAACTCGGCATCGCGCACCTGCTTGACGATATCCGCATAACCGGACGCATCGACCTTAAAAACTTCGCCGCAATGCGGGCACTTGATCTCGTTCATGGCAGCTCCTCGATGGACGCAAATTTCAACCGCCTACACTCTACCGCGCCGCACGGACAAAAAAGACGCCGCCGCCATAATGGCAACGGCGCCAGAACCACCACAAAGGCGACTGCCCCCTTTGTGGTGACTTGGGTCCTTACAGGTCGCGGTAGTCGATCAGGCGAAGATCAGGTTGAGACTCAAGCCAAGTGCGAAGCTCGGGGTCAATCAGCGCATCGACTTCCTTGGTGCGGTCGGTCGTGAGCGAGCTGTTCTCCAAGATAAAACGATCGAGATAGCCCGGATGGCACACAAAGACGACCGTCTCGCCGTCCACCATCTCGCGAACCGTCTGCATGATTGCCTCTTTGGGCTCGTAGCCCGGCTCCATCGAGCGCATCACCATGCGCAGATCAGTATCTCCGCAATGCACCACAGCCGCGGGGTCGAAGCTCGCCTTTTGCTCCTTAAGGCCCAGCTCCTGAGCAACCGCCGAGATCGCTCGGTTAAGGTTTTTGCTCATGACGGCATGGGCCTCAAAGTAATCGGGCTCGCGGCCCACGATCTCGACAAAGCGGTCATGCTGCGCGCGGATCTCGATGCAGGCCTCGTCGAAGTCTATCAACTCCTCGCCGCGCTTAAAATGATCGCGGAAGGTACGGCTGCTATGGAACTCGCCGTTCTCGTTGAGCATGCTCGGAATGAGCGCCGGGTCGGCACACGGCTTGCCCAGGCACACGTTGGTATGCTGACCCACCGCAATGCCGACATCCGCCACGAGCGACCAGCCACGCTCGGCCTCGGGCATATTGGGCATAAGTCCCGCCGAGCGCACCAGGCCCTCATTGATACTGCGGGCAATCCCCAGGTTAACGGCATACGAATAACCGATATCGTCGGCACGAATGAGCAATTGCTTCATATTGACCCCCATCTACGGAAAGGGACACTTGAAGCGCAGCCAAGTGCCCCAGATAATTGTCCTACCGAACGGATGCTTTAGGCTTTGGCGGCAGCAGCGTCTTCGTCGAGCTGCTCCTTGGTAAAGCCAAAGAAGTAGGCAATGGCAGCGGCGGCAACAAATGCAGTGCCCGATGCAACGCAGCCCCATACGAGATTAGCAGTTCCGCCTGCAACATAACCTGTAATACCAAGGATATTAGTTGCGCCCAAAACATACGTGGTCACATTAGTGAGAGCCGCGATCAGGCCGCCGATAGCGCCGCCCGCGACCATGGCACCCAGGCAGCGAGTATACTTAAAGCCGCAGCCATACAGCGCGGGCTCCGTCACGCCACCGACAATGCCGGAGAGCGAGAAACCAAGCATAGCGCCCTTTTCGTCGACCTCCTTAAGGCGCAGGAAGGCACCGAAGGCCATGCCCCACGTGGCGAACTGAGCGATAGCACCCGCGACCATAACGCAGGAGTCAGACCCTGAGGTGAGCACCTGCACAATGCCGAGGGCAATCAGAACCTGGTGCATACCGGTCATAACCAGGAACTCCCAAAGCGCAGCAATGGCGACGAGGGAGAGGATCGTGACGATGCCGCCAGCGTTTCCGAGGCCGAACATAAAGTTGCCGACCAGGTCGCCCAGAATGGAACCAATCGGAGCTAGGGCGCACAGGGAAACGGGGGTCATCACAGCCATGGTGCACACGGGCACAAACACCGTGGAGAGCATGTCGGGGATGATCTTCTTCATGAACTTCTCGACGACCATCAGCACCGGCATAGACAGCAGCATGGGGAGCACGGTCGCAGAATAGTTGTTCAGCTGAGCCGGGAGCACGCCGTAAACCATCGTGGTCGTAGCACCCGAATCCGCCGCAGCGTTGACCAGCGTCATGAACTCAGGGGCAATGAGCACGCCGCCGAGCATCATGCCGAGCGGCTGGCTGCAGCCGAGCTGCTTTGCGGCAGCCCAACCCAGATAAACAGGGAGGAAATAATAGCCTGCGTTGTAAATCCAGTTGTAGAAGAAGTTGTAGATGTCGGAATCAGCAGACCAGATACCGAGCATGCCGTCGCCGCAAAGTACGGCAAGTGTGCGGAACATGGCGGCGCCCATGATAATGGGGATCGTCATGCACATTGTCTTGGACAGGTAGTTAAGGGCCTTCTTGCCCGCAGTCTTGACCGTCAGTGGCTCCTTGATGCCGTCATCGAGGTTCTCGTCAATGGAGCCTTCGCCCTTGACGCCCAGCGCAATGGCGGCGTCATAGACCTTCGGCACGTTCTGGCCAATGATGACCTGATACTGGCCGCCAGACCACTGTGCACCCAGCACGCCCTTGATCTTCTTTACTTCATCGTCATTGGGAATGGACTGATCTTTGAGGTTCAGACGCAAGCGGGTCATGCAGTGCGTCGCGTTCGTCACATTGGAGGCGCCGCCGACGGCAGCGAGCACGTCCTCGGCAATCTTCTTGTTATCGACAGCCATGTCGAATCCCTTCTCTTCCAACTAAAGGCCGTGGGACTTCACGGCGCCAAGACGCACGATTCCGCTCGCGCCTGCGCAGCGCGCGATATCAGTTGGCAAGAGATTGATTTGCATGTGATTCCCGGGTGGATCGACAGACGATATGAGAAAGCCATTGGGGGCCGCCTCCCCCGCGGCGCAGCTTCTTTCC
>CATYJU010000073.1 GCA_958407995.1 uncultured Collinsella sp.
AGGCAGTGCTCCATGTGGCAGCCCTCTTGCGACGCGACCTCAGCCGAAACACCCGCATCCTCCAGCAGCCCCACGAAAAAGCAGTGACGCTCCCACATTTGACGAGCGACCTCCAGCCCTCGCCCTGTCAGATGAACGTCGCGCTTGCCCATTTCGACATAGCCGTTGCTTTCCAGCGTCGCCATGGCCTTGGAAACGCTCGCCTTGGTTACGCCGAGGTACTCCGCAACGTCGATCGAGCGCACGATGCCCTGACGTTCCGACAGAACGTAGATCGATTCGAGATAGTCTTCTCCGGATTCACGTAGGGCCATGGGCCGCCTTTCGGGATGATTGCTAGTTAGCCTTTGGATACTTTCCACGACTAACTTTACCGCAGAAGTTGCCCATGTCTTACTACTTTGTCTAAAAGTTAGCCGTGTTTCACAAAACGTGCGGGACGAAAACAAAATAGGGACGCCCCGCAAGGAGTGTCCCCAGACGCCGGGTGCCGCCCCGCAGTTACATCAATCCAAAGTGCTTCGCGGCGTTGTAGATGCCATCGTCGTCCACGGCTGTCGTCACATAGGTCGCCGCAGCTTTCACCGTGTCCTGTGCGTTGCCCATGGCCACGCTCGTGCCCACGGCGGCAAACATCGACAGGTCGTTCTCGCCGTCGCCAAAGGCAATCGCCTCGCTCGCGTCGATACCAAGCCGCTCGAGCGTCGCCGCCACGCCCAGGTCCTTGCCGCCGTTAGCGGGAATAATGTCGCAGAACAGGTCGCACCAGCGCGTGGTGAGCGAATGCGACACGGCGTCGGTCACGATATGCTCGTCAACTGGGTCAACAAAGGCACAGAACTGATAGACCGGCGCGTCAAAGGCATGCTCAAACGGCTCCTCGTGGTAGACGATTCCCGCGTTGCTGCCAGCCGTCACCACGCGCTCGGACAGGCGGTTCACAAACGAGTTCTCGCCCTGCATGCACAGTGAGTCGTAGCGCCCCTGCGCCACCTGGTCCACAATCACCGCAACGTCGTCCGGATCGATCGGGCAGCTGCGGTAGACGCCCTTGGCATCAAAACAGTGCTGGCCCGAAAGCGTAATGTACGCATCCCAGCCCAGGTCGAACAGCCAGTCCGGCATCTGGTAGGTCGGACGGCCCGTGGCGATCACGCACGCAATCCCCTGCTCGCGAAAGCTGTCGAGCACCTGCTGCGCCGACGCCGGAATCCGGTGGGTCTTAAAGCTCAGCAGCGTACCGTCGATATCGAAAAACGCGGCTTTGATCATTCTCGCCTACTCCTCGCCCTCGAGCTTTTCGCTCGCCTCGAGCCACGCCATCTCCAGCTCGTCCATGGCGGCGTGAGCCTCGTCGATCTTTGCCTGCTGCTCGCCGAGCGCCGTGTAGTTGGTGGGATCGACCTGGGCCATGGCGGCCTCGGCCTCCTCCACGCGGGCGCGCTGTGTCTCCATCTTGCGCTCGAGCGAGCTCACCTCGCGGCGGAGCTTCTGACGCTCGGCGTTGGAAAGGCCGTTGGGCTGACCGCTCGACTTGGGCTTGTCGGCAGCAGCCGCCGCACCGGTGTCGAACGTGCCGGTCTTAGCGCTCGGCGCGCCCACGGGCTCGCCCTCGGCGGTAGCGTTGCACAGGCGCAGGTACTGGTCCACGCCGCCGGGCATATGCGTCAGATGGCCATCGAGCAGTGCCCACTGTTGGTCGGTCACGCGCTCCATCAAAAAGCGATCGTGTGTCACCAGGATCAGCGTGCCGGGCCAGCCGTCCAGCAGGTCCTCGACAATCGCGAGCATGTCGGTATCCAGGTCGTTGCCCGGCTCGTCCAGGATGAGCACGTTGGGCTCGTCCAGAATCGTCAGCAACAGCGACAGGCGACGGCGCTGGCCGCCCGAAAGATCGCCGATGCGGCTCCAGAGCTGCTGCGTCGTAAAGCCCAGACGCTCGCAGAGCTTCTCGGGCGAAGTCTCCTTGCCGTCGATGACGTAGTACTTCTTATAGTTGCCGAGCACCTCGCGGATCGTGTCGCCCATGTAGGGTTCGAGCTCCTCGAGCTGCTGCGACAGCACGCCAAAGCGCACTGTCTGGCCAATCTTCACGCGGCCGCGCGTGGGTTCAATCTTGCCCTGGATCACGTCGAGCAGCGTCGACTTGCCGGCACCGTTCTCGCCCAGCAGGCCATAGCGGTCGCCCGCACCAATGAGCCAGGTCACGTCAGAGAGCACCTGCTTGGGCGCGCCATCGGTATCCGCATAGCCGGCGTCCACGTCGACCACATCGATAACCTGCTTGCCCAGGCGGCTCACGGCAAGGCGCTTGAGCTCCAGCTCGTCACGCACGGGCGGTACGTCGGCGATCAGCTCGCGAGCAGCCTCAACGCGAAACTTGGGCTTGGTGGAACGCGCCTGGGCGCCGCGGCTTAGCCACGCGAGCTCCTTGCGCGCCATGTTGCGACGGCGCTCCTCGGTAACGGCGGCCATGCGGTCGCGCTCCACGCGCTGCAGGATATATGCCGAGTAGCCGCCCTCGAAGGGATCTACCTGGCCGTCGTGGACCTCCCACATGCTGGTGCAGACCTCGTCCAAGAACCAGCGGTCGTGCGTGACCACGAGCATGGCGCCCTGGCCGCGCTGCCAGCGGGCCTTTAAGTGACGCGCAAGCCAGTTGATGGTGCGCATGTCCAGGTGGTTGGTGGGCTCGTCGAGCATGAGCACATCGTAGTCGCCAATCAGCAGGCGCGCGAGGTCCACGCGACGGCGCTGACCGCCCGAGAGCTCGCCCACCATGCCCTCCCAGGGCACATCGCTAATAAGACCGGCCAGAATCTGGCGCGTACGCGGGCTCGACGCCCACTCGTACTCAGGCGTGTCGCCCACAACGGCATGATGCACGGTATCGGTGTCGACAAGCTGGTCCTTTTGGCCGAGCAGACCGATCGTCGTGCCGCGGCGGTGCGTCACGCGGCCGTCGTCGGGTTCCAGCGTGCCGGCGAGTACACTCAGCAGCGTCGACTTGCCGTCGCCGTTTTTACCGACGATACCAATGCGGTCGCCCTCGCCCACGCCGAGCGTCACGCTATCGAAAATATGCTTGGTGGGAAACTCTAGGCTGATGGAATCGCATCCCAAAAGAATCGCCATATGCCCTGCTCCTTCGTAGAAATTCAACGTTGTCCATGATAGCGAAAACCACCACAAAGGGGACAGGCACCTTTGTGGTGGTTTTGGGCAAGCGCACCAGCACACGACACAAAAAGGCGGGCCATCTCCCGCAAGAGATGACCCGCCTCTCCAATCAGTCCTGCGGCAACCGTGGCCGCTGCAGGCCTCAAGCATGTCCCGGACTAGGAGAACATGCCGGTGAGGTAATCATTCAGCCGCTTATCCTTGGGCCGTTGGAAAATCTCGTCAGTCTCGTCGTACTCGACCATATCGCCCATGTAGAAGAACGCCGTGCGGTTGGACACGCGCGACGCCTGCTCCATGTTGTGCGTCACGATGACGATGGCGCGGTCGGCCACGATCGATGACATGAGGTCCTCGATCGCCAGCGTCGAGATGGGGTCGAGCGCCGAGCAGGGCTCGTCGAACAGAATCACGTCGGGGTTGAGCGCCAGCGTGCGCGCGATGCACAGACGCTGCTGCTGACCGCCCGAAAGCGCATAGGCGCTCTTATCGAGCTTGTCTTTGACCTCGTCCCACAGCGCCGCGCCGCGTAAGCTTTCCTCGACCATGCGGTCGAGCTCGTCACGGTCGGTGATGCCGTGACGCTTGGGCGCAAACGTGATGTTGTCGCGAATGGACTTGCGAAACGGGTTGGGCTGCTGGAACACCATGCCAATGGAGCGGCGCAGCTCGTAGGTGTTCTCGGTCTCGGTATTCACGTTGCGCCCGCGGTAGTTGATCTCGCCCTCCACGCGGCAGCCGCGAATCTCGCGATTCATAAGGTTGAGGCTACGCAAGAAGGTCGACTTACCGCAGCCCGAAGGCCCGATGAGCGCCGTGATCTCGCCCTTGTGAAAGTCGAGCGACGTATTGTGCAGGGCATGGTGGTCGCCATAGTACACGTTGACGTCCTTGGTGGAGAGCACGACCTCGTCGCTCACGGCCCTGCCGCTCACGCGAACGCGCTTCTCGCTCTCCCCCACACTCGATAGAAAGTCCTGGGTCTCGGACGTGGCCGCCTCGGTTGCGGGCGTTGCATTTATCTCGCTCATTCGGCCGTCATCTTCCTTGCCAGTTGCTTGCCCACGATGCGGGCGATTACGTTAAACAGCAGCACGCAGATCATCAGCAGTGCGGCGGTGCCCCAGACGATCTGCTGGGCCTCGGGGCTGCCCTCGCCATAGATCTTGTAGATGTGCACGGCGAGCGACTCACCGGGGCGGAACACGTTCCAGGCGCAGGTGGGGCTCGACAGGTTAAAGCTCAAGAAGTTCAGGCGAACCGGCGAGCTCATGCCCGAGGTAAAGAGCAGCGCCGCGGCCTCGCCAAAGACACGGCCGGCCGAAAGCACGATGCCGGTCACGATGGCGGGCATGGCCTCGGGAATCAGAATGTGCAGCGTGGCCTCCCAGCGGGTGAGTCCCATGGCCAGGCACGCATCGCGCTGGGCTTGCGGCACGTCCTCGAGTGCCTGCTGGATCACGCGCACCAGGATGGGGATGTTGAACATGGTGAGCGCGACGGCGCCGGAGATGATGGAGTACTTCCAGCCCAGCTGCACCGAGAACACCAGAAAGCCGAACATGCCCACGACAATGGAGGGCAGCGAGGACAGCGTTTCGATGGCGGTGGAGGCGATGTCGCGGATGGGCCCATCGGGCGCGTACTCAACCAAAAAGACCGCGCCGCCCAGGCTAATGGGCACCGAGATGATCAGGGTGATCAGCAGCAGATAGAACGAGTCGAACAGCTGGTAGAGCACGCCGCCCTGCGTTCCGTTGGCGCGTGCGGGCTGCGTGAGAAAGCCCGGCTGGAACAGCGTCGAGATACCCTCGAACAGGATGTAGGCCACCATGGAGACGACGATAAGCATGACGATGGCGACAATCGCCGTCAGCACGCCCGTGGCGATGCAGTCCTGCTTTTGGACACGCCCGAGTCTCGCCTCGTCGATGTGGATGCGCGTGCTAGCCACGAGCCTTCGCCCCCTTGCGGCCGATAAGGTGGATGATCAGGATAAAGATGAGGCTCATGCCCATCAGCAGCAGGCCGAGCGCCCACAGGACGTCGTCCTGGGCCGAGCCCTCGGCATAGACCGCCATGGACGTGGTGAGCGTGGTGGTGATGGTGGACGCCGGCGACAGCAGCGACGTCGGCATGGCCTCGATGCCGCCAATGACCATGCGCACGGCGAGCGTCTCGCCAAAGGCGCGGGTCATGCCAAGGATGACTGCGGTCATGAGCGACGGCATGGCGGACTTGAGCACCACGTGCCAGATGGTCTGCCAGCGGGTGTAGCCCAGCGCGAGCGAACCCTGGCGGTAGCTATCGGGCACGGCGCGCAGGCCATCGACCGAAAGCGTGGTCATCGTCGGCAGAATCATGACGGCCAGCACGATGGCGCCGGGCAAGATACCCAGGCCTGTGCTCACGTGGAAAACGCTCTTCATAAGGCCGACGACCACGTGAAAACCGATGAGGCCAAAGACGACCGAGGGAATGCCGGTCAAAAGCTCAATAAGCGGCTGAAAGACCTTGGAGCCAAACTTAGGCTGAATCTCGACCGCAAAGATGGCAGAGCCGATGGCGATGGGCAGTGCGATGAGCGTGGAGAGCACCATGACCGCAAACGAGGTGACGATCAGGGGCAGGGCGCCAGTGTAGGGCAGGCCGTTTTCGGCCGTGTTGGCCAGGTCCCACTTGGTACCGGTAAAAAACTCGACGATCGAGACGCCGTCCTTGAAAAAAGCCGAGAGGCCCTTTTGGGCGACCATAAAGATGAGCGCGGCAACGACAAGCGTCACGAGCGCTACGCACGCACCCGTGACGCCCAGGCCCACGTTCTCAAGCTCGCGCTTTGGCAGCTGTTTTGCCATTGCAAACCTTTCCGGGGGCGATTACTTATTTAGCGGAGACCTTGCCACTGGCGTCCTTGACGACCTTCATGGCAGAAACGGGAATAAAGCCCTGCTCCTCGGCGAGCTTGCCCTGGACGTCTTCGGAAAGCATGAACTCCAGGAAGGCCTTGGTGGCCTCGTCGGCGTCCTTAGCACAGTACATGTGCTCGGTCGCCCAGATCTTGAAGGAGTCGTCGGTGACGTTTGTGCTCTTGGGCTCGACGCCCTCGACCATGATGGCGTTGAACTTGGAGTCATCGAAGTGCGAGAAGTCGAGGTAGGAGATGGCGTTGTCGGTGCTGCCCATCTGAGTCTGGACATCGCCGGACTTGTCGAGCTCGGCGTCGCCCTTAAAGTCGACGGCCTCGTCGCCAAAGACGGCGGCCTCGAAGGTGGCGCGGGTGCCGGAGCCGGCCTTGCGGTTGAGAACGACGATCTTGGCGTCGTCGCCGCCGACCTCCTTCCAGTTGGTGATCTGGCCGGAGAAGATACCCTTGAGCTGCTCGAGGGACAGGTCGTCGACCTTGACGTTCTTGGAGACGACGGGGCCCATGCCCACGACGGCGACCTCGTGGTCGACGAGGTTCTTGACCTGGTCGGTCTCGAGCTTGGTCTCGGCGAAGACGTCGGAGTTACCGATAGTGACGGTGCCGGCGGCGACAGCGGTCAGGCCCTTGCCCGAACCGTTACCCGAGCCAGAGACGGAGACGTCCGGGTTGGCATCCATGAACTTCTCGGCAGCAGCCTCGACGAGAGCCTGGAACGAGGAAGCGCCGTCGTAGGTCACCTCGCCCGAGACGGACTCGGCAGCAGCGGCGCTGCCCTCAGCAGCGGTGTTGGCGGCGTTGGAGCCGCCGCAACCAACGAGACCGAGACCGACGATGCTGGCAAGACCACCAGCAAGGCCGAGGAACTGACGACGAGAATAAGCCTGATCGAGCATGATCTTCCTTTCATACATGCGACTCGCGGGCACCCTGCCCGCTTTGCTGTTTGGAAAGATACGGTCTCGATCGGGCGACGACCGCCTTATCTGCGGTTTCTTACGGACATTTGATAGACCCTTACCGCAAGCTCTGCCCAGCCTTTACAAACGGATAACAAACCCGCCACCAAGCATGGCCCGCCTTTTACACCAATAAAAACAAAGTTGCGGTGAAATAGTTCCTGCTTGGCCATCAAATGGCCCATTCGGGGGTGCGGACGATTTCTTGGACCGCGCCTAGGCGTATCCAAGCTTCCTGC
>CATYJU010000074.1 GCA_958407995.1 uncultured Collinsella sp.
GAGCTTTGCTGCGCGGCGAGCGGGATAGAAGCCAAAGATTACGCCGATGCCGACGGAGACGGCGAAGGCCAGCAGCACCGTGGCGATTGAAAAGCTCGGTGTGATTTGCCCGCTGGCTCCGAGCTCGCCAAGAATTCCGGATCCGGAGGCAAACATCGCGAGGCCCCAGGCCAGCAGATAGCCAATCAGGACACCCAACAGTCCGCCGGTCACGCACAGCGCCGAGGACTCGGCCAAAAACTGCGCGGTGATATCGCGACGACTGGCGCCCAGAGCGCGGCGGATGCCGATCTCGCGAATGCGCTCCGTTACGTTGGTAAGCATCATATTCATAATGCCGATACCGCCGACAAGCAGCGAGATGCTGGCGACAGCACCCATGATGAGCGAGAACGCGCCCATAAAGGAGTTGAGTGCATCGATGGCGCTTTTCATGGATGTCGCCGATACACTGTCGTACTCATTCTCCTCCGCGATGTCCTTCATCGCGCGCACCTTGGACTCGATGGTCTTACAAAGCTCATTCATGTCCGTGCCCTCGGCGGCAAGTGCCGTCACACTGGGGAATGAAGGATTCTCGTCGCCAAACAGCCCGGCGATGGTTTCGCGTGGCATATACAGCGTGAGCGAGCCCATGGAGTCGCTGCCGCCATCAATCACGCCTACAATCTGCACCTCGCCGTTGGACACCTTGATGGTTTTCCCCAGCGCATCCTGTTCGTTGCCGTAAAGCTGATCGGCGCCGCCGCGGCTGATGAGCGCCACGCGCGAGCCTGATTGGGACTCGGCCTGGGAATAGGTGCGCCCCGCAACGAGCTTGCTGGCCCCCACGGCGTCGAGCATGTCGCTATCGACACCCTGTGCCATGACGGTATAGCTTTTATCGCCGGTCTTGTACTCGGTATACGCGCTGTCGACAATGCCGATCTGCTCTATCTGCGGCACCAGTTTTTGAAGCTTCTCGATGTCCGACTCGGTGAGTTCTTGCGACGAATAGATTTGCACCATGCGTGCCGCATTGAGGCCCAGGCTGTTGACCAGGGTGTTTTGGATGCCGCCGATGAGTGAGGTCATGGCGATAACCGAGGCGATGCCAATGACGATGCCCAGGATGGTGAGCAGGCTGCGGCCCTTGTTGGCCTCGAGCGAGTGAAGGGCTTCCTGGATGAGATCGCGGGCGCTCATGCCACCACTCCTTTCAGCGGGTTGGCGGAGGCGGAAATCATGGGCAGGCTATCTACGGCGCTGCGTAGGGTCTTCGGTGCATGTGGAATATACGCGCCGTCATGGATGCGGCCGTCGCGGATGGTCACGGCGCGGTCGGCTTCGGCGGCGATGCCGGGGTCGTGTGTGATGAGCACGATGGTCTTGCCGCGCTCCTGAAGCTTGTGGAATGTTTCCATGACGAGCGCTCCGGTTGCGGAGTCCAGGTTTCCCGTCGGCTCATCGGCCAGGATGATGGGCGGGTCATTGACAAGGGCGCGCGCGATGGCGACACGCTGCATCTGGCCGCCCGAGAGCTCGGATGTGCGGTGGTCCCAGTGGTCGACCGGTAGCGTGACGGCCTGCAGCGCGTGCACGGCGCGCATTTCCCGCTGGCTTCGGGGCACATTGGTGTAGGCCAACGGCAGCATGACGTTTTCGATAACCGACAGGCGCGGCAGCAGGTTGAAGCTCTGAAAGACAAAGCCAATGCTCAGGGCGCGAACTTCGGTGAGCTCGTCATCGTCAAGCTCGGCCACGTTGATCCCTTGCAGGTAGTAGTCGCCCGCCGTCGGCTTATCCAGGCAGCCTAGGATGTTCATGAGCGTTGATTTGCCCGAACCCGAGGGGCCAGTGATAGCGACGAATTCGCCGGGATTTACCGCCAGACTCACGTTGTGCAGGATGTGGGCGCACCCCGCCTCGCTCTCAAAAATGCGGTGCACGTTGCGGATGTCGATAACGGGACGCATTACATGCCCTCATCAGCAGACATGCTGCCCGAACCCGCGCTGTAGCCGCCGTCAGCCGTTGCGTCCGCTCCGGTGTCCATGACGAGCGTGTCGCCATCGCGCAGCTTGGTAACCGGCACGTTGGGGTTGATCTCGTTGCCCTGGTCGTCGCGCTTGACCTGTGTCTTGCCGACTACGGCTTCGTTGTCGTTTTGCGTCACGACGGTCATCTTCACGCGACGGGTTTGCTTGCCCTCGTCATCGGTTGCCACGTTGACGTAATAGTGTTCGCCGTCTTCGGTCATGAGCGCCATCGTCGGTACCATTACCACGTCGTCGAGCTGCTCGGTCACCACCGATACCTCGGCTGTCATGCCCGGCTTCAGGCGCGCGTCGGGAGCCTCGATGAGGATGTCGACGTTAAAGGTTGCGCTGCCGCCACCGGAGTTGGAGTCGGAGTTTGCCACCGAGGCGATGGCCGTGACCGTTCCCTGGCTCACGATATCGGGAAACGCGGGATACGTGACGTTGGCGCTCTGCCCAACGGCGATCTTGGCGATATCCTTTTCGCCCACCTGCACGGTTACCTTCATCTTGGACAGGTCGGCGATCTGCATGCACTGCTTGCCGCCGCTCGTATCGCTTTCGCCCATGATCATGCCGCCTGTTACCGTGGCGCCCACCTTGGCGTTGAGCTCCACGATGCTGCCCGAGCTCGGGGCCGTTACCGTACGGCTAGCGGCCTTGGCGTTCGCCTGGTCGAGGTTTGCCTGGGCCGAAGCGAGGCTGCGCTGCGCGGCCGATACGGCGTTCGTGTCCGCTGATGCCGCGGAGACACCAGCCGCTGCGGAAGCTCCATCGGCGTCCGTCGTTGGGGTGGCCTGCGCGGCAGCTGCGGCTTTCTGCGCGTTGGCGAGGTCTTCCTGGGCGGCTGCAACTGCACGCTGCGCCTCGGCAACGTTGCGATCGAGCTCGTCGTTTTTAATGGTCATAAGCACGTCGCCCTCGTTGACGGATTGGCCTGCCTGCACGTTGATCGAATCGACCGTACCGTCGACAGAAGGGGAGACCACTGAGGACGAAATGGGTTTGAGCTGGCCTTTCGCCTCGACCGTTGTGGTAAACGTGCCCTCGGTCACCATGTCGGTCACAGGCCCGCTAGCGCCCTGTGGCTGCGCATTGATAACCAGGGTTGCGACAATGGAAATGAGCGCGATGGCACCTATGACGCCGGCGGCAATACCGCGTCGAATCAGCTTTTTGCGTCGACGTTCGGCGCGTTTTGCCTTGAGCTTGGCATATGCCTCTTCATCGGAAATCTCGGCCGTATCGTTCGCGCGTCCGCTCTGCTTGTCGGCATGTACGTTTGTAATCAGAGGAATCGTTTCGGTGGCACCTTCGGGCGTGTTCTCGGTATCATCCGGGCCCGGGGTGATCGTGGGGACATTCGGCATAGCGTCTCCTTTATAGAAAGAACCTCTATAAGTATAAGCGCCCACCGGTTGGGGCGGGCGCATAGGACGGTTTCTTTCGGAACTGTTAGATTGGTCGCAGTGGTTCCACGTTGTAGGAATGCGCGCGTTGCACTACGAGTGGACAACCACGCACAGGCCGACTTTGATGCAGTCGTGAAGTGCCTTGGCGTCTGCCAGGCGCAGGTTGATGCAACCGTGGCTGCCGCACCACTTGTACGACTCGGCGTTATCGAAGCTCTTGTCGTTTTGCCAGGTGGCATCGTGAAAGCCGATCATGTTGCCCTCAAACGGCATCCAGTAGCTTACCGGGCTCTCGTATTTGGGCTTACCGGTCTCGGGGTCCTTGGCTCCGATTAGGGTGCTGCCGCCGTCGTTGCTGTTGATCTGCCACACGCCCTCGGGGGTGGCGTCTTCGCCCGGTTTGCCGGAAATAAAGTTGGCCTCCCACACGATATTGCCGCTCTCGTCGTAGTAGCGCGCGTGCTGCTCGGACAGGTCGACATCGATATATGCCTTCCAGTCGGGTTCACCCTTTGCGGTAAAGGTGTCGGCTTTCTGGGAGTACTTGATCTCGATTTCGCCGGTCTGCTTGTTGTTAATGGCGTCCTCGACCTGCTTGGCGAGCGAGCCGCTATCGATAGACCAACCAAAGTCACCGCCTTCGACGGCGCACTGCTTGCCATCGGCGCGCGTCCACCAGCGAGTGGAGCCCACGGTATTAAAGCCGTTGGCGAGTTCGGCTGCCCAGCTGCTGATCTGCGACGTATCGAGCGTTGGGTTGGCCGGATCGGCAAAGCTGATCCACTGCAGCACGGAAGCGCCATCAACCTTGCCGGCATCCTCGCCGTTGAGCTTGAGGGTCACGTTGACGCCCAGGAAGTTGTTGGCGGCATCGCATGCGGCCTGAATCTGATCATCGGTCAGCGTTCCGTTGAGCGGCTCATAGGCATCGTTGCCGAGCTTGGAAAGATCTACGGTCTCGGCCAGCGAGGCAAGCTCGAGCTCGGCATACTTAATGACATGTTCGCGGTTGAGTTTTTCGTTGGAGCGTGCCTTCTCGACGGTAAACTTGCCCGCTTGCTCGTCATAGGAGCTATTGGCCTCGAACGTGCCCGAACGGCCCTCGTTGAACTCGTCGATGGCACTGCCCAGATCCTCCTCAAACTTCTTTTGGTCAAAGGTGTCGGAGAGCATGGACAGGTCGACGTTTTGATCAAGATCGACTTCGTTGGAGGTAGCGGTTGTTTTGGTTTTGCCGCTTAAGGATTCCACAAGGCGGACCGGCCATACAAAGGCTTCGTTCTGGCTGATGATCTCTTTTGCGGCAGCCTCTCCGTCGACGATGGGTTCATCGGACTCGGGCTGATAGGTCCAGCTAAAGTCATCGCCTGTCACGGTGAGCTTATAGTGCTTCCATGCCGAGTTGACCTTGGTTGCGGCAGACGAAGCGTTGGAGAACGAGACGTCGACGCCGGCAATGGTGGTGTTGGGGTAGGCTAGCTGCGAAAACGCTACGATTCCTACGATATAGACAATGACGATAAGACCCAAGACGACAAAGAGCGTCGTCTTTTTGCCCGACTTATTGTTGCCGGCGGACTTGCGCGCGGGGCCGCGATCGCCTCGAGCGTGCGTGGGCGGCTGCTTGGGCGCATTGCCGTTTGCCTGGCGCTGCTGACGTTGTTGACGCTGCTGTCGCTGTTGGTTCGGGCGTTGGGAAGCGTTTGCCGCACCACGCTGCTGACCGTGGCTCGGCGCGATAGGACGCGGTGACTGAACGCCGCCGGTGTGCCTGCTCGGCTGCTGCGGATCGGGAATCAGTTGAGTTCGATCGTTTTGCGACATCGTATGCATATCCTTCGAATTTCGCCTTATGGCTCATCGTGTTTTTACTGGGCTTGCATTATAGCGATTGCCCTGCTGTTTGTGGTACGGAAACGGTGGCATTCAAAAGAGGTGGGACATTTGTCCCACCTTTGAGTCATTCTTTGCCGCTATCCGCACACACCGCATTTTGCACAGGCCGAAAGTGCAGCCGGAGCTTGCGCAATGCCGCCCTTTGCCGTTTCGCGCAGGGTTGCGGGCAGCGCGTGACCCACCGAGAGCATGACATGTGCCATTTGATCAAACGGTACCAGGCTCTTAATGCCGGCGAGGGCGAGCTGCGCCGAGCTAAAGGCCGCGGCCACGCCGATGGCGTTACGGTTTTGGCAGGGCACCTCAACGAGGCCGCCTACGGGATCGCAGACTAGGCCTAGCAGGTTGCTCAGCGCGATGGAGCTGCCATCGAGTGCCTGCTCGGGCGTGCCGCCGAGCATCTGCACCAGCGCGGCGGCTGCCATGGCGGCGGCACTTCCGACCTCGGCCTGGCAGCCGCCCTCGGCGCCGGCAACGCAGGCGCTTGTGGTGAGGTTGAGGCCGATGGCGGCGGCGCAGTAGAGGGCGTCCATGACCTGCTCGTCGTCGAGCTGAAGGTGATCGGCGAGCGCCAGCACACAGCCGGGCACGACACCCGCGGAGCCTGCCGTGGGGGCGGCGACGATCACTCCCATCGTGGCGGAGCGCTCGAGCACGGCCATCGCGCGGGCCACGGCGTCGGTTTGAACGGTGCCCATCAGGCTTGTGCTCAAATCGTTGCGGCCGGTGGCATCGACTAGTTTAGCCTCGCCGCCGATAAGCCCGCCGAGCGATCGCTGCGGATTGACGATGGGGGTCGTGGTCTCCTCGCGCATGACGTCGAGCACGCGGCGCATGGCGGCGACGGCGTGGCCCTCGCCGGTCAGACGCGCCTCGCGCACGGCCATAACTGCGCCGATATTCAGGCCGAGCTCGGCGCACGCATCGAGCAGCTGCTCGCCGTCGTCGAAGATCTCCTTGGCCGAGACGCCGGGGGAGAGCGACGAGGCAGAACCGGGGAGCTCGATAAAGGTCGCGTAATCGACATTGTCGAGCTTGCGTAGCATCGGGATAACGGTGTCGTCGGGCGCGCCGTCGGTCTCAAAGACGGAGTAGGCCTGGCCGCCCACTTCGGTGCGGTAGGTGCGGCAGAAGGCGATGTTCACGTGTGCGTAGGCGAGCAGGTTCGTGAGTGCGGCGAGCACGCCGGGAACGTCCTTGTGCGCCACGAAGAGTGTGGAGTACATGCCCGAGATGTCGACGCCGACGCCGTTAATGCGGCTGATGCGCATCTTGCCGCCGCCCAGGCTCTCACCGCGGACCTGTGCCGTGGCGCCCGTGTCGTCGATCATGTCGATGTCGACGGTGTTGGGGTGGATGGAGGCGTCGTCGCCCTTAATTTCAAAGTGATATTCGAGGCCCTGCTCGTGTGCGAGGTCAAAGGCCTGCTTGATATTCTCGTCATCGGTGTCGAGGCCCAGGATGCCCGCGACGAGCGCACGGTCGGTGCCGTGACCGCGGTAGGTGTGGGCGAAGGAGTTCCATAGGCCAAAGGTGACCTTGGTGATGCGGCCTTCCAGCAGACTGGCGGCAACTTGGGCGCAGCGCAGGGCGCCGGCGGTGTGCGATGAGCTGGGGCCGACCATGACGGGGCCCAAGATCTCGAATGCCGAGGTCGTAGCTAGTGTTTGCGGCTTGCCTGCCATGGCTGCTCCTTTACGTGGCTCGTCGTCCCGAGGGGCGGGGCATAAGGTCG
>CATYJU010000075.1 GCA_958407995.1 uncultured Collinsella sp.
CGGGCTTTTGTCTCACATAGTAGCTGTGTTTTATAACCCTCGTTTGTCGCATCTTCTGTGAACGGGCTACAATAACTTAGTCTGTGCGATATGGAGGTGAACATGGCTGAAGCTGGTATCGGCGTTGATATCGTCGAGATTTCCCGTATGAAATCAATTCTTGAAAAGACGCCGTCGTTTGCTAGGCGTGTGTTTACCGAAGAAGAGCGTGCGTATTGCGATGCATCATCGCGCCCCGCTGCTCACTATGCCAGCCGCTTTGCTTCGCGCGAGGCGGTACTTAAAGCTCTCGGCACGGGTTTTAGTCAAGGCGTTGGTCGCAAGGATGTTTCGGTTACGCGTGATAAACTCGGCAAACCGAAGGCGCTGCTTTCGGGCCGTGCTCTCGAGATCGCTCAAGAGCTGGGTGTTGTTGAGGTCGCTCTTTCCATTACGCTTACAGGAGACTTAGCCGTTGCGAATGCCATCGCGATTACCGAAGATGCTCGGCCTAAGCCAAAAGAGGAAAAGGTGAGTACCAAGAAACGCGTAGCGCAGACATTTAAAGAGGCTCGCTCTGTTTTAGATGAGCTTGAGCAGCTGCAGAATTCAGCATTGACGGAGCACCTGGGCGATGCTTCGCAAGATACGCTAGGAGCATAGATGAAACCGGTTTTGAGTACCGAAGAAGTCGTTCGTCTCGAGGACATCATCGAACGCGAAGGGACTTCGAAGGCCGAGCTTATGGAGCTAGCGGGTGAGTTTGCCGCCAACGAGGTCTTGAAGCTCAATCCCGATCGGGTTCTCGTTCTGGTCGGTTTTGGTAATAATGGCGGCGACGGTTGGGTTGCCGCCGATATTCTGAGCCATAAGGGTGTGGACGTCGATATCGTTTCTCCGGTTGAGCCGGATGAGATTCCTGCTGCTCTGGCACGTCATGTTGCTCGTCGTACTGCCGGCCGCGATGTGCACGTTTGTGTCGGCCCCTCGCGTGACGAACTCGAGGTTTTGATCGATAAGGCCGATGTTGTTGTTGATGCCATTTTTGGTACCGGTTTCCACGGGAATCTGCGTGCGCCGTTCTCCATCTGGATTTCTACGGTCAATGAATGCGCCGATTGTGTCGTATCCATTGATGTCCCCTCGGGCCTGAATGCCGAGACGGGCGTTGTTGATGACGACTGCATTCGTGCCGAGCATACGGTGACGATGATTGCGCCCAAGATTGGTCTGTATAGCGCTGATGGCCCTGAGTATGCTGGCGATTTGATCTGCGGCAATCTTTACGACCGTCTTGACGAGGTCATCGATGATGTCGACCACGCCGCCGAGATTGTCGAGCCCGGTGACTTAGTTGATTACTTTGCTCCACTACCTACGAATATCGATAAGTATTCCCGTGGCTCTGTGCTTATTGTCGCCGGATCTGCGCAATATCCTGGTGCTGCCATTATGGCGGCCAAGTCTGCAGCTCGCGCGGGTGCTGGTTACGTGGCAGTCGCGGCTCCTGACGCCTGCGCCAATCTTATTCGCATGGCACTTCCTTCGATTCCCGTCTTTGCTATTCCGTCTGATTCCCGCGGCTCCTTTGGCGCCGCTGCGCGCATGACTGTGTGCGAGATTGCAAAGAAGTACAGCTGTGTACTGTGCGGTCCCGGTATGACGACATCTGCCGGCGCTATGCAGGTGGTTTCGGGCTTGCTCGAGCTTGATGTGCCGCTTATTTTGGACGCCGATGCACTCAACTGCCTTGCTAAGATTGCCATTGACGGTATTGATAGTAATCCCGAGATGTATCGTCGCGAGCAGCCGTTGGTTATGACGCCGCACTATCGTGAGCTTTCGCGTCTGGTTGCCGGTGACGAGGTGAACGACCTTGGTACCGCGATTGCGGCCGCGCAGAAGGTTGTCTGGGCTGCAGGCTCCGACAATCTGGTGGTCATTGCCAAGGGGCCGACGACGGCTATCTGTGGCGTTGAGCGTGTGCTGCTGCCGCTCTCGGGTCCGGCTTCTCTGGCAACTGCCGGTTCGGGTGATGTTCTCGCGGGTATTTTGGCCGGCACGCTTGCCACCATGCGCGACGAGATGGATCGTTGGGAGTTGCTGTATTCGTACGCCGTCGCACTTCACAGCTACGCCGGTTTTGCCGCGGCGACGGAGTATGGTGAGAAGAGCGTCATCGCGACCGATCTTATCGACTTGATCGGTCCTGCCATGGAACTGGCGGCAAAGGATGCGCTCGAAGATCTGGGAATCATGGACGAAGGGTCGGATGACTAATCATGAATAAAGCCGATTTGACGCGCTGGTCCTGGGTCGAGATCGACCGCGGGGCGCTCCGTCGCAACACGAGGGCCTATAAGAACTTGCTGAATCCACGTCAGCGCCTGTGCTGCGTGGTCAAGGCCGATGCTTATGGTCATGGAGCTGTTGAGTGCGCCAAGATCATGTATTCGGTCGGTGCCGACATGTTTGCCGTGGCGACGGTTAACGAGGGCGTTGAGCTCCGACAGGGCGGGATTACGAAACCCATCCTCATCCTAAGCGAGCCGCCTATCGAGGCCATTCCGACGTTGCTCGAGTTTGATATCATGCCCTCGGTCTATACGTCTGACTTTGCTCTTGCGTATGGCGAATGTGCCGTCGCGGCGGGCAAAGTGGGCAAGTATCATCTCGCCATCGAGACGGGCATGAATCGTATCGGCGTTCACTACACGCAGGTGCTCGACTTTGTCCGCGGTATAAATTTCCATCGCGGTATTCAGTGCGACGGCGTATTTACGCACTTCGCCACGGCCGATGAACCTTCGGGCTGGGACTACAAGCTGCAGTGTCAGCGCTTTACCGAGGCCGTTCAGGCCATTAAGGATGCGGGTTTTGAGTGCGGTATCGTGCACTGCGCCAACACGCCGTCCTCGATGCTCGACCCCTCGATGCATTTTGATATGATCCGCGCCGGCGTTGGCTTGTATGGTATGCAGCCGTGCGAGCTGAGTGGCCGCGTGATGCAGCTTGATCCCGTTATGAGCGTCCATGCGCGTGTGACGCGCGTGGCACACCCTGCGATGGGTGAGGGCGTGGGCTACGGTTTTACCTACCGCGTACCGCGTACGCGCGTTCAGATCTGCACGCTGCCGATCGGTTATGCCGATGGCCTATCGCGTACGCTTTCCAATCGTATGGATGTGCTGTATCGCGGCGAGCGCGTGCATCAGGTTGGCAATATCTGCATGGACCAGTTTATGGTCGCCATTCAGTCCAACCCGGCACACGAGATTCCCGAGGCCGAGTATGGTGACGAGATGATCATTGTCGGCCGCGATGGCGATGCCGAGATCACTATGGACGAGATGGCCCGACTGCGCGGAACGATTAACTACGAGGTCGCCTGCGGCTTTGGCATGCGTCTCGACAAGGTCTACGTGTAGGAGCCGCTATGGGCGTCATGCACATCCCCGGCCATACCCATCAGGCACCACGTGAGGTCGCACTCGAGGAAATTGAGGCCGTTCTGGGCGATTGTCACCTCTGCCAGCTCTACCAGTCGCGTCACAATATCGTGTTTGGCGTGGGAAACCCCCACGCCCGCGTGATGTTTATTGGTGAGGCGCCGGGCCGCAATGAGGATTTGCAGGGCGAGCCCTTTGTGGGGGCGGCAGGCGAGGACCTCAACGGCATTTTGTCCCTGGCGGGTCTTAAACGCGAAGACGTCTACATTGCCAATGTGCTTAAGTGCCGCCCGCCGGGAAACCGCAATCCGCGCCCCGAGGAAGTACTGGCTTGCTCGCCGTTTTTGCGTGAGCAGATTCGAAGCATCTGGCCCGATATTATCGTGACGCTCGGCAACCCCGCGACGCACTTTGTGCTTAAGACCGAGATTGGCATTACTAAGCTGCGCGGCAGGTTCCACCAGATGGGGCATTTTGTAGTAATGCCCACGTTCCATCCGGCAGCAGCGCTACGCAATCCGGCGTGGCAGGAACTGCTGGAGGAAGACTTTAAGATGCTGGGCGACTATCTGGAGCGACATCCCGCACCAGAGGACGCCTCGGAATAATAAGGAGCATATATGTCCCTGGAGCGCCTGGGGGTAGGTACTTACAAAACGACTTGCGCTGCCGATACGGAGTACTTTGGCGAGCTAATTGCACCGTGCCTTGAGGACGGCGATGTGCTCATCCTGACCGGTGGCCTGGGGGCGGGCAAAACTCACTTTACCAAGGGCGTCTCGCGCGGGCTGGGCGATGGGCATATGGTTACGAGCCCTACGTTTGCGCTCATGGCCGTTCACGATCAAGGCCGTATTCCGCTGTTTCACTTTGATCTATACCGCCTGGAGCATGCCTACGAGCTCGAGGATACGGGCATTTTCGATGTGCTGGGCTATGAGGGTGCTTGCCTGCTGGAATGGGGCGAACAATTCCAAGACGAGCTGACGGATGAGTATCTTTCGGTGACGCTCAAGCGTGATGAGGGCGACAGTGATGTGCGAACGATAACGCTCGAGGCGCACGGTGACCGCGCAATGGAGCTTTCCCATTTGATTGATAAGGCTGTACAAGATGAGCTTGCATAACGACAACGCGCTGGTGGTGGCGCTCGATACTTCGACCGACATGCTTGCCTGCGCGGCAAGCTGGATTGATGGGCAGACGGGCGAGACGAAGCTCGTGAGTGGCGACCACATGTGTCGCCGTCACGCCAACGTTGAGCTCGTGAATACCGTTGATGGCGTGCTGGCTCAAGCCGGTCTGGATCGCAGCGATGTTGGTTGCTATGTGGTCGGCCGCGGCCCGGGGTCCTTTACGGGTGTGCGCATCGGCATCTCCACTGCCAAGGGCCTCGCGCGTGGTGCCAATGTTCCGCTGCTGGGCGTGTCGACGCTCGACGCCTGCGCTTGGACGGCGTGGAAGGCTGGCGTGCGCGGCAAGCTTGGTATCTTGGCCGATGCTATGCGCGGTGAGGTATATCCGGCGCTGTATATGCTGGTCGATGAGGGCCCCGAGCGTCAATTTGAGCGCGAACACGTGGTCAAGGCCGCCGTGGCGCTCGATGAGTGGCGCCAAGCAGCGGACTGGGACCAGGTTCAGCTGACCGGTGACGGTCTCGTGCGCTATGGCAAGCTGCTGGGTGAGGACGAGACTGCCCGCTGCGTGGAGCGCGACCTGTGGTGGCCTTCGGGCGAGGGCTTGCTGCTCGCGCACGCTGCGGGTGACGGCGATCCGGCTCGCGTCCTGCCGATTTACACGCGCCTTTCGGATGCCGAGGAAAATGAGCGCAAGCGTCTTGGTCTTGCCGAGAGTGCGCAGAGCGAAATTACGGGCGTTGCCGATGAGCTCGCCGGTCGTCATCTGCAGTTCCGTCCCATGGGCGCGGCGGATGCCGAGGGCGCGAGCGCGCTGGAGACTGCCTGCTTTGAAGGTGCCGGACACGAGGCGTGGATGCCGGGCATGTTCCTGTCCGAACTGGGCGAGGACGTCGCTGCGCCGCGTAGTTGGTGGGTGGCACACGACGACGACAAGCTACTGGGCCTTGCCGGCGGTATGGTCGTGGACGGTGATGTGCAGATTCTGGATGTCGCCGTCGACCCGGCACATCGCCGTGAGGGCATTGCCCGCAAGCTGCTGTCGCATGTGAGCTATGATGCCCAGATGCTCGGCTGCACCACGGCTTCGCTCGAGGTCGAGGACGGCAACGAGGGAGCGATTGCGCTCTATAACGCTCTGGGCTTTACCGAGGCTGGCCGTCGCCGCGGCTACTATGGTGCCGGCAAGGACGCCATCGTCATGACGGCCCCGCTGCCCCTGGTACTTCCGGTCGACAATGCTTCGCCCGAGCCGACGGCGGCAGAGCAGCGCGTGTGGCCGCTGCCTGCGCCTGGGCGCTCCGAGGGGGAGCGTGCCGAAATTGAGCGCCGCCGCCTAGTGCTCGCTATCGAGAGCTCCTGCGACGAGACGGCCGTGGCGATTATCGATGCGGATGGCAATATGCTGGCTAACCAGGTGTCGACGCAGATTGATTTCCATGCCCGTTTTGGCGGCGTGGTGCCCGAAATCGCCTCGCGCAAGCACGTTGAGGTGATCGTGAGTGTCGTGGATGCGGCGCTCGAGGATGCCGCAGCATCGCTTGGTCTTGAGGATGGAGCCATTGCCCCCAGCGAGCTTGCCGCCGTGGGCGTGACACAGGGTCCGGGCCTGGTGGGCGCGCTCGTGGTTGGCGTCGCCTTCGCCAAGGGCTTTGCCTACGCTGCCGGCAAGCCGCTCGTGTGCGTCAACCATCTGGAGGGGCACCTGTTTGCCAACCTGCTGGCGCAACCCGACCTCAAACCGCCGTTTATCTTCACGCTTGTCTCGGGTGGGCACACCATGCTCGTGCACGTGAAGGCGTGGGGCGACTACGAGGTGCTCGGTGAGACGCTCGACGACGCCGTGGGCGAGGCCTTCGACAAGGTGGCCAAGGCGTTGGGCCTGGGCTATCCCGGTGGCCCCATCATCTCTAAGCTGGCCGAGACGGGCAACCCCAAGGCGATCGATTTCCCCCGTGCGCTTAACAGCAGGGGGGACTACCGCTTCTCGCTTTCGGGCCTCAAGACGGCGGTGACGCTCTACATCGAGCAAGAGACCAAGGCCGGGCGCACGATTCACCTGCCCGATCTGGCAGCTTCGTTTGAGGCAGCTGTCTTTGACGTGCAGTACAAGAAGGCCAAAAACGCACTGTACGCTACCGGATGCAAGGAATACTGCATCGGTGGCGGCGTCTCGGCTAACCCGCATCTGCGCGAGATGATGATCAAGAAGCTTGGGCGTCAGGGGATTCGCGTAACGGTGCCGCCCTTGTCTGCCTGTACCGATAACGCAGCCATGATCGCGGAGGTCGCTCGCCGTAAATTCGACCGAGGCGAAATCTCGCCGTTCGATGTCGACGCCGATCCGAACATGACGCTGTAGCTGGTACGGCGCGGTCCCCGGACGGAGGGGCCGGATATAAGGTTT
>CATYJU010000076.1 GCA_958407995.1 uncultured Collinsella sp.
GGCACGGTTCCGCCATAGCGCAGGATATCGATATAGGGAAAGCCCACATGGCAGGCCATAGCGCACATCTTGCCGCGGTCGCGGTCGAAGTCGAAGACGTCACCCGGCTTGTGCCCGTGGTGGCAGCGGCATGTGCCCAGCTGGTCCACGCAGCTAATGCGAATACGTGGGCGCCTGCCGCGCGGGGCACCGAGCGGCTTGTTCTCGCCCGCCGCCTCGGTGCTGCTCTCGTCGGCGTTACTCATGGTCAACCACATCCAGGCAGGCCTCGATGGGAAGGCCGGCCGACTTGTCCTCTTGGTCGGCATTGCGCTCGATAAGCTCCGCCACCACGCGCATGGCATCGCCCGTCGCGCGCTGCAGGCTCCAACCGGCCATAACGCGGCCGACAAGCACCGCCGAAAACGTATCGCCCGTACCCGGGAAATACACCGGAATGAGCTCAAAGGGAATCGTGAAGTACTCCCCCGCCACATGGTCGTAACCGATAACCGCGTTCGTGCCATTGACCACGGCGCTCGTAATGACCACCGACTTGGCACCCAGCTCGCGCACGGCGTCCACAAGGGCGCGGGCCTCATCGGGCGTGATTTGCTCGGCGATAGGCCTATCGGCAAGCAGGCACGCCTCGGTATAGTTGGGCACCGCGTAGTCTGCGCACTCCAGCAGGTGCCGCATAAGGCCAATCGTGGACTCGGGCACGCCCGCATAGAGCTTGCCGTTGTCGCCCATGATGGGGTCAACGAACACCTTGGTGCCCTTTTGCGCACGGCGGTGGCAAAAGTCCGAGATGATGCGTGTCTCTTCCTCGGTCACGATAAAGCCGGTCGAGATGGCGTCGAACTCAAAGCCGAGCTCCTCCCAGATAGCGAGGCTTTGGCGGACATACTCCGTGGTGTCGTGGATGTAGAACTTGGGGTAGTTGAGCGTATCGGAAACGAGCGCCGTCGGCAGGTTGTGGATGCGATAGCCCATGTGCGACAGCACCGGCAGCATGGCAGAAAGCGCGACCTTGCCGTAACCGCACATATCGTTGATCAGCAGCAGCTGTGTGTTCTTCATGAGTGTCCCCCTTGGGTCGGGCGCGGCGCGACGGCGCCATAGTGCGACTAAGTGTAGCGCAGGGGGCGTTGCGAGCGAAGGCGAGCGGTACGAAGGGCAAATTGTTGCGGAAAGGTTACGGAAAATGATCCCTTTTCCTCCGTCCCCAAGGGATTGCATGCACCGAAACGGACCGTGGCGGAATCACAGGTTGAGGACGGACAGCGAAAGCGTTCCTAAGCGAGCAAGGTGGCGTGAAAGAGGAGGGCATAGGCCTTGTGGCCATGCCCGACGATTGAACGCCAGATTGCCGCTTAGGAACGTTTGCAGCGTCGAGCGGTTACGGCGTTTGGCAAAACGCCGTAACTTAATAAGTTTGGTACCTTGACATTCATTTCTCATGCTCCTAGATTGGTTAGGCACAAAACAATTCCACTACCTAACTAAAGAAAGGAGCAACACTAATTCATGTGCGATGAACCTCTTAACCTTTGTTCGCACGAGCCCGGCGGTGACCCGTCGCAACCGGTAGACATACCCGAAGCGGTCAACGCCGAAGACAAACTCGCCAAGCGCATCCTGAGCGGTCTGGGCTTTTGCGGCCATTACATGCATTTTCACGGCGGCGGCATATCTGGCAAGGCGCCCATCGTTTGCCTGCTCGCCAAGCAGCCTACCGGCGAGCTGTCCCAACAGGAACTTGGCATGCACTTCGACCTCAAGCCGGGGTCCCTTTCCGAGATTCTGTCCAAGCTCGAAATGGGCGGCCTTATCGAGCGCAACCGCAATCCCAAAGACCGTCGGCAGCTCACCATCCGCCTGACCGAAGCAGGATGGGAAAAGGCCCGCGTTGAGCAGGCGGCCCGCATCCGCTTTAGAGAGCGCGCCTTTAGTGCCCTCACTCACGACGAGCGCGAGCAGCTCGCCGAAATGCTCGAGAAAATCCGCAAAACCTGGGAGGAACTGGATGATTAAAACCCTCATGGGCAGCATCCGCGACTATATGAAAGTCACTGTTGCCACGCCATTGCTCGTGCTTGGCGAGGTGCTCTGCGAGATGCTGATTCCATTTATCACCGCCAACCTGATCGACGCCATCAAAGACGGCGCCACCGTAGCCGAGATGCTTCCCACCGCGGGCTTTTTGGTGCTCATCGCGCTGACGTCGCTTGCTTTTGGTGCCGCTGCCGGCGTCACCTGCAGCCATGCGAGTTGCGGCTTCGCTAAGAACCTGCGTCACGACCTGTTCTACAAGATCCAAACGTTCAGCTTTGCCAACATCGATGAGTTCTCGAGCTCCTCGCTCGTCACGCGCCTGACTACCGATATCAACAACGTGCAGCAGGCCTTTATGATGATCATCCGTATCGCCGTGCGCGCGCCGCTGGTCTTGATCTTCGCCTTTACCATGGCATTTATCATGGGCGGCAGCGTCGCCATGGTCTACCTGGTCATCATTCCGCTGTTGGGCTTTGGACTGTTCTTTATCATCTTTAAGGTACGCCCCATCTTCTCGCGCGTGTTCCACAAGTACGACGCCCTTAACGAGTCCGTCGAGGAAAACGTCACCGGCATGCGCGTGGTTAAGAGCTACGTGCGCGAAGACTTTGAGAAAGAGAAGTTCGCGACCGCCGCACGCGACGTCCAGATGGACTTCACCCGCGCCGAGAAGCTGCTCGCCTTTAACAACCCCATGATGAACATCTGCGTCAACGGCGCATTTGTCGTCATCATCTACCTGGGCTCCAAGCTCATCATCACAAGCCAGGGCACGCTGTTCGACGTGGGCCAGCTCTCCTCGATCTTTACCTATGGCTTTCAGATCCTTATGAGCCTGATGCAGCTGTCGATGATCTTTGTCATGGTGACCATGGCCGACGAATCGGCACACCGCATTACCGAGGTGCTTGCCGCCGAGCCCACGATTGCTGATCCCGCCGAGCCCGTGCTCGAGGTTGCCGACGGCTCCATCGACTTTGACCACGTGAGCTTTAAGTATTCCGCGCATGCGAAACGCCAGGCGCTCGACGACATCGACCTGCACATTACGAGCGGCGAGACCATCGGCATCATCGGCGGCACTGGCTCGGCCAAGTCCACGCTCGTAAACCTCATTGCCCGCCTGTATGACGCCACCGAAGGCACCGTGCGCGTGGGCGGCATGGACGTGCGCGACTACGACCTGGACGCGTTGCGCCACCAAGTGGCCATGGTATTGCAGAAAAACGTGCTGTTTAGCGGCACCATCGCCGAGAACCTGCGTTGGGGAGACCCGAATGCCACTGACGAAGAGGTCCGCGAGGCAGCGCACCTGGCCTGTGCCGACGAGTTTGTCGACGGCTTCCCCAAGGGCTATGACACCTGGATTGAACAGGGCGGCTCCAATGTCTCGGGCGGTCAGAAGCAGCGCCTGTGCATTGCGCGTGCCCTGCTGCGTCGCCCCAAGATCTTGATCCTGGACGACTCCACCAGCGCCGTCGACACCAAGACCGACGCCAAGATTCGCGCAGGGCTGGCAAGCTATCTGCCCAACACGACCAAGCTCATCATCGCCCAGCGCATCAGCTCCGTGCAGGACGCCGATCGCATCATCGTCATGGAGGGCGGCCGTATCGCTCAAATCGGTAACCACGACGAGCTGCTCAAGACGAGCGAGATCTACCGCGAAACCTTTACCTCGCAGAACAAGATGTCTGCCGAGGGCGAAGGGGCCGTCGAGGCCAACACCGATACGACCGTAACGCAAGCCCAGACCCAGGAAGGAGGCGAGGCACATGAGTAAGGCAACGACCGCCGAGCGCGCGCTCAACCGCAAGGGCGGCACCATGTCGCGCCTCATCAAGACGCTCTTTGGCTTCTACCCCGTGCTTTTGCCCCTCGTCGTCGTCGGCGTGGTGCTCTGCGCCATCATCAACTCCATCGGCGCGACCTTCCTTCAGAGCGCCCTGCAGATTATTAGCGAATCGTGGCAGTCGGGCGATTGGGAAGCCGCACAGCCCAAAATCGCACAGCTCGTGACCACCCTCGCCTGCATCTACGGCGTCGGCATCCTGTCCTCACTGTTCTGGAACCGCGCCATGGCCATCGTCACGCAGGGCTCGCTCGAGAAGCTGCGCGAGAAGATGTTCAACCGCATGCAGGACCTGCCGATTCGCTACTTCGACACGCACCAGCGCGGCGACATCATGAGCCACTACACCAACGACATCGACACGCTGCGCCAGATGATCAGCCAGTCGCTGCCCAACCTGCTCATGACGACCATCGTCATCGTCACGGTGTTCTTTATCATGCTGTACTACAGCGTTTGGATGTGCCTGGTCATTGTGGCAGGCGTCGCCTTTATGACCTTTATGACCAAGCTGCTCGGCTCCAACTCCGCGCGTTTCTTTATTGCGCAGCAGACCGAGCTCGGCGTGGTCGAGGGCCACATCGAGGAAGTCATGAACGGCCAGAAGGTCGTCAAGGCATTCTGCCACGAGTCTGCCGCCGAGGCCGATTTTGACGAGCGCAACGAAAAGCTCTTCGAGGTCTCGCAGAAGGCCAACATGTACGCCAACATCCTCATGCCTATCCTTATGAACCTGGGCAACCTGCTCTACGTGCTGGTCGCACTGGCAGGCGGCATTTTGCTGGCGCTGGGCGTGCCCAACCTGAGCATCTCGGGCATGGCGCTGTCCATCGCCGTCGTGGTGCCGTTCCTCAACATGACCAAGCAGTTCTGCGGACAGATCGGTCAGATCTCGCAGCAGATCAACGCCGTGGTCATGGGCCTCGCCGGCGCCGACCGTATCTTTGAGCTCATCGACGAGAAGCCCGAGACCGACGAAGGCTACGTGACGCTCGTCAACGCGCAGGTGAACCCCGATACCTGGCAGCTCGAGGAGGCCGACCACCACACCGGCATGTGGGCGTGGAAACACCCGCACCGCGCAACCGGCGAGATCGAGTACGTACCGCTGCGCGGCGACCTGGTCATGGACAACGTCGACTTTGGCTACACGCCCGACCACGAGGTGCTGCACGGCGTGTCCGTGTTTGCCAAGCCGGGCCAGAAGGTCGCGTTTGTCGGCGCCACCGGTGCCGGTAAGACGACCATCACCAACCTCATCAACCGCTTCTATGACATCGCCGACGGCAAGATCCGCTACGACGGCATCAACGTCAACAAGATCCGCAAGGCCGATCTGCGCCGCTCGCTGGGCGTCGTGCTGCAGGACGTGAACCTGTTCACCGGCACCGTGATGGATAACATCCGCTACGGCAACCTGGACGCTTCCGACGAGGAGTGCATCGCGGCGGCCAAGCTCGCGGGCGCCGACGACTTTATCACCCGCCTGCCCGACGGCTACGACACCATGCTCACCGGCAACGGCGCGCAGCTGTCGCAGGGCCAGCGCCAGCTGATTTCGATCGCACGCGCTGCTGTCGCCGATCCGCCGGCAATGATTCTGGACGAGGCCACGAGCTCCATCGACACCCGCACCGAGGCTATCGTGCAGGCAGGCATGGATAAGCTCATGGAGGGCCGCACGACGTTTGTCATCGCGCACCGCCTGTCCACCGTGCGCAACTCCGACGCGATCATCTGCCTGGACCACGGCCGCATCATCGAGCGCGGCAACCACGACGAGCTGATTGCCAAGCGCGGGTATTACTACCAGCTCTATACTGGAGCGTTTGAGCTGGAGTAGTTCGGCTCGCCGAGATGGCCGATTTGCCGCTCATTCGTCGGGCATGACCCTAAGGTCAATGCCCTCCTCTTTCGGGGCAAATCGACTCATCTCAACGACCCAAACACAATGCACCGCAACGAATAAGGCCTCCGCAGCCACACGAGCTGCGGAGGCCTTTCTATGCCCTTTGTCACAGGCTTACCGTTCCTCGCGTTGCGGCCCGGCTGCCTCGGCTGTCTTTACGCGGTTCTTGTCGATGTACATGTTTTTGTCGGCCTGGGAAAAGAGCTCGCGCATCGTAGGCGGTTCATCAAAATCACTGGAAAGCGCATAGCCCACCGCATAGCTGATAGGCATGTCGGGGTGAGCCTCGGAATACTCGTTCACGTTCGCACGAACCCGAGCGAGACAGGACTCCACGGCAGCCCGATCGGCATCCCACAGCACCGCGATAAACTCATCGCCGCCGTCGCGGCCCACAAAGCAGGTCTCGGACGCCACGCACCCCAGCTGCTGGGCAAAAGAACGGATGTATTCGTCGCCCTTCTCGTGGCCGAAGTTGTTATTGACCGTATGCAGATTGTTAAGGTCGAAGACGCACACCGCAACGGGCGCCTCCGCGGAGACAGGCCGCTTCTGCCCCAAGATCTCCTCGCACTTGTTCTTGTTGGGCAGTCCCGTGGCTTCGTCGAGATAGACTTTGCTCTGCAGCTCGCGGTTGAGCGCGGCAGTGCGCACCGCGCGAACAAGTTCGACCGCAAAGGTCGCCACCAAGCCCACGATGTCGATGATCACCAAGCCCTCGAGATAGTTGAGCGCCGACGCCTTCTCCTGAGAGTAGTCCTCTGCGAGTCGCGTAGCATCGTCGCAAATGCCAAAGAACTCCTCGCTCATGGAGATGATGTCGGTGCTCTCGTAGCCGACTTCGCGCACGCGGCTAATCTCGGCGCAAAGCTCATCATAATAATTTGCAAGCTCGGTCATCTTTGCCTGATACTCATCGTCGTCGAGACGGACGAGGTTGAGGTCGTCACTTCCGTAACGCAAGCCGTTGATGTATGAATCCACGGCTTTGAGCAGGTCGTCTTGAGGCTGGCCCGCGTCCTCGAGCTTAACGATTCGCTGCGTGGTGCCGCGCACCAGACCGGCGTAGTTGACCACGCGCGCCGTGCCCTGGATATCGGAAACGAGCAGCATAACATTGATGAAGAAGAAGATGAGAACTGCCGTGAGCACCATCATGAGCAGGCG
>CATYJU010000077.1 GCA_958407995.1 uncultured Collinsella sp.
CCATCTGGAACTCCTCGGCGCCCGCCATATGCGAGATGTCGGCGGCGCCGTTGCCCGCGGCGTTGATCAGGTAGCGGCAGCGCACGTTGCCGGCAGGCGACACCAGCGTAAAGCGCGCGTCATCTCCCGAGCCCGAGACTTCAATCGCTTCCACCGACGCGGACCGCATAAACGTCACCCCGTTGGCCACGGCGTTCTCCAGCGCGGCGATGGCAACCTCAAACGGATCGACAAACCCAGTCGAGGGGCACCACAACGCGCACGTTGCATCGGCGCTGGCGCGCGGCTCTAATTCGTGGATGCGGTCGGGTCCGACGATCGACAGCTCGGGCACGCCATTGGCAAGGCCGTTGCTGCGAAGCTGCTCCAAGTGCGCGCGGTCTTCGTCGTTAAAGCCCAGCACCATCGACCCGGTGCGGCAAAACAAAAATCCCAGCTCCTGCGCCCACGTACCGTACAACTCGCAGCCGCGGGCGTTGACCTGCGCCTTAACCGTGCCCGGTGTCGGATCGTAGCCGGCATGCACCAAGCCGCCGTTGGCCTTCGACGCGCCCAGCGCGATATCGTTAGCCGCCTCGACCACGCAAATGGAAAGGTCAAACCTCGCGAGCTGCCGCGCGATGGCGCACCCGGTAATGCCCGCGCCCACAATTGCGATATCAAACGTTTCCGTCACAGTGCCTCCCAGACTAGTTGACAGGCCGTCAATCAAACTATCCTACGGTCTGCACACCCCCAGTGCGACGGCAATGCGGCGAACAGCCCCGCTGCATCCGCCAGCGGTAGGCGAGGGGAGGGCGGTATCATCCACAACCCCGTCTGCCGCCCCCAGACGTCTATGGTCTGTCTTGATCTGTAACGGTTGGGGGTGGTTTTGACCTGTAGATGTTACAGATTGAGACGTTTATCTGGCAGGTCACCCGTTTGTCTTGATCTATAACATCTGCACCCGTTTTTCCCGAGTAACTGTTACAGATTGAGACATTAGTCCTGCGGGTCACCCGTTTGTCTTGATCTGTAACGGTTACGGGCGGATTTGACCCGTAGCTGTTACAGATTGAGATGTTTCTGTCCACCCCTGCCTGCGACCTGCCAGATTCTTAACCCCGTGGTACACTAACCCGAGCTATAACTACCCCGAAAGGTACCCCTAATGTCCAAGTACATCTCCGAGCTCATGTCGCCGCAGCTCATGGGCGTCGTCTATGCCTTCGTTGGCTTTATCATCGCCCTGTATGTGCTGTCGGTCGTCTATGTGTTTATCGACGCTCGCCGCCGCGGCGCCAGCGCCTACGTGGCATGGGGCATCATTGCCCTCATCCCGTTTGTAGGCCTCATCGCCTACCTGGTCCTGCGTCCGCACTCCTACGCCTCCGACCGCGAGGAGCAGGAGCTGGACATGGCTCTGCGCGAGCGCCAGCTTGCCCAGTACGGCACCTGCCCGCAGTGCGGCGCGCCCATCGAGAAGGACTTCGTCGTCTGCCCGGTGTGCGATACCCAGGTTCGCAACGTATGCCCCAGCTGCCATCGCCCGCTTGATGCGCACTGGAAGGTCTGCCCCTACTGCCGAACTCGCATCCAGTAACGCATCCATCGCCGGGCCGGCCGCAAGCCACGGGCACGCCGCAAGCCACGCGCGCCCCACACCCCGCCCCCACACGATGAAGCATGCGTAGAAAATCGCCCGCCGTGCCATTAAGGTGCGGCGGGCGCTTGTATACCAAGGCAACCTGCCTATAATGATGCAAGTCAAAAACGCCGAGCGCATCGCACGCACTTGCATCAGGCATCCGAGAGGAGAAAACATACCCATGAAGGCACTCTACAATGACGGTTCGGTGGCCGAGCTCCCGCAGGACGAGGTCACGCACGTCATCCGCCACTCCGCCGCGCACATCATGGCGCAGGCCATCAAGCGTCTGTACCCCGAGGCCGACTTTGCCTACGGCCCCGCGACCGACAACGGCTTTTACTACGACGTCGACCTGCCCGAGGGCGTCAAGATCAGCGAGGACGACTTCCCCGCGATCGAGGCCGAGATGAAAAAGATTGTCAAGGAGAACCTCAAGTTTTCCGTGTACGAGAAGCCCCGCGCTGAGGCCGTCGCCCTTATGGAGGAGCGCGGCGAGAAGTACAAGGTCGAGCACATCGGCGACCTGGACGACGACGCCCGCATCACCTTCTACCAGCAGGGCGACTACATCGACATGTGCGTAGGCCCCCACATCTGCTACACCAAGGCCCTCAAGGCCTTTAAGCTCACCGGCGTCTCGGGCGCCTACTGGAAGGGCGACAAGGACAACAAGATGCTCACCCGCATCAACGGCGTCGCCTTTGCCACCAAGGAAGAGCTCGACGAGCACATGCACATGCTGGAGGAGGCCAAGAAGCGCGACCACCGCAAGATCGGCCGCGAGATGGACCTCTTTATGATGCGCGATGAGGCCCCCGGCTTCCCGTTCTTCCTGCCCAACGGCATGATCCTTAAGAACACGCTGCTGGACTACTGGCGCGAGATCCACCACAAGGCCGGCTACGTGGAGATCTCCACGCCGCTCATCATGAACAAGCAGCTGTGGAAGACCTCGGGCCACTGGGACCACTACAAGGACAACATGTACTCCACCGTCATCGACGACGAAGAGTACTGCATTAAGCCCATGAACTGCCCGGGCGGCGTGCTGGTGTACGCCTCCAAGCCGCACTCCTACCGCGAGCTTCCCATTCGCGCCGGCGAGATTGGCCTGGTGCACCGCCACGAGCTGCGCGGCGCCCTGCACGGCCTGTTCCGCGTACGCTGCTTTAACCAGGACGACGCTCACCTGTTTGTGCGTCCCGACCAGCTGACCGACGAGATCGTGGGCGTGGTCAACCTCATCGACTCCGTGTACCAAAAGTTTGGCTTTAAGTATCACGTTGAGCTTTCCACTCGCCCCGAGGACTCCATGGGTTCGGACGAGGACTGGGCGCGCGCCGAGGAGGGCCTGCGCACCGCTCTTGAGCAGCTGCACATGGACTACGAGGTCAACGAGGGCGATGGCGCCTTCTACGGCCCCAAGATCGACTTCCATCTGGAGGACTCGCTCGGCCGCACTTGGCAGTGCGGCACCGTCCAGCTCGACTTCCAGATGCCGCTCAACTTTGACCTGGAGTACGTGGACGCCGACGGCACCAAGAAGCGCCCCATCATGCTGCATCGCGTGTGCTTTGGCTCCATCGAGCGCTTCATCGGTATTCTGATCGAGCACTTTGCGGGCAAGTTCCCCACCTGGCTGGCTCCCGTGCAGGTCAAGGCGCTTCCCGTCTCCGAGAAGAGCCGCGACTACGCTCACGAGGTGTGCGCCAAGCTGGAGGAGGCCGGCATTCGCGTGGTCTGCGACGACCGCGACGAGAAGATCGGCTACAAGATCCGCGAGGCCCGCAGCATCGATCGCGTGCCCTACATGCTCATCCTGGGCGAGAAGGAGGTCGAGGCCGGCAACATCTCCGTCCGCGATCGCTCCAACGAGACCGTTCAGATGACCGTTGACGAGTTTGTGGCCAAGGTACTCGAGGAGATTAAGACTCGCGCCTAAGGCAAACTTCACAACTATTAACAAAGGCGACCGTCCACAAAGGGCAGTCGCCTTTTTTAGTGCCAAAACGAGAAAAAGCCGCTGGTTGAGCGGCTTTTTTTGTTGCACAAAAAGTTACAGGTTTTTATAGAGGGGTATGGAGATGCACCTAACAGCAGTACTTTTTGCGTAATCTGGGCAAACGCAGATTAATTGCTCGTATAATGGCCTTTGTCGAAAGATGCAAAAACCTGTACTTTTGCGACTGCGCCTAGCTGTGAGCGAGAAGCCTGTTCTAAACGCCCCTGCATTTGCGTGTGCCGCAAAGCAAGAAAACGAGGGGGCGAGAACATGGAGCAGACGGCACGGCGCCAAGAGCAGCTGCCGGGCGCATTTAACGGCGCCACCACCAACAGCCAGCACGGCCGCGTCCGCTGGTATCTGGTTCACACCCCCCATGGTAAAGAGCGCGAGACCTGCGAAAAGGTCCGCCACATTATCCCGCACGAGCTGATGCAGAACGCTTTTGTGATGCAAAAGGAGTTCTGGTTTAAGCGGGACGGCGCTTGGTCGCTCCAAACCAAACCCATGTACAAGGAATATTTCTTCGTCGCCACGCACGATGCCGCCGCGCTCGATAGGGCCCTGGCCCAGTTGAGCTTTGGCTGCCGCATCGCCGGCAGTAGGGAGCGGGCGTATATGCCTATGCCGGACGATGCGCAGGACTGGTACCGCAGCGTGCTGGACGACGACGGCGTGGTGCGCAACAGCGTAGCGCGCATAGAAGACGGCGTGTTGCACATAGAGCAGGGTCCCTTGGTGGGACAAGAGGCCCGCGTTAAAAAGATCGACCGTCATAAACGCTGGTGCCTGGTAGACGTGGGCGAAGGTGACTCCGCATTTAGGGAGCTGCTGCCGCTGGACGTTCCCAGCAAAACGTAAGGGAGACGTTGCACCAGTAAATCGTTCGCATTTATTGAATTTATCGATTGGGGGGGTCCTGGAGGACAGGGCCGTATGTTTGACTTTGCCTGCTAAAGAAGTAACAGGGGCTGTGCATCTGTGGGGGATGCGCTGGCTATCGATCTCATAAAGCCGAGCGGCACGCCTGGCTACCGCTTTATTAAGAGGCTGTTCGACCTGGTGTTCAGTCTTTTGATGAGTGTACTGCTGCTTATCCCCATCGCAATTGTATGCGCACTTATTTGCCTTGAATCGCCTGGCAGCCCTATGTATACGCAAGAGCGCGTCGGCAAGGGCGGAAAAACAATCAAGATTTTTAAGCTCCGTAGCATGGTTGTCGATGCGGGTGATGTGCAGAAGTATTTGAGTCCCGAACAGCTTCATCAGTGGGAAGTCGAGCGCAAGGTTGACGATGACCCCCGCATTACTAAGATCGGTCAGTTCATTCGTAAATGCTCCATCGATGAGATGCCGCAGTTCCTGAATGTGTTGAACGGTGACCTGTCTGTTATTGGGCCTCGTCCTATTACGCGCGATGAGCTTGAACAGCACTTTACGGATGAGGAAAAGGCCGAGCTGCTTTCTGTTCAGCCTGGAATTACCGGTTTATGGCAGGCAACTGATCGTAACGAAGCGACGTTTGAGAGCGGCCTGCGTCAGCAGATCGAACTCCGATACGTTCAGAACCGCTGTTTTCGCATGGATTGGAAGTGCTTTACCGGCACCTTCGGTGCAATGTTCGGCAAGAAGAGGACGGGTAGATAGATGGAAATCTCCGTCATCATTCCGACTCTTAATGCTGAGCATGAAATCGATGGGCTTTTAATTGCCCTCGAACACCAGTCTATTCAGCCGGTTGAGATTCTGATTGTTGATTCCGCTTCGGAAGATAAAACTATCGAGCTGGTCCGGCAACACAAAAGAGTCCGCCTGTTGAAGATTGATCGCCAGGCTTTCAACCATGGCACCACAAGAGACATGGCACTTAGGAAATCGAGCGGCGACTTCGTCTGCTTTCTCACTCAAGATGCTGTGCCCGTTTCCGGTGATTATCTGAAGAGGCTTGTTGCTCCCATGGTGAAAGATCCCAGCATTGCTCTCGTAAGCGGTAGGCAGCTGCCCAAGGCGGATGCCCGACGTTTTGAACAGCTGGTACGTGAGTTCAATTATCCTGATTTACCGTCTGTTCGGTCAAAAGGCGATCTTGAACAATTTGGTATTAAGACTTTCTTCGCATCTGATACCTGTTCCGCATACCGTCGGTCTTCCTATCTCGAATGCGGTGGATTCGATCATGTCAATACCAACGAGGACATGCTCATGGCTGCCAGGTTTATAGCCTCGGGATTGAAGGTAGCTTACGAGCCGCGTGCAGAGGTCTATCACTCGCATAACTTGACGCCATCCGAACAGTTTGCCCGCAACCGTGCCGTCGGTTTCTTTCTCGAAACGCATGCGGACGATCTCGTGCATGCAAGTGAGATCGGCGAGGGGGGCCGGCTCGTCAAAGCGGTCTCCTCTCAGCTCCTTCGGGAGGGCAATCTGCTCGAGTTCATCGCCTTCGGCGTCGACTGCTGCGCCCGACTTTTGGGGAATCGTGCTGGCCGCAGGGCCGCAAAAAAAGAAAGGTTATAGCCCGTGAAAGGCATCATCCTCGCCGGCGGGTCCGGCACGCGCCTGTACCCGCTAACGCTCGTGACCTCCAAGCAGCTGCTGCCGGTCTACGACAAGCCCATGATCTACT
>CATYJU010000078.1 GCA_958407995.1 uncultured Collinsella sp.
TGTGGTCTGCCGCCAACGACGCCCCGTTTGTGGCGCTCGAGCCCTGGACCGGTCACACCACCATGGACACCGAGGACGACGTCTTTGAGCACAAGGTCAACACCATTACGCTGGCGCCGGGCGAGACGGACGTCCGCAGCTTTAGCGTCACTTTGCTCTAGAGGTTCCGCCATTCTGACGAACGGCGGACCGGTCGACGCTGCGCCCTTAGGTTCCGCCGTTCTAACGAACGGCGGACCAGTCGACGCTGCGCGCCACCCAGAGCGACAATTTGTCATTCAAAAGGCACGGCATGACCAGAAGGTCTATGCCGTGCCTTTTTCATGCCAACTTGTTCGCTCTGGGTGGCGCTCGCTGGCATTGTCAAAACATCGACGTTCCCAATGACTACCGTGTGTCTATTAATTTTTCGAGCTTGTGCTGCGCTGCTGGTCGCTGGCGTATCCTGTTAAGTCGTCAGCATACGATTCAACAGGGAAGGCAGATTATGCATTCTCCCCAACAGCGCGGCATGCAGACCCAGCCGGTATGCAGCCGTCGCATCTTTTTGGGTAGCGCTCTCGCTGCGAGCGCTTCCGTCGTCGCCGGCGCGCTCGCCGGCTGTCAGCGTCCGTCCACGCTCAAGGTGGTTCAGCCCACGACGGGCGGCGGTCGCGACGACCTGTCCGATTCCGTGATCGGCAAGGACAAGATCCGCATTGGCATGGAGGCGGCCTACGCCCCGTACAACTGGCAGGTTTCCGAAGCCAGTGAGTACACCATCCCCATCGACAACGTGCAGGGCGCCTATGCCGATGGCTACGACGTACAGATCGCCAAGATCGTCTGCAAGGCCCTCGGTGGCGAGCCCGTTGCCGTCAAGCAGAGTTTCTCGGGCCTTATCGATTCGCTCAACAACGGCCAGATCGACCTCATTATTGCCGGCATGAGCACCACGCCCGAGCGCGAGGAGTCCGTCGGCTTTTCCGATCCGTACTTCATTGGCTACTTTGGCCTGTTCGTAAAAGAGGGCTCGCCCTACCAAAGCGCGACCAAGCTCAGCGACTTTAGCGGCGCCACGGTGCTCGGCCAAAAGGACACGATGCTCGACACCGTCATCGACGAGATCCCGGGCGTCGTTCACAAGAATCCGGTCGATTCGGTGCCCACGGTGTTTTCGAACCTGCTGCAGGGCACCTGCGACGCCGTGACCTACAACACCGAAAACGAGAAGGGCTATATGGCCCAAAACCCGGGCATCGTGCCCATTCGCTTTGCGGAGGGCGAGGGCTTTAAGCAGGAGGTCACGTCAAACGTCGGCTGCCGCAAGGGCTCGGACAAACTGCTTAAGCTCATCGACAAGACACTCAAGGGCATTAGCCAAGAGGAGCGCGACCAAATGTGGGACGCGTGCCTCGACCGTCAGCCGGCATAGGGAGGCAGCATGAAAACCATCAATCGCCTGGCCTCCTTTATCAAGGCCGACCACCGTTACGTGTACCTGGGCACGAGCGTTATCGCGGCGCTCGGCCTGGCGTTTAGTCAGCGCAACCCCACGCCGCTGAGCTTCTTGGCCCCTACCGGTATCTTCCAGGATTGCCTTTGGGCGATTCTTTGGGCCTGGCTCGTCGTGTCGGCGGCGGCGCTGGTCACCAAACTCATGCACTGGAACGACTATCGCGAAACGTCGCCGTTTGCTTCCGAGCGCTTCCGTCGCGGCGCGCGCCTGGGCAGCTATGTCGTCGTTGCTATTGCGGCGATCTTCTTTGTCGACCGCTGCGTCATGTCATTTATCGACCTGGTGCAGGTGAGCATTGTCTCGGACTCCAACCCCAGCGACTTTTTGTCGAGCCTGGTCTACATGACCTACAAGAGCGGCGACTTCTTTATCCGCGGCATCGAGATCACCATCGCACTTGCGACCTTCGGTACCGTCATCGCCTTTTTCCTGGCGCTGCTCTTTGTGTTCCTGCGTATTCAGACCTTCGATCGCGTGGATAACGATCTCACGCGCTTCTTTAAGAGCATCGGCCGCGGCCTTGCGACCGTCTACTCTACCATCGTGCGCGGCACGCCCATGATGGTTCAGGGCCTGCTCATCTATTACGCGGGCTTCACCGTTTTGCGCGGCATGGGCTTCGAGACCGCCCAGGCCAACCAGATTTGGAGTACCTTCACCGCCGGCCTCGTCACCATCTCGCTCAACTCCACCGCCTACATGATGGAGGTCCTGCGCGGCGGCATCGAGTCCATCGATCCCGGCCAGGCCGAGGCGGCGCGCTCGCTGGGCCTGTCGCAGTGGCAGGCTATGCGCAAGGTCGTGTTCCCCCAGGGCATTAAAAACGCGATTCCCGCACTCACCAACGAGCTCATCATCAACATCAAGGACTCGTCGGTGCTCTCGGTCATCGGCGTGTTCGACCTCATGTACGCCACCACCACCGTCGCCGGCGTGTACTACCGTCAGATGGAGGTCTACTGCGTGGCGCTCGTGGTTTACCTGATCCTGACGCTCGTGGCGAGCCGCCTGCTCGAGGCCTTTGGCAAAAAGCTCGGCGCCGAGGCCCCGGCAACGCTGCCCAGCTCCAACTAGGCTCAAGACGAGGAGAATCATCATGGCAGATACCGCCACTACCGGCACCGCGGCCGCCGCACAGACCAATGAGCCGCTCATCCGCGTCGAGGGCCTGCGCAAGAGCTTCGGCTCGCTCGAGGTGCTCAAGGGCATCGACCTGTCCGTTAACCCCGGCGAGGTCGTTACCATTATCGGCGCCTCGGGCTCGGGCAAGTCGACCTTCCTGCGCTGCCTCAACCTGCTCGAGACCCCGGACGCGGGCCACATCTGGTTCCACGGCCAGGACCTCACGGCCGAGCGCTGCAATATCAATAAACTCCGCGAGGACATCGGCATGGTGTTCCAGGGCTTTAACCTGTTCAACAACATGGACGTGCTCGACAACTGCACGCTTGCGCCCGTCACGCTCAAAAAGATGAGCAAGGCCGAGGCCGAGAAGGTCGCGATGGAGCATTTGACGAGCGTGGGGCTCGAAAAGTTTGCGCATGCCGCCGTGGGTCGCCTGTCCGGTGGCCAAAAGCAGCGCGTGGCCATCGCGCGCGCCCTGTGCATGAATCCGCAGATCATGCTGTTCGACGAGCCGACCTCCGCACTCGACCCCGAGATCGTGGGCGAGGTGCTCGAGGTCATGCGCAAGCTCGCGGCCGACGGCATGACCATGGTCGTCGTCACGCACGAGATGGCCTTTGCCCGAACCGTGTCCGACCGCGTGGTCTTTATGGACAAGGGCGTGGTGCTCGAGGACGCCGCGCCGGCCGAGCTCTTCGGCAACCCCAAACACCAGCGCACTCGCGAGTTCCTCTCTCGTTATCTCGAGGACAAATAACCGACCGCAAACGCTTATGTGGCAGGGCCGCTCCGGTGGGGCGGCCCTCGTCATCACAATCGAAAGGATGTCATGGCCGAGGTTTGGCGCTTCTTTGCGCATGAGGACGATTTTGCCGATTTGGACGAGGCTGGCGCGTGCGAACGCCTGGGCCGCGTGCTGTCGTTTCCGACCGTCTCGAGCATGGATGCCGAGGCGGTGAACTGGCAGTCGTTCGACGACCTGCGCGCCTATATGCAGCAGGCGTGGCCGCGCGTGTTTGCGGCGGGCGAGGTCGAGCTTGTCGACCATTCGCTGTTGGTGACGCTTGCCGGCAGCAATTCGGCTCTTAACCCCGTCATGCTCATGGGTCACATGGACGTGGTCCCCGTGGTGCCGGGTACCGAGGCCGACTGGACGCATGCCCCCTTTAGCGGGCACGTGGACGACACCTACATCTGGGGCCGCGGCGCGATTGACATGAAGGACCAGGTCGCAGGTATTCTCGAGGCTGTCGAGTATGCGCTGGCGCACGGTTGGCAGCACGAGCGCACGCTGCTCCTGGCCTTTGGCCAGGACGAGGAAACCACGCAGTACGGCGCAGGCACCATCGGCCGCGCGCTCGAGGAGCGCGGTGTTGAGCTCGAGTTCCTGATCGACGAGGGCGACTACCGCATCGTTTCGGATGCCGAGTACAGCGCGGGCGAGGGTTGGCTCATGCACGCCGACCTCGCGGAGAAGGGCTATGCCGATATCGTGCTCAAGACAAAGAGCGCGGGTGGACATTCTTCTAATCCCTACGGCGGCACGTCGCTCGAGGTGCTCAGCCGTGCCATCACCGCAATCTGCGATATCGAGTGGCCGACGCGCGTGACCGATTTGCTTGCCGCCCAGCTCGTCGAGCTGGGGCTCTACACGGCGGATGAAATTGCCGCCAACGGGGGCGCCATTGTCCGCGATTGCCTTGCCAGCAAGAAGCTCTATCCGCTGGTGACGACCACCTGCGCGCCCACGCAAATCGAGGGCGGCAGCACCGGCGCCAACGTAATGCCGCAGGATATGTGGGCCAACATTAACTTCCGCATGCTCGAGGGCACGAGCGTGGCCGACGTTGTGGCGCGCTGCCGTGAGGCGGTTGCCGGGGCGGACCTTGCCGGTCGTGTCGAAGTGGAGCTAGGCCCCGGCAGCTCCGAACCCTCGCCGTCCCCGCGCATCGGTGGTCCCGGCCTCGAGGCGGTTCGCTCCATCGCCGCCCGCTATTTCCGTGATCCAAAGGAGACGGAGGAAAATGGATCATTCGAGCCAGTGGCAATTGTGCCCTCGACCGTGATCGGTGCGACCGACGCTGCCAACTACCAGCACATTTGCCCTGAGTGCATTCGCTTCTCGGCCTTTGTGGTTGATGACGACGAGTGTGATCGCGGCGTCCACGGCACCAACGAGCGCATCACCCGCCGCGCCTACCTCCAAGGCATCCGCTTCCTCGTCGCTCTACTCCAAACGCTCTAGCCAAAAAGCAAGCCCTTGGTGCAATGGGGTCAGGTTTGTTTGCACCAATCATTCCGTGCGGGTTATATGCAGGTTTGCCTGCGCACGCTATCATGTATGGGTTAGACCGCAACTATGTACCCCATACGCGAAGGGATGCGCATGTATCTGAAGATCGACATGCTCTAGCCGGGCTTACCCCCGCAGTGGCGCCGCGCGCCCCATCAACTCTGCCGATTTTCACCTTCACGCATATAAAGGAGTCCCGCCATGCGCGACAAGCTCGAAAAGATCATCAAGGCCTACGAGGAGCTCGAGAAGAAGCTCTCCGACCCGGCCGTCGCCTCCGATATTAAGGAGTTCACGCGTCTCAACAAGGAGTACGCGCACCAGTCCGACCTCATCGCCGCCTCGCGCGAGTACATCGGCGCGCTCGATGACATCGAGGCTGCCAAGGAAATGCTGCACGATACCACCGATGCCGATGAGAAGGAGATGCTCCAGATGGACATCTCCGAAAACGAGGCCAAGCTTCCCCAGCTCGAGGAAGACATTAAGTACATGCTCATCCCGAGCGATCCCAACGACGACAAGAACACCATCGTCGAGATCCGCTCCGCCGCCGGTGGCGACGAGGCGGCCATCTTTGCCGGCGATCTGTACAAGATGTACCAGCGCTTCTGCGAGTCGCGCGGCTGGAAGACCACCGTACTCGACTCCAGCCCCAGCGAGGCCGGCGGCTTTAAGTCCATCGAGTTCAAGGTCGAGGGCGACCGCGTCTACTCCGTCATGAAGTACGAGTCCGGCGTGCATCGCGTCCAGCGAGTCCCCAAGACCGAGTCCCAGGGTCGCATCCAGACCTCCACGGCAACCGTCGCCGTGCTTCCCGAGGCCGAGGAGATCGACGTTCAGATCAACCAGTCCGACCTGCGCATCGATACCTACTGTGCCTCCGGCCCTGGCGGTCAGTGCGTTAACACCACCTACTCTGCCGTGCGCATCACCCACCTGCCCACCAACACCGTGGTGCAGTCGCAGGAGCAGCGTTCCCAGATCCAGAACCGTGAGGTCTGCATGCAGATGCTGCGTGCCCGTCTGTACGAGATGGAACTCGAGAAGCAGCAGGCCGAGCTCGGCGCCGAGCGCCAGAGCCAGATCGGTCACGGCAACCGTTCCGAGAAGATCCGTACCTACAACCAGCCCCAGGACCGCGTGACCGATCACCGTATCGGCTTCAACTCCACCTACAACGGCGTCCT
>CATYJU010000079.1 GCA_958407995.1 uncultured Collinsella sp.
GAAACATAATGAAAAACCGTTTGATGTGAGTTAATATAAACAACGTCGTGAATCTGACTCCTGCCGCATGCATGACAGGGGTTAAACACAAAAAAGGAGTCAATTATGGTTTCTGAGAAGGCTACCCTCGTCAATCCGCAGGGTCTTCACATGCGTCCGGCCGGCCTCTTCGCCTCCACCATGGGCAAGTACGCCTGCGACGTGACTGTCGTCACCCCCGAGAAGGAGGTCAACGGCAAGTCCCCGATGGCCCTCATGGCTGCTGGTATCCCCTGTGGCACCGAGGTTGAGGTTAAGTGCGACGGCGCTGACGAGGCCGAGGCTCTGGCTGCTGCCATCGAGCTCATCAAGAGCGGTCTTGGCGAGTAGAACTCAAACGGGTCGCATGTTGAACAACTAAGTTCATATTTGGGGGCGCAGTGACCTGTTGTAAGGTAGCTGCGCTCTTTTGTCATGGATATGGCAAAACGCTTTATCACATGACACGGAGAGAGGAATGGGAATGTATCAGGGAGTCAACGCTTCCGAGGGCATCGGTATCGGCACCGTCATGGTCGCCGTCGATCCCGACTTGACGTTTGAGCCGCACGAGGTTGCTGATTCGGCAGCAGAGAAGGAGCGCTATCAGTCCGCTCTTTCGGTCTTCTGCGAGAAGACCCAGGCTCAGGCCGACCATATGAAGGAGACGGTGGGCGAGGCCGAGGCCGAGATCATGAGCGGACACATTGTCCTGGCTCAGGACCCGGGCATGACTGACGCCATCAACGCCGCCATTGACGGCGGTGCCTGCGCCGAGCAGGCGCTCATGGACACCTCGACCATGTTTGAGAACATGTTCCTGTCCATGGACGACGAGATGTTCCGTCTGCGCGCGGCCGACATCGCCGACATCCGTACCGGTATTCTGGCCGAGCTGCTGGGCAAGGAGGTCGTCGACCTTTCCGTCCTGCCCGAGAACACCGTCGTTGTCGTGCACGACCTCACGCCGTCCATGACCGCCACGATCGATAAGGCCCACGTTGCCGGCATCGTCACCGAGACCGGTGGCCGCACGTCGCACTCCGCGATCATCGCGCGCGCCCTCGAGATCCCGGCCGTCCTTTCGGTTTCCAACAGCTGCACCGCGCTGCGCAACGGTATGACCGTTGTCGTCGACGGTGGCAAGGGTATCGTCGAGGCCGATCCCGACGAGGAGACGCTCGCTGCCTATACCGCCAAGGCCGAGGCCTTCGCTGCCGAGAAGGCGGCCCTCGAGGCCTTCCGTGGCAAGCCGTCCGTGACTGCCGATGGCATCAAGAAGATCATCGCCTGCAACATCGGTAACCCCGATGACGTGCCCAACGCGCTCGATCACGATGCCGAGGCCATCGGTCTGTTCCGCTCCGAGTTCCTGTTCATGGACTCCGCTGAGCTTCCTTCCGAGGAGGAGCAGTTCAACGCCTACCGCAAGGTCGCCAGCGCGCTCAAGGGTGCTCCGGTCATCATTCGCACGCTCGATGTGGGCGGCGACAAGGAGATTCCGTACCTGCACATGGTCAAGGAAGACAACCCCTTCATGGGCTTCCGCGCCGTGCGTTACTGCCTCGCCAACCCCGACCAGTACAAGGTCCAGCTCCGCGCCCTGCTGCGCGCCAGCGCCTTTGGTGACGTCAAGATCATGATCCCGCTCGTCACCTGCGTCGAGGAGGTCTTGGCTGTCAAGGAGCTCGTCGAGCAGTGCAAGGCCGAGCTGACCGAAGAGGGTCGCAAGTTCAACGAGAACATCGAGGTCGGCATCATGGTCGAGACGCCCGCCGCTTCGCTGCTCGCAGACCGCCTGGCCGAGGTCGCCGACTTCTTCTCCATCGGCACCAACGACCTGATCGGCTACACCATGTGCGCCGACCGTGGTAACGACACCATCTCCAACCTGTACCAGGTTTACTATCCCGCCGTGCTCCGCTCGCTCAAGAACATCATCGAGAGCGGCGTGAAGGCCGGCATCATGGTCGGTATGTGCGGCGAGGCCGCTGCCGATCCGCTGCTTGAGCCGCTGCTGATCAGCTGGGGCCTGGAGGAGTTCTCGATGAGCGCTCCGTCGATCCTGCGCGCCCGCAAGACCATCAGCCAGTGGACCAAGGCCGAGTGCGACGAGCTCGCCGAGAAGGCACTCGCCTGCAACACCGCCGCCGAGGTCAAGGCGCTGCTCGAGTCCGCAGCTCGCTAATTTGGTATCAGAGGTAACCGCGTGGTTGGAATGGGCCGGCCACGCGGCCCTCACATATACAGGGGGTACTGTAAATGTTCTACACGCTAACCGCTAACCCGGCTGTCGACATGACGGTTTCGAGCTCTCCGCTCGAGCCCGACGAGAACGTCCGCACCGGCTCGGCCAGCTACACGGCTAACGGCAAGGGCCTCGACGTGTCCTTTGCCTTTAAGAAGATGGGCGTCGACACCGTCGCGCTCGGCTTCTTCGCCGGCTTCACGGGCAAGTTCATCGTCGAGGAGGTCATGAACCTGGGTTGCCTGTGCCGCCCGGTCTGGACCGACGGCATTACGCGCATCAACACCTACGTCAACGATGGCCAGCACGAGTACGGCATCCTTAACCCCGGCGCCCCGATTACGCCGGAGCACCAGAAGGAGCTCTACAACATCCTGGACACCGCGGGCGACCTTGAGTGCCTGATCGTTTCCGGCTCCGTGCCTCCCAAAGCTACGCCCGACTTCCTGGCTCAGGTCATGGAGCACGCTCAGGCTCGTGGCGCCGACGTCGTCCTGGACCTGTCCTCCGACAAGCTCAAGGAGCTCGCTCACAAGAAGCCGCTGCTCATCAAGCCGAACCATCATGAGATGAAGGCCATCTTCGGCGTGCCGGTCGACACCGACGACGAGGTCCGCGTTGCTATGAAGCTCGCCCACGACGCCGGCGTCCAGAACGTGCTGCTCACTCGTGGTAGCCGCGGCGACGCCTACTTCTCCAACGGCGAGGACATCTGGTATGCCAAGCGTGAGTTCAACATCAAGCTGGTCTCTTCCGTCTGCGCCGGCGACTGCACCCTCGCTGCATTCCTGCACAAGTGGTACAGGGATCGCGACAACGTCGAGGAGGCCATGAAGCTCGCTATGGCCACCGGCGCCAACGTTGCCGAGTCCGTGGGCATTGGCGACTTCGGTCACGTTGACGAGTACAGCAAGCGCGTTGCTGTCCGTAAGCTCGATCGCAAGTAAGCGAAACGCGACAAATCGTGCGCATGCGGCGCTCTGACTTCGGTCGGGGCGCCGTTTTTTTTCGTGGGAAAAGTGAGATGAAACCGACCTTCACCGCTTCCACACCGTTCGCCGAGTTGTTGTAGCCTTTTGCCGAAGCGTGGAATATACTTTCATTAACACGTTGCTTCGTGAAAGGAACATTCATGATTTACACGCTCACTGCAAATCCCGCCATTGACTACAACATCGCCTGCGACGGACTGTCCGCCAATACCGTTACGCGCACCCGTAACGCGGTCTACACCCCCAACGGCAAGGGTCTCAACGTCTCGTTTACGCTCGACCACTACGGTGTCGACACCACGATCCTGGGCTTCTTTGCCGGCTTCTCGGGCGAGTTCATCGTTAAGGGCGCCGAGGCCCTGGGCGTGCCCGTCAAGCCCGTGTGGACCGACGGCATCACGCGTGTCAACGTGTTCCTCAACGCCGGTCCCGACACCGAGTACAACATGGTCAATGCCGGTGCCGCCATTAACGAAGCCAATGAGCAGGAGATGTTTGAGCTTATTGATTCGCTCGACGACATGACCTGCCTGGTCATTAGCGGCTCGCTGCCCCCCAACACCTCCGAGGGCTTCCTGGCCGAGGTCCTGCGTCGCGTGAAGGCCAAGGGCGCCGAGTTCGTGCTCGATATCTCGAGCCATCAGCTGGCCGACCTCATTGCCACGGAGCCGTTGCTCATTAAGCCCAACGATGACGAGCTGCTCGACATCTTTGGCATCAAGGTGAGCGGTGGCGACGACGAGTCCGTCAAGCGCGCGATGGCCGAACTGCACGCCAAGGGCGCCAAGAATGTGCTGCTGACCCTCGGCGGCGCCGGTGCCTATTTCTCTAACGGCGAGCACATCTGGTTTGCGAACCGCACCTTTGATGTCAAGCTGCTGTCGACCGTCTGCGCCGGTGATTCTTCGCTCGCTGCCTTCCTGTCCGTGTGGCATGACGCCCCCGAGCGCGTCGAGGACGCCCTGCGCCTCTCGATGGCCACCGGCGCCAACGTGGTCGAGTGCCCGGGTCTGGGCGATTTTGCCAAGGTGGACGAATATAAGAAGCACATCGAAGTTCGTCAGGTCTGCTAGCCGTATCTAAAAATCGTTGCCGAACACCCGCTTTGGATCTCCGAGGCGGGTGTTTTTTTGCGCGTTGAACGTATGTGGCGTCTGTTGTCTCGTTTTATCGATTCGACGACGCGATTGCGTGTGCGCGCTTTCTCGTTTCTTGTTAGACTTCTTGAGAACCATCTATTAACGTTCGCAAGTGCAGGAGGCCATAGGCATGTGCAATGTTTCGCTCAACGGTACTCAACCGTCCGATGCGTCCCTGTGCGTCCTGCGCGCGCTTGAGGCGGCTGGTCTTGAGGCTTGGTATGTAGGCGGTTGGGTGCGCGACGCCCTGATGGGGTGCCCCAGCCACGATGTTGATATGTGCTGTAGCGGCCTGTGGCAGGAGTCCAAAGCAGCGCTCGAGGCCGCCGGCATCGCGGTTGTGGAGTCGGGCATTAAATTTGGCGGAATCACGGCTATTTCCGATGGCGAGCGTATCGAGGTCACCACGTACCGTCTGGATGGCTTTTACACCGATGGTCGCCATCCCCAGAGTGTGGAGCGTGCCGCCTCGCTCGAGGACGATTTGGCGCGCCGCGACTTTACCATCAACGCCATGGCCTGGCATCCCGAGCGCGGGCTTGTCGACCGCTACGACGGCCAGGGTGACTTGGAGCGCAAGCTGATTCGCGCTGTCGGCGATCCCAAGCGTCGCTTTAACGAGGACGCCCTGCGCATGCTGCGTGCGGTACGCTTTGCCTGCCGCCTGGACTTTATGATTGAGCCCGAGACTAAGCACGCACTTGCCGAGTGTGCGCCGCTGCTCGACGCCGTGGCGCGCGAGCGTGTGGGTATTGAGCTCGAGGGCATTCTTTCGACCGGTCATGGGGGAGACGCGATGCTGCGCTACCCCGAGCTCATCTGCGCCGCCGTGCCCGAGTTGGCAGCGGGTCGCGGGTTTGATCAGCGCAGTGTCTATCATGCGTTTAACGTCTACGAGCATATCGCCCGTGTGCTTACGGTGGCGGGGGAGCTCGCGCTGTGTGACGGCGTCGCGCCCTCGTCGAGCCTTATGTGGGCGGCGTTTTTGCACGATGTGTCCAAGCCCGAGTGTTTCACGGTCGATCACGCCGGCAGCGGACACTTCTACGGTCATCCCGAGCTCGGCGCCAAGAAAGCGCGCGTCATTATGGATCGCCTGGCGCTCTCGCACGACCTGGTGCGCGACGTGTGCCTGCTCATCAAATATCACGACAAGCCGCTGCGCCCCGAGCGCTCCTGCCTGCTCAATATGATGCGCGCGCTTTCGGGCGAGGGCGTCGACACGCCGCGTTTGATGGACGAGCTCATGGATCTTAAGCGTGCCGACACGCTCGGCAAGGCCCCGTCGTGCTTCTATTACGTTGAGACGATTGAGGAGATGCGCGCGATGGCGCACGAGCTGCTGAAGGCGGGGGAGCCCTATACGCTCAAGATGCTCGCCATCAACGGCGGCGACCTGATCCGTGCCGGAGTCAAGCCCGGGCCGGAACTGGGGCAGCTACTCAACTCCGCCCTCGACGCCGTGATCGAAGACAACATCCCCAACGAGCGCGAAGCTCTTTTGGTCCATCTCAACTTGAATTAGCTACCCAGTTTACCTGTGTGTTCCATAACCTGCCGACAATTTTTCGGCAATTTGGAATTTCTTCTTGCGCTGACGTTTTTTGTCCCGTAATATATTTCCTCGCAGCACGGCAGTGCAGATGTCATGTGGCCCGTTCGTCTAGCGGTTTAGGACGCCGCCCTCTCAAGGCGGAGATCACCAG
>CATYJU010000080.1 GCA_958407995.1 uncultured Collinsella sp.
AATGGTGCGGGCGAAAGGACTTGAACCTTCATGGGGTTGCCCCCATACGGACCTGAACCGTACGCGTCTGCCAATTCCGCCACGCCCGCGTGCAGGAATTAGAATAACGGAGCGCCACCGCGAACGCAAGAACTATTTTTGAAAAAGTTTGCAGGCATTTTCCCAAGCGGCTTGCGCGATTGCCTCAGCATCCTCGCCGGTACGATCGACACGGTCGTTAACCAGCGCGTTTGCCGTAATGGAGATCATTGCGGGCTCGCATTCAAGACCGCGGATGGGCTCCGGAGCCATATACGGGCAATCCGTCTCGAACAAAATTCGATCGAGTGGGGTTGCCGCAAATGCCTCGCGCACGTCGTCGTTGCGCTTAAAGGTGGCCGCACCACCATAGGCGATATAGCAGCCCAGCTCCACAAAGCGCTCCATCGTGGCGCGGTCCTCGCCAAAGCAGTGCAGCACACAACCGGCCTGGGGCACGCCCACCTCACGAAGCACGTTGTACGCATCAACGTGCGAGGTGCGCTCATGGTCCGTGTCCTCGTGGCGCAGATGCAGCTCCACCGGCACGTTACGGCACACGGCAAGCTCGAGCTGACGCGCCATGCAGTCAATCTGCACGTTATGGGGTGCCGGCGCGATATCGTCGTCATAGTCCATGTGGTAGTCCAGGCCGATTTCGCCAATACCGGCGCATAAGGAATCATCGAGCGCGGCAACGACCTGTGCGTGAACGTCGTCGGTATAGTCCGGTGCGCCATACGGATGCACGCCGGCAAGATACTTGATCTGCGGGATATCCTGCATCGGCAGAATTTCGCGCACGAGCCAGTCGCTATAGTCCGTCACGCTGCGTTTGTCAGCGATGGGGTCGAGCATCGTCACCAACAGGTCGACGCCTGCCGCCTTGGCACGCACGAGCGTCTCAGGCACATCCTTGCCCCAGAACGAAAGTAGATGCGCATGCGTGTCGGCAAGCGGTGCCAAGGGCACGGGACAAGCAACCGTCTTCTTTTTCTTGGTAAACGTCACACGTTCGGCATTAGGCATCATGGATTAGCTCCTGGGCCAGACGGACAAAGTCGGCAACGTCAAGCGTCTCGGCGCGCGTGGTGGGTGCGATACCGCAAGCCTCAAAGGCGGCATCGAGCACGTCTTTGGCAAAGCCGTTGGCGCTCATGGAATTGCGGATGGTCTTGCGACGCTGGGCAAATGCAGCATCAATCACGCGGGCCACAAATTCGCGATCGAGTCCTTCGGGCACCACACCGTCAACACGGTCGATACGCACGACGGCCGAGTCCACGTGCGGCGCCGGCATAAAGCAGCGCGGCGGCACCTCAAAGCGGCCCGTCACCTGCGCATACAGGCCGAGCTTTGCCGTATAGCCGCCATAGGTCTTGTTGCCCGGCACTGCGGCAATGCGATCGGCAACCTCCTTTTGCACCATGACGACAGCGCGCTTAAGCGCGGGCATCGTCTGGAAGAACTGAAGGATGATCGTCGCCGCCACGTTGTAGGGCAGATTCGCGACAAACACCGTCGGCGTACCGCCCGCAACCTGCTCAATCTGCTCCGGGCCCACCTTGAGCGCATCGCCCATGATAAAGCGGAAGTTGGCATAGTCGGCGGCGTGGGCGTCAAGCACCGGCTCAAGCTCGGGATCGGCCTCGATCGACGTAACGCACGCCGCCTCCTGCAGCAACGCAAGTGTCAACGTGCCGCAACCCGGACCCACCTCGAGTACGCGCTCGTCACCTGCAAGCTCGGCAAGCTCGCAGATACGCTCGATCACATGATTGTCGATTAGAAAGTTCTGGCCCAGGCGATGCTTAGTCGCAAGGCCAAACTCCTCTAGCAGCTCCCTGGTGGCCGTGGGGTTTGCCAAAGGCGAAGTTGTCATGGTTGCCTCCTTAGCATGATGGCGGCGTCTTGAAACAAAAGGGCATGGACCGTGGCGGCCATGCCCTTACAGCTAAACAGCAAATTGCCGATATGGCGCTCGCGCGGTCACTACGCCAGACGCGGGAACAGCGGATCGCCCTTCTCGACGGGCTGACCACCAGCAAGCAGGCCCCAAGCGCAAATGCCCTTGAGGTCGTCGCTCGCGGCCTCGTCCTCGCAGGACAGGCGGCGCAGAGCCTCGGCAGAAGTCTGGGGCATGAGCGGCATCAGCAGGTGAGCGGCAATGCGAATGGCCTCGAGCAGGTTGTAGATCACAAACGCCAGCTCGTCAGCCTTGGCCTCGTCCTTGGCAAGTGCCCAAGGCTCGGAGTCCTCGATGTAGTGGTTGGCGGCGTGGATGAGCTCCATGACCTCGTCCTTGGCTCCACCGTAATCGAGCACGTCCATCTTGGCCATGTAGCGCTCGACCAGACCATCGGCGATCTTTGCCAGCGGGTTGTCGAACGCATCGAACGATGCGGGCTTGGCGGGCGCGCAACCGTCAAAATACTTGCCGCTCATGTTGAGCGAGCGCGAAATGAGGTTGCCCCAGCTGTTGGCCAAATCGGCGTTGTAGACCTGCTCCATGCGGTCGAAGCTGATGGCGCCGTCGGTACCGGGGACCACATCGGTCATAAAGTAATAACGATAGCCCTCGACGCCCAGCATATCGATGACATCCTGCGGGGCGATGGCGTTGCCACGGCTCTTGGACATCTTCTCGGCCTTACCGGTCTCGGCATTGCGCACGGTCAGGAAGCCATGGGCAAAGACGTGCTCGGGCAGGGCCTCGCCGATGGCCATGAGCATGGCGGGCCAAATGACGCAGTGGAAGCGGATGATGTCCTTACCCACGATGTGGAACTGCGCGGGCCAGCGATAGGCCAGCTCGGCACGCGCGTCGTCGGTGTCGACACCGTAGCCAACGGCCGTCATATAGTTGAGCAGAGCATCGAACCACACGTAGGTCACGTGACCCTCGTCAAACGGGACCTGAATGCCCCAGTCAAAGCTCGTACGGCTCACGGAAAGGTCGTTGAGGCCGCCCTCGACAAAGCTGCGAACCTCGTTCATGCGGAACGCAGGCTCGACAAAGTCGGGATGCTCGTCATAGAGCTTAAGCAGCTTGTCCTGGAAGGCGGAAAGCTTAAAGAAGTAGGACTCCTCCTGCACGCGCTCAAGCGGACGGTGGCAGTCGGGGCACAGGTGCTGGCCGACGCTGCCGTACTCCTCGTCGCCCTTCTGGACCTGCGTATCGGTAAAGTAGGTCTCGTCAGGCACGCAATACCAGCCGTCGTAGCTGCCCTTATACAGGTAGCCGGACTCCTTCATGCGCTCCCACAGGTACTGCACGGCATGGTGCTGGCGCGGCTCGGTGGTGCGGATGAAGTCATCATTGGAAATCTCGAGCTTGCTCCAAAGCTCCTTGAAGTGCGGAGCCTGGCTATCGGTCCACTCCTGCGGCGTCATGTTGTGCTTGGCCGCGGCCTCGGCGACCTTCTCGCCGTGCTCGTCCATGCCGGTCAGGAACTTGACGTTATAGCCGGCGGAACGGCGATAGCGAGCCTGAACGTCGGCGATGATGGTGGAATAAGCCGTGCCCAGGTGCGGATCGGCGTTGACGTAGTAGATGGGCGTCGTGATAAAGAACGAAGGCTTGCTTTGATCCATGGGGTTTGTCCTCCAGAAAAACGTTGCATACAGAGGATGATTCTAGCGCAAGGGCTGGATATCCTCCATCTATTGCATATCGAGCACCATGGCATAGACATCGCGCTTGCGGCGCGAATACTTCTGAGACAGGCGCTTGGCCACCGCAGACGCGGGCTCCCCCTCCTCGAGCGCGGCGCGGATATCCGCGCGCAGGGCCTCGTCGGGATCCGCTGCCGCGGCGCCAACCGGCGCGACACCGGCCTCCTCATCCTCGCTCGGCGGCGCGATGACCAGCGCAATCTCGCCCTTTACCTCGCCGCGAGCACGCAGCTCCTCGGCAAGCTGGGCAGCGGGCCCGCGCAAGACCTCCTCGTGCAGCTTGGTGAGTTCGCGGCAGACGGCAACCTCACGCTGGGGAAAGACCTCCGCCACGGCCTCGAGCGTCGCCACGATGCGATGTGGAGACTCGTAGAAGATGAGTGCGCCGGGCACCACGGCAAGGCGCTGTAAACGGCGCACGCGGTCGCCGTGCTTTCGGCCCAAAAAGCCCTCGAAGAAAAAATGCTCGCAGGGAATGCCGGACGAAACGAGCGCCGTGACGCAAGCAGAGGGCCCGGGAATAACTTCAACGGGCACATCGGCCTCACGCGCCGCCTCGACCAGCGCCTGTCCGGGATCGGACACACTCGGCATGCCGGCGTCCGAGGCAAAAGCGAGGGTCTCCCCCGCCAGCAGACGGTCGACCAGGCCGGCGGCGCGGCTGGCGATCACATTCTCATCGCAACGGACAAGCGGCTTGGAAATGCCCAGATGCATCAGCAGCTTTGACGTCACACGCGTGTCTTCGCAGCAAATGACATCGGCGGCGGCAAACGCCTCGCCAACGCGCGGGGACAGGTCGCCCAGGTTGCCGATGGGCGTGCCGACCACATAGAGTTTGCCCGTATGGGCGCTGTTTTGCGTCATATCAACCTATTCAATCATGCCGCGCTCGAGCGTACCGAGCGCCGCGCGGGCGTCCCATGCTGCAATGCGCTTCTCGGTCTTCCACGTTTGGAAGAACCAGCCGGCAGCCGGCGCAAACGAAGCCAGCTGGTTGGCGATAAACACGCGCTCGTAGGCATTGCGGCCCTCGGGCGTAACCGACGAGTTGGCAAAGATCGCCGCGCCCGACCATTCGCCCACCAGCACGGGGAACCCAGTCGAAATCGCCTCTTTAAGCTCGCGCTTGTTGCGCGAAATCGCCGTCGTCAGCCCGCGGGGGCTCGTGATGTCGAGCGCATGTTCGTCGCGGTAATGGTACAGGTGAAGGTCCATGTAGACGTTCTTGTACTTGGCGCCGCGCATAAAATGCTTCCACTCGCTGGGATGCCCCGAAGACGAGAAGACGACGATCTTATCCTCGGGCATATACGAACGGACGAGCTCGTAGGCATCGCGATAGAAATTGCGCAGGTAGTGAGCCGGAATGCCATCCGTCATGGCAAAGAGACTCTTGCGGACACTCATCTGCGGCGTATCCAGCAGCTCAATGCCCAGCAGGCTCTCGGCCTCGCCGTAACGCTCGGCCAAGCGCTCGAGCACGTCGAGTGCGACATGGCGGCCGTTAGTGGACGAATGCCACTCGGCGACAGCCTCCGGCGTGGTGGGCGAATCGTTGGAATCGCCCTGGCCACCGGGCACAGTTGCCAGATCGAGCAGCACGCGGATGTTGTACTTGGCAGCCCACTCAATTGCACGGTCGATGTAGTCGACAACCGAGATGTAGGACGCATCGGACTCCTGCGAGCCAAAGGCATACCAGGGCACCGGCAGACGCACGGCGTTGAGGCCGATCTGCGACATGCGACGGAAATCGTCCTCGCTCACAAACGTCTCGTAATGACGGCGCATGCGCTCGTTATAGGCGGCGGTGCCCATGGCCTCCTGCAGCTCGGCCGCGTTGGATGCACCGGTCGCCGCGTATAGCGACGGGGTCACCCAAGGCTCGGGAATAAACCAGCCAGAGAGATTAACGCCGAGTATCCTCTCCATCACTGCCCCCTTTTGAATCATACGGGCTAAGCCCGCATCGCTCTTGCATGACATATCTATCGATTTGAGTATACCCGCGCATGCAGACAGGCGACCGAACGGTCTGTAAAGTGACGCGAAAGTGAGAGGAATATCTGGGAACAGGCGGGCTCGGGATGGTGCGACGAGATGTGCACGCACGTCGGAAGTAAGCGCCGGAAAGCGCATCCCGTT
>CATYJU010000081.1 GCA_958407995.1 uncultured Collinsella sp.
ACCTACAACAGCGCGGTTAACAGCCGCGTGCTCTACCATTGAGCTACCGAGGAATAGGTGCGTGCTCTCAAGCAACGAAGTTTATTATACGGACGAATCAGCTTAGGGCAAGAACTTTTTTGAGAATTTTTCCGACCTAGTCATTGGGGACGTCCCCAATGACTACATGAAAGCGCCCCCAAGCGGATGTGCTTGAGGGCGCTTCTTGCTTGCGAGGTTAAGACTCGATGTAGTCTTTGAGCTTGCTGCTGCGGCTGGGATGACGAAGCTTGGCCAGGGTCTTGGACTCGATCTGGCGGATGCGCTCGCGCGTAACGCCAAACTCGCGGCCGACTTCCTCGAGCGTGCGGGGATGTCCGTCGACAAGGCCAAAGCGCAACTCGATAACCTTGCGCTCACGATCGGCAAGTGAGTCGAGCACCTGGGTGAGCTGCTCCTGCAGCATGGAGAAGCTGGCGGCATCGGGCGGAACGATAGCCTGGGAGTCCTCGATGAAGTCGCCCAGCTGGGAATCCTCTTCCTCGCCGATGGGGGTCTCGAGCGACACGGGCTCCTGCGAAATCTTCTGGATCTCGCGGACGCGATCGGCACTCATGTCCATCTCGGCACCAATCTCCTCGGGGGTCGGGTCGCGACCCAGGTCCTGGAGAAGCTGGCGCTGCACGCGGACGAGCTTGTTGATGGTCTCGACCATGTGCACGGGAATACGGATGGTACGGGCCTGGTCGGCGATAGCACGCGTGATAGCCTGACGGATCCACCACGTGGCGTACGTGGAGAACTTAAAGCCCTTCTGGTAGTCGAACTTCTCGACGGCGCGGATCAGACCGAGGTTGCCCTCCTGGATCAAGTCCAGGAACAGCATGCCGCGACCAACGTAGCGCTTGGCGATGGAGACGACCAGACGCAGGTTGGCGCTGATGAGCGCCTGCTTGGCCTCGAGACCGACGTTCTCGATACGGGTCAGGCGACGCATCTCGGCGCGGGTGAGCTCGATCTCGCCCGCCTCGGCGGCCTCGAGCTTCTCGGTGGCGTCAAGGCCAGCCTCGATCTTCATAGCCAGATCGACCTCTTCGGAAGCGGTCAGCAGGTCGACCTTGCCGATCTCCTTAAGGTACATACGAACCGGGTCGCCGGTCAGCATTACCGTGGAGGCATCGATACCGCGCACGCGCGAGCGCGAACGGGACGTGCGAACGGTGCGCTTCTTCTTGCTCTTAGAAGAACCCATCTCGGCGTCGGCCTGACGGGCCATCTTAAGCTCGTGATCGTCGAGCGAGCCGGAATCGTGCTCGTCGTCATCGAAATCGTCGGTATTGCTATCGTTATCGTCATCGTCGACGTCCATGGGGGCGTCGTCGTTTCCGCTCGCGGAGATAATCTGGATGCCGCTGTTGCGCAGCGCGGAATACACCGCGTTGAGCTGCTCGTCAGTAACATCGATATCCTTCAGGGCGACCTGAATCTCGTCCTCGGTTACCGAAGTCCTGTTTGAGCCGTTGCCCATGAGCTTTGCAACGTAGGATTCCAGCCCAGTACCCGTGCTCTCACTCTTTTTTGGCACAGATTCTCCCTTCATAGTCCACAGGACTCATTACTTTAGCACACACATTGACGTCTATACCCAAAATTCAGACTGGATATAGGCGCGAATACGCTGGTTGACCACAACATCTAGGCCTGGTCGGCGTCCGCGGTCTCCAAACCGATCAAACGGAACGGGTCTGCCACGCCGCCGATCGACTTTTGGAGCTCGCGCTGGCGCTGAGAATCTTGCATCGCCTGCATCGTCAGCACACGGCGCGCCTCGTCGTCGAGCGACCGGTCCTGACGTAGCTTGGCCTGTGCGGCGCGCATACGACGTTTGATGGTGTAGAGCTCGAGGGTATCGAGCATAAACACGATGTTCGTCTCGGTGGGGTGCTTGCTCGTCGACGAAATGCGCCCGGCGCTGACAAGCGACGCTGCCTCGGGACACACCGCGCGCGCCGCATCCATGCACGCCGTGGGATCGGTGCCCGGCGGCGTCGCGAGCACGGCCCACGCGATGGACTCGTGGCGCGGATCCACCCACTCGATCGAGCAGATGCGGTCGGCATACGTGCGGAAGAGGTCGGGGTAGCTCGTGAGCATCGTCAGCAGCTCGCGCTCCCCCGCCAAAGACTTTCGCTCCAGGTCGGTCAGCACGATCGGCATCGTCGATGCCGCAGACACGTCCGTTGCATCGGCAACCGGCGCCGCGCCATCCACACCAACCGGCACATCGATCGGCGGCATATCGTCGACGACCTCGACCGGCGCGGCCCCGTAGGCCTCGAGCGGAACATAGTCGTACGGTTCTTCCTCGACCGGCGTGGACACCGCCGGTGTCGCCCCCGACGCCCAGGCACCGCGAGAAGTCCCTTGTGAACCGAACGCCCGACCGCTCGTGCTGCCTGCACGCTCGGCCTGCGCCCGCTGGCGCTCGTAGTTCTGCTCGCGACGACGCTCGGCATCCTCGCGCTTGGCAACATCGCGAAACACGCGGCCCGAGCTCGAACGCACCGTGTCCAAGTCCAACCCCAGCAGGTCGGCAATCTGGATAAAGTACGTATCGATCATGTAGCTATCGCGCAGCGGATAGATGAGCGTCAGCGCGTCCTCAAGCGCTTTGGCACGACCGCCCGGCGTGGTAATGTCGCTCGACTCCTGCAGTGAGCGGTACACAAAGTCCATGAGGGGTTCGGCGGCGTCGATACGTACCTGCAGTGCCTCGCCGCCATGCGCCGTGATGAACTCCATGGGGTCGTTGCCGTCGGGAAGCACCACGCAGCGCAGGTCCATCGAATCCTGCTCGATAAACTGAATCGCGCGGCGCGCGGCCTTTTGACCGGCCGCGTCGCCATCGAACATATATACAATGCGCTTGGCAAAGCGGGTGAGCGTCTTAACATGATGTTCCGTCAGCGCCGTGCCCAGCGTGGCGACGACGTTTTTAATCCCCGCCTCCCAGCAGGCGATGCAGTCGGTATATCCCTCCACCACAATGGCGGTATCCTGCGCGACGATAAACTCCTTGGCCCAGTTAAAGCCGTAGAGGTTTCGCTTTTTATGGAACACGCTCGTCTCGGCGGTGTTGAGGTACTTAGGCTGTCCGTCGCCCATAATGCGCCCGCCAAAGGCGATGTTATGACCCTGCTCGTCAAAGATGGGAAACATCACGCGGTCGTAAAAACGGTCGGCAAGCTGCCCGCGCCCACGGCTCACGGCCACGTTGGCGTCGATCATCTCCTGCGGGGTAAAGCCCGCCTGCGACAGATGCGACACCAGCGCGTTGCGACCCGGAGCAAAGCCCAGGCAGTAGCGGCGGCAGACGTCGCCGCCCATACCGCGGCTTGCGAAATACTCGCGCGGACGGCTGTCCTTACCGCGCATGAGCATGGTGTGGTAGAACTGGGCGGTTTCGGCACACAGGTCATAGATGCGGGCGCGCTTGGTGCCGCGCTCGCGATAAGCGCCGGTATCGTGCAGCTCAATGCCGGCACGGTCGGCCAAGTAGCGAATCGACTCGGGAAAGCTCAGGTTCTCGCGCTTCATAATGTAGGTGAAGACGTCGCCGCCCTCGCCACAGCCAAAGCAGTGCCACACCTGCGTAGCAGGGATAATGTGAAACGACGGGGTCTTTTCGCCATGGAAGGGACAGCAGCCCCAAAACTCATGGCCGCGGGGCTTAAGCTCAACCGTTTCCTGCACGATGGCAACCAGGTCGGACGCAGCGCGCACCTGGTCTTTTTCCTCATCGCTAATCACGGATGCTCACCCCCTGCTCACCCAAATGATGACGGATATCGTCAATATTACCCTCGACGGTCGCGATAAGCTCGTCCAGCGAATCGAACACGCGCGACGGGCGCAGCCAGCGCGTAAACGCCAGCGACACCGAGGCGCCGTACAGGTCGCCCGCATACCCGATCAAGTTGGCCTCGAGATGCGCCGAGGAGGCATCGTCGGCATACGTCGGCGGCAGGCCCACGTTGACGGCGGCAGGCCATACGGTATCGTCGACCAGAACAAGACCCTCGTAGACACCATCGGCAGGCACCTGAATACCCTCAGGCACCTGAATATTTGCCGTAGGAAAACCCATGTCGGAGCCCTGGTGACGACCGCCGGCAACAATACCTCGCAGCATATACGGGCGGCCGAGCAGCTCAGCGGCAAGCTCAACATGACCCTGGCGGAGCTCCTGGCGAATACGGGTGGCGCAGATCGTCTTCCCGTCGACGCACAGCAGCTCGTGACCAAAGACGTCTACACCGCGCGTGGCTCCCCACGCCTGCATCTCGCCAACGCCCGAGGCGCCGCCGCGACCCAACCTAAAGTCGCTACCCACGCGAATCGAGCGGATATCGACGACGCGCGACAGCAGCTTAAGAAAGCCCGCATGGTCGAGAGCCGCCACCGCAGGCGTAAAGGGAACGGCCACGACCGCATCGACCCCGGTGAGAGCCAGGGCATGAAGACGGTCGGCCGTCGTCATCAGTTTTTGAGCGGGCGAGGGGCTCACCACCACATCCGGGTCGGGATCGAAAGTAACCACGACCGCCTTGCAGCCGTGGTCACGCGCATCGCGAACGACCGCGTCGATCAGTTCGTGATGCCCCCGATGTACGCCATCAAACACACCGATGGCGATCGACGCGGCGCCCAGGCACGCGCAATCATCAAATGCATCGGCGGCGACGATGCGAGCCTCATCCGACTCGCCCGCGAAAAAAATACGCGCGAGCTCGTGGGGGGTCAGCATCATCGAACACCGCCGATCGCCTGCGGAAAGACGTGCTCCATTACAAAGCGACCGCCCTCGATACGGGCGAGCGCCTTGAGCCCGCCATCGAGCACCAGCGCAAACGGCGCCTTCGACGCATCGAAGCCCGCAAGCGCGCGCTCAATAGGAATACGACGTCCGCACAGCAGATCGTCGGCAAGATCACCTGGCAAGTCGACGCGCGTGGCGCCCAGTGCCGCAATGGGATCCAGGGCAAAGCCGGCAGCGGACTCGGCAGAAAGCTCCTTGACCGTATGACAGGCACCAATGGAAACAACGCCGGAGGCTGTACGGCGCAGTGCGGAAATATGTGCCGCGTTGTCGCAGGCACGGCCCAAGTCGCGAGCGAGCGCACGGATATAGGTGCCCTTGCTCACCGAAAACGCCACGGTCCAAACGCAAGCGTCGCCATCGCCACTCACGGCAATCAGGTCGGCGGAGAACACCTCGACCGGACGCGGGGGCAGTGACACGGCATTGCCCTCGCGCGCAGCCTTATAGGCGCGCACGCCGTTGACCGAAATGGCCGAAAACGCCGGCGGCACCTGCATCTGCGGGCCCAGCATGGCGGACAGGCGCTCGCGAGCATAGGCCGGATCGCGCAGGTCGGCGACAATGGGCACCGTGCGGACGGCCTCGCCTTCCGCATCATCGGTATTGGTCTCGACGCCAAACGAGATATCGGCGACGTAGCTTTTGGTATCAAGCGTAAGCATGCCCAGCAGACGTGTGGCCTGACCCACGCCCACCACCATGACACCCGATGCCATGGGGTCGAGCGTTCCGGCATGACCGACGCGCCGCTCATGGAGGGCGCGTCGGCATTGCGAAACCACGTCGTGGGACGTGCAGCCCACCGGCTTATCGACGGCGAGTAGCATATTAAGTTGAGAAGGTGTACGACGAGCCATGTACCATCCAAAAAGTTAGAGCTCGACGGTCACCGAAGCGG
>CATYJU010000082.1 GCA_958407995.1 uncultured Collinsella sp.
TCGGGCGCCTCGGTGGTAAAGCCCACAAACGGGTCCTCGTGGAACTCCTTACCGATGCCGTGTCCGCCGTACTCGCGCACCACGCTAAAGCCGGCGTCCTCGACGGTCTTTTGTACTGCCTCGGCCATAACGGAGAGCGGTAGCCATGGCTTGACGGCTGCCAGACCCGCCTCCACGCTGGCACGGGTGACGTTGACCAGGCGCTGGCGCTCGGCCGAGACCTCGCCGATGCAGAACATGCGGCTCGAATCACTAAAGTAACCGTCCAAGATCGTGGAGCAGTCTACGTTGATGATGTCGCCCTCGTGCAGCACGTCCGTATCGCAGGGAATGCCGTGGCAGACCACATCATTGATCGAGGTGCACACGCTCTTGGGGTAGCCCTCGTAGTTGAGGTCGGCCGGCGTGCCACCGTGCTCGACGGTGTAGTCGTAGATCATCTGGTCGATCTGGTTGGTGGTCATGCCTGCGGCGATATGCTCGCCCACATAATCGAGCACGCCCACGTTGATGGCTGCCGAGCGCTTGATGCCCTCGATATCGGCGGGAGTCTTGTAGAGCGTGCGAGGCAGAACCTCCCAGCCTTCTTCCCACAAGCGCTCGAGGCGCTCATCAAAGGCGCTATGGCATTTCTTGTATTTCTTGCCGCTGCCGCACCAGCAAGCGTCGTTGCGGCCGGGCACGGGTCCTTTGTCATACATGGCTAACTTCCTTTCATTCGCAGCTAGTATAGCCCACCCACGCGGCCATAAAAGTTGCGGTGATATAGTTCCGATTTAAGCGGTTTAACAGCACAAATAGGAACTATATCACCGCAACTGATGGGGCGGGATGGCGGGCACTAGCTGCTGCGTGGTTTTGCTAGTAGCTCACCTGGCAGGGAATACCGAGGGCGCGCACGCGCGCGGCAATGGCGTCGAGCACCTCGGGCGCTGCTTTGGCAAGGCCGGCGACTGGTGTCTCGCGCGCGACCGTGTAGATGGTCGCCTCCTGCGGACGAATGCGCTCAAGCGCCGCGAGCCAGGGGGCAACATACTCCTCGCCGGTATTGTCGATGAGCTTGCCCTGATACTCGCCGGTCAAAAAGATCGTCTGGATAATAACGTGACCGTCAAAGCTTGCGAACGTCTCGATCTGGTGTTCGACGTTGTAGGGGCCAACAGGCTGGTCGAGCAGCTGGATAAACGCCGGGTCGACGGTATCGAGCTTAAGAATGTTGTCGTCGACCATCATGAGCGCGTCGTGCACCTCGGGGCGGTCGGCGCGTGTGCCGTTGGAGAGCACGGCGATCTTGGAGTTTGGGGCAAGCTCGTCGCGCAGTGCGACGGCGCCGGCGATGGCCCGTGGAAACTCCGGTGCGGCGGTGGGCTCGCCGTTGCCTGCGAAGGTGATTACATCGGGGAGCTCGCCCTCGGCTGCCATCTCGCGCAGCTTTGCCTCGAGCGCTTCGAGTACCACGGCAGCCGTGTTATACGGCTCATGGCAGGGGCGCTCGGCGTTGAGGCCGTTCTCGCAGTAGATGCAGTCGAACGTGCAGATTTTGCCGCTGGCCGGCATCATGTTGACGCCGAGCGAGAGACCAAGGCGACGGCTGCGAACGGGCCCAAAGATGGGGCTGGCATTCAAAAACGTAGACATAGGCATATGCTCCTCAAGACAATTGTGCCTAAGCATAGCATCGGCTCCAAAGCAAGGTGTGGGCTCTTGCTTTACAAGTTTCGTTTTTTCACGTCGCTCATGATGCCGTGCCATGAAAAGCCTCGGGTCGGGTAAAGTTAATCTGTTAACAAGGTGTAAAGCAATGCGGGTCCATCCAACCGTGCTGACGTGCAACTGGATGAGCATTGATGATGGGGGCACAACATGGATTTTACGGTCGAGAATGCGGGCACCACGATTGCCTGTCGCGAATATGCCGACCCGGATGTGTCGCCTGATGCTCCTGCCTTGGTGTGCGTGCACGGCGCTTGTGTCGACGGCACATTTTTCGACGGCATCGCTTGTGAGCTCAGTCGCAACTACCGCGTAATTGCCTACGACCGCCGCGGCTGCGGTGGCAGCAGCGATGCGGCAGACGGCAGCTATGATCTTGCCGCTCAGGCCGCCGACCTGCAAGCCGTGATCGAACACGTTGGCGCTCCGACAAATGTGCTTGCGCATAGCGCCGGTACGTTGGTGGCGCTGGAGCTTCTTCGCGCCGAACCCCATCTCGTCGCCCGTGCGATTCTGCATGAGCCGGCTGTGTCGGCCGAAGGCGTCGGCATGGGCGCAGCTCCGGTTTTGCTCGATATGATTGCGGCTGGAAAGGTTTCAAGGGCGCTCCGGCTTTTCTTGGGAGCCCTCGGCGACTTGGACCCCGAAGCTCCCGGGACGACCGAAGCGGAAGCCAAACATGCCCTGCGCAATGGTCGTTGCTTTATGGCTAATGAATACGGAACAAATATGACATATGCTCCCGACTGGGAGCGCGTCCGCGCGTCAAAGGCGGTGTCGGCCGTGTTTTTGGGCGAGCTTTCGGTCGATACACCCCGCGAGGCTGGCACGCGAGCGGCTGCCGAATATCTCGATTGCCCCCTTGTGACGATCCCGGGCGCGCATAACGGTCTGCGCGATCGCCCCGTTACGGCGGCAAACGCCGTTCGCGATGTCTTGGAGCGTTAGCACGCTCGATGACCTGCGGGGAGAGGGGCTGTTAGCGTTTCGTCATTGTTAACGAATGCGCCCATAACCGCGCGCCCGCGGCTCCATTACCGCCGTTTGCCAGGTCATAAAAATGTAACGATAATCGCGCGTTTGCCTTCAGCTGTTAGATGCTACCCTTGTACCAATTGATATGCACCGTTGCCGTGCGTAACGATAGGAAGGGCCCCATATGCTCAATAATCACGAGGTCAATCTAACCGACGAGGAGGCTGCCGCCGAGGTCGCCCGCGTCGCGAAGACCTACCCCGTGGTGCGTTTGCTGTCGGCCGATCAGATTAAGAGCGAGCCTAACTGCTTGCTCGCCGGCAATCGGTGCCCTTGTCTGCGTCAGTCGAGTCTTGAGGCCTTGACAGATTCCGATGAGGTGTCGGAGCAACTGCTCAACGATGGTGTTGAGTACCGCGCCCGTCTGCGCCCTCTAAAGGTCGAGGGCGAGCCTCATGTCTTGCTGATGGTGCGTCCGATCGATGGGCAAGAGGCTGCAGAAGAGGACCTTGTCTACACCGACGTGCTGACGAATGTGCGCAATCGCCGATATTACGAAGAAAAGCTTCGTAGCGCCCGCATGAAGGCTGGCGTGGCGGTGATCGACCTTGATGATTTTAGGGTCTTCAACGATACATGTGGCCGCCATGCCGGCGACCTTGCGCTCGGTGCTGTGGCAACAGCCATACGCAGCGGTATTCGTTCGACTGACGAACTTGTGCGCTATGGCTGCGACAAGTTTGTAGCTGTCATGCCCAATATTCCCTCCGATGACTTTGCCCGTCGTCTGCGTCAGGTATCCGATGCCGTCCATTCCACGATTATTCCGGGCCATGAGCACGTGAGCTTGACGGCATGTGTTGGTGGCGTTCGCATTCATGGCGAGACGGTCGATGAGGGCGTTGGCCGCGCTGTCCAGTTACTGAGCCGTGCCAAGGCAAAAGCCGGTACGGTCGTGACCGATGGCGATTCCATCGAGGCCTTCCAAAGCGAAAAGCCTTTGGTGCTTATCGTCGATGACTCCGAGATGAACCGAGCCATTCTCAGCGAGATGCTCAAGGACGAGTATTGCATCCTCGAGGCCGATAACGGTCGTACGGCGCTCGATATGGTCGACCGTTATGGCGATGAGTTGTCGCTCGTGCTGCTGGATATTGTCATGCCGGGCGCGAGCGGCTTTGAGGTACTGGCCGATCTGTCGCGCCGATCGGGTATCGACAATCTGCCTGTCATCATGATTTCGAGCGAAGATTCCGATGATATGGTTCTGCGCGCGTACGAGCTGGGCGCCTCGGACTATATCAACCGCCCGTTTGACTCCCGTGTCGTGCGCCGTCGTGTAAGCAACACCATCCGCCTATACGCCAAACAGCGCCGTCTGACGAACCTGCTGTCCCAGCAGTACAACGAGCGCGTCAAGAACAGTCGCATGCTCATCGACATCATGGCCGGCGTCATGGAGCTTCGCAACGGCGAGAGCGGCAGGCACGTTACAAACATCGAGAAGCTGACTGAGCTGCTGCTTGGCTGTCTGGTCCAGCGTGGCGGCACGATCTCCCTCGACAATGAGGAACGCTCCACGATCGCCCTGGCTTCGGCGCTGCACGATATCGGCAAGATGTCGATTGACGATGCGATTCTCAACAAGCCCGGACGCCTTACGCCCGAGGAGTTCGAGATTATGAAGACGCATACCACGATCGGCGCCGACATGCTGCGTGAGCTGGGTAGCCATCACGCCGGCAATGCGCTTATGGAATATGCGTACCAGATTGCGCGTTGGCACCACGAGCGCTGGGACGGCAAGGGTTACCCCGATGGCCTTAAGGGCGACGAAATTCCCATTGCCGCACAGGTGGTTTCGGTGGCCGACGTGTACGATGCCCTGACGAGCGTGCGCGTGTACAAGGACGCTATCCCGCACGAGGAAGCGATTAAGATGATTCTGGACGGTAAGTGCGGTACCTTTAACCCGCTGCTGCTCGATTGCCTGCTCGAGGTGCAAGACCAAATTGCCGAGACGTTGGCACGCCCCGCCGACGTCGTCGCGTTTCCCACGATTTAGTTTGACCAAAGGAGTTTTTAATCCATGATTTCCATGCGTGAGGCGTATGAGAAGATCGGCGCTAATTATGATGACGCGTGTGCTCGGCTGATGGGCGAGGAAATGCTTGCCCGCTTTGCCCTCAAGTTTTTGGATGACGAGAGTATGGACAAGCTGGAGGCCGCCATGGCGGCGGGAGATGCCAAGGAAGCGTTTATGGCAGCGCACACGCTCAAGGGCGTGAGCCAGAACCTGGGATTCGATAATCTGTACGAGCCGGCGGTCGTGGTGACCGAGGCGCTGCGCGGCGCCGATGCCGTTGACGGCGCTCGCGAGGGAATGCATGCGCTGCAGCAGCAATATGCGGCTACGATGTCGGCCCTGCGCGAAGCGGCTGAATAAGAGCTTGCGAGCCTTG
>CATYJU010000083.1 GCA_958407995.1 uncultured Collinsella sp.
TCAATTGCGACCTTGCCGCTCTCCAGCACGTGGACGCGGCCGTCGGCGAGCATCTGAACAACCTCGGGATACAGCACATGCTCAATCGCGTGGATGTGCTCCTCGAGCGTGTCGACGTCCCAACCTTCCTCGACAGCCAGCGCGCGCTGGGCGATGATGGGGCCGTTGTCGTAGATCTCGTTGGCAAAATGTACGGTCACACCGGTCACCTTGACGCCGCGCGCAAAGGCATCGTCGATCGCATGCGCGCCGGTAAAGCTCGGCAGCAGCGCCGGATGCAAGTTGACCACGCGGTTGGGAAACGCCGCCAGCAGCGGCGTATGCACCATGCGCATGTAACCGGCCATGACCACATATTCGCAGCCGCGCTCGAGCAGCTCGTGCGCGATGATCTCGTCGGCGGCAATGGGGTCGGCATAGACATCCTTGGACAGCGTAAGCGTCTGGATACCCGCACGCTCGGCACGCTGCAGACCCTTGGCCGAAGGACGGCTCGACACCACAAGCTCAATTGAGGCATTGAGCTTATCCGCGGCGATCAGGTCGATCAGCGCCTGCAGGTTGGTACCCGAACCGCTGATGAGTACGCCGATCTTGAGCGGCTCAGCCGTATCGGTACCGGTCGGACGGGTATAGGGCACAAAGTCCAGGCCCTCAGCGGCAGCCATCTGCTCGTTAGCGCTCATCGGAGTACACGACCTTACCGGAACCCTCGACGCACTCGCCCACGCGGAACGGCTTCTCGCCCAGCGCAACCAGAGCCTCGGTCACCGCGGCCTCGTCCTCGGGGGCGACGATCAGGCACAGGCCGACGCCCATGTTGAAGGTCTTGCATGCCTCGTTGGGCGCGAGCTCGGCCTGGCGCGACACGTAGGTGATGACGGGCGGAACGTCCCAGCCCATCTCGGCGCCGTTGCGGGCGACCACGGCGTCGACGTCGTCGGCAAGCGCGCGGTTGAGGTTCTCGGTGATGCCGCCGCCGGTGATGTGGGCAATGGCGTGCACCGGAGCGCCGCCGCGAAGCAGCTCAAGAACCGGCTTGACGTAGATGCGCGTGGGGGCCAGCAGAGCGTCGGCCAGCGATGCGCCGCCGAGCTCCTCGAGCGGGCGGCTCAGCTCCTCGGCCTTAGCGGCGGCCTCGGGCGTGCCCGGCTTGATGCCGTCAACACCGATGACCTTACGCACGAGCGAGTAGCCGTTGGAATGCACGCCGGTGGAGGGCAGGCCCAGGATGACATCGCCGGGGCGGACGTTCGCGGGGTCGAGCATCTTGGGACGGTCGACGACGCCCACGGTAAATCCGGCAAGGTCGTAGTCGGCAGGAGCCATGACGCCGGGATGCTCGGCCATCTCGCCGCCCACGAGCGCGCAGCCCGCGAGCTTGCAGCCATCGGCCACGCCCTTGACGATCTTTGCCATGTGCTCGGCCTCAATGTGGCCGATGGCAACGTAGTCCAGGAAGAACAGCGGCTCGGCGCCCGAAGCCAAAATGTCGTTAACGCACATGGCGACCAGGTCCTGGCCCACCGTCTCGTGACGGTCCATGATCTGGGCGAGCACGAGCTTGGTGCCTACGCCGTCGGTACCGCTGATCAGGATCGGGTCTTCCATATCCTTAAGTGCGGCGGCCGAGAACAGGCCACCAAAGCCACCGATACCGCCGATGACCTCGGGGCGGTTGGTGTCCTTAACCATTTGCTTAATAGCGTCGACGGCGCGACCGCCCTCGGCGGTATCGACGCCGGCATCCTCATACGTCACATGCTTGCTGTCGCTCATCTGAGCCTTCCTCTCCCACTACCGTCCGCCGCCCGGGCGCCAAACGGTGCTCATAGTTGCGTTCATTTCGGCGCGCATTCTGGCAACGCGCGCCGCTCAATCAACAAAACAGCAGGTAAAACCTACCGAAATAAGCCTGTCCCCAAATGGCAGGTTTTAAGCCTCGCCGTGCTTCTCTTCCCAGCTGCGGTCATCGTATTTCTCGACCACGGCGTCGTCGTCAAAGTGCAGCGGCTTATCCAGGTTGCGGGGCTTAAAGCCCTCCATGAACTTGTCGCGGCCAAAGCTCTCGGGAATCGCCACGGGATAACGGCCGGTAAAGCACGCATCGCAGTAGCCGCCCTTGGGCATGACCTTCAGCAAGCCCTCAACCGAAAGGAAGGCCAGCGAATCGGCGCCGATATACTCGCAGATCTCCTCGACCGTCTTGTTGGCGCTGATGAGCTGCGACTGCACGTCGGTATCGATACCGTAGAAGCACGGCCAGATGACCTCGGGCGAGTTGATGCGGATATGAATCTCCTTGGCGCCAGCGTTGCGCAGCATCTTGACGAGCTGCACCATGGTGGTGCCGCGCACGATGGAGTCGTCGATGACGACCAGGCGCTTGCCCTCGATGTTGTCGCGCAGCGGGTTAAGCTTCATGCGCACGCCCATGGCGCGCAACTCCTGCGTAGGCTCGATAAACGTACGGCCCACGTAACGGTTCTTGATGAGGCCCTCGCCAAAGGGAATGCCGCTCTCGTGCGAATAGCCCTCCGCGGGCGGCAGACCGGAGTCGGGCACGCCGATGACCAGATCGGCCTCGACGGGCTCTTCGTGTGCCAGCTGACGACCCATGTCGTAACGGCAGGCATAGACGCTCTTGCCGTTCATGATGGAGTCGGGGCGGGCAAAGTAGACCTGCTCAAAGATGCAATTGGCCGACTCTTCGGCTGCGGGCACGCCCTGCTCGGACACCAGGCCTTCGGCGCTGATGCGCAAGATCTCGCCGGGACGGACATCACGGACATACTCGGCGCCCACGATATCGAGCGCGCACGTCTCGGAAGCAACGACCCAGCCGCCGGCGCGCGTGACATGGACGGCGGAGTCGACCGTCGAGGCACCGTCTTGCGAGGGTAGCTGCGAAACAGAAGCGGCGTCGGCCTGGTCTAGGCCCTCGTCCACGAGCTTGCCCAGCACCAGCGGGCGAATGCCATGCGGGTCGCGGAAAGCGTAGAGCGCCTGCTCGTTGATGAGCGTCATGGCGTAGCCGCCGCGCACGAGCTCCATGGTCTTGCGAATGCCCTCGCGCAGGTGGCCCGTACGCTGGGTGAAGTAGCCGATAAGCTTGGTCGCGACCTCGGAATCCGAATTGGAGAGGAACGGCACGCCCAACTCGATCAGCTGACGGCGCAGCTCGTCGGTGTTGACCAGAGTGCCGTTGTGAGCAAGTGCGATGATGACGCTGTTGATGGTAGAAAGATGCGGCTGCGAGGCTTCCCAACTCTTGGCGCCGGCAGTGCCATAGCGCACGTGGCCCACGGCCAGCTGGCCGGAGAGCGTCGACAGGTCGGCGTTGGAGAACACGCGATCGAGCAGTCCCAGGTCTTTACGAACCATAACCGTGCCACCATCGCCCACGGCGATTCCCGCCGATTCCTGGCCGCGATGCTGCAACGCGCGCAGACCAAAGTACGTCAGCCGAGCCACATCGCGATCGGGTGCCCACACACCAAAGATGCCGCATTCCTCATGCAGCTGGTCGGAGTCCGGATTATACGTCGACATGGTCGTCACCTGTCCCGTGGCACGCTCGGCCGCGCGGATGGTTTCTTGAGACATGGCATCCCCTCAGAGCCTCGTTATTTGGCGTTACCCGCCCTATTATACGCACGGTAAGACAAGCACTCCCGCGCATGAGCAGCGCTTTTTAAAAGCCCACCGAGCTTATAATCCGTTTTGCGGCCAAACATTTTATTGGGAAACCCGCCCGCGGGACCAACGATCCCGTATGCTTCCGTCGCGACGCGTCCCGGCGACCGTTAGGGCTTACATTGCTGCAATTGGGACGTTCGTCCTGTCTTTTAGCAGGTCGGCGGCGTATCCTTGTAGCCTAGGACAAAACGAGAAAGGTTCTGTATGGATCGAAACGAACTCGACCCCAGCGTCCCCAGCGCCACGGAGGTCAAGAAGATCCCCCTCATCATTAAGGTGTATGCCGTCCTGTGCATCCTGTCCGGCGTGGGCACGCTCCCGTCGGTCGCCGCCTTTATGTGGCAGGTCATCACCGCGCTCATCAACGGCAGCGCCGCCGCCAAACTCGGCGACAACACGCTCGTCGCGGTCGGCCTTATCGTCGCCGGCATCATGCTCTCGGCGGCGAGCGCGGTCATCTTGATCATCTTCGGCCTTGACCTCATTAAGAACCAGCGCCGCAACGCCGCACGCCTGTCCTATATCCTTATCGCATTTACCGTCGTCGAGCTTTTGGTCGACGTGATGCTCCAGGGCATCGGGCTCTTCTTGCTTCGTCCCGCGATTCAGCTCGGTATCCTCATCGCGCTTTCAGCCACCGTCGATCCTACGCTTCGCCAGGAGCGCGAACTGCAGCGCCGCCTGCAGGAGATGCTCGACCGCGACGCCGCCGCCGAGGGCATGCTCGGCCGCGATGAAACCGGCGAGGGCTACATCAAGCTCAACTACTTCAACCTGTTCTGGGTATTCCTCGTCTGCTGCGTGCTCGGCCTGATCGCCGAGGACATCTGGCACATGACGGTCGACGACCCAGGCGTCTACCAGGACCGCGCCGGCATGCTGTTTGGTCCCTTCAGCCCCATCTATGGCTTTGGCGCCGTACTCATGACCATGGTGCTCAACCGCTTCTATAAAAAGAACCCCATCATCATTTTCCTGGTAAGCGCTGTGCTCGGCGCGAGCTTTGAGGTGTTCGTGGGCTGGTTTATGCAAACCTCGTTCGGTGTGGTCTCGTGGAGCTACTCGCATATGAAGCTCTTTGGCATGCCCGATCCACTCGCCGTCCTTACGGGCGGACGCACCTGCACGGGCTTTGCCTGCCTGTGGGGCCTGGGTGGCCTTATCTGGATCAAGCTGCTGCTGCCGAGGCTGCTCAAGCTCATCAACATGATTCCGTGGAAGAG
>CATYJU010000084.1 GCA_958407995.1 uncultured Collinsella sp.
CGTGGTAGCAATAGCCGCCGGTGGAAAGGTTGGGGCAGGGCAGACCGCGGAACGACAGCTGGGCGCCGTCGGTGCCGCCACGAATTGGCAGCACTTGGGGCTCAACGCCGCAGGCAAGGTAGGCTTCCTTGGCAACATCAATAAGCTCGGGATAGTCACGAACGATCTCGGCCATATTTCGATACTGCTGCTTAATCTCGACCGTCACGCGCTCCTCACCCAGACGCTGGTTGAGCATCGAGGCAGCGGCATCAATAAGGTCGAGTTTCTGCTGGAACTTGGCGGCGTCATGGTCGCGGACGATATAGCGCGCTGTGGCGTGATCGACGGTCGCAGATACACCCTCAAGGTGATAAAAGCCCTCGTAGCCTTCCGTATACTCCGGGCGCTGTACGTAGGGGAGCAACGCGTTGAAGTCGCAGAACAGATTGCCTGCGTTGACCATACGGCCCTTAGCGTCGCCCGGGTGGATGGACTGGCCCTCAAAGCAGACGGTCGCCTCGGCGGCGTTAAAGCATTCCCACTCCAGTTCGCCGATGGGGCCGCCGTCGACCGTGTAGGCGTACTTGCAGCCAAAGGTATCGATATCCAACAGCTCGGCTCCGTGGCCGATCTCCTCGTCAGGGCAGAAGCAAATGCCGAGTGCGGGATGGGGCAGAGAAGGGTCCTGAGCGATACGCGCGACAAGCGACATGATCTCGGCGACGCCTGCCTTGTCGTCCGCGCCCAGCAGCGTGGTGCCATCGCTGCAGACCAGGTCCTCACCTGCGAGGTCGTTCAGGGCGGGAAGCTTGGCGGTACTCATGGCAACGGGCTTACCGTCAACCGTGCCGCAGACCAGGTCGCCGCCTTCGTAGTGTACGATGTGCGGTTTCACGCCGGCACCCGGTGCAACTTCGGTGGTGTCGAGATGGGCGATCAGGCCCAGGGCGGGCTTGTCCTCAGCGCCCGCACTTGCGGGGATATGCGCGCAGACATAGGCGTGCTCGGTCACGTGGGCATCTTCCGCACCAAGCTCGCGCAGCTCTTCAGCCAGCACGTTGGCAAGGTCAAACTGAACGGCGCTCGAGGGTACCTGGTCGCAGTTTGCATCCTCGGACTGCGTGTTGATCTGGACGTAGCGCAAAAAGCGCTCGAGGACATCGGGGTTCGTGGTGGTGTTTTCCATAAAGACCGCTCCAATCTTGGTCGTCGTGTGCAACAAGAACTCTAGCACGGTATGCCACGGCATACCGCGACGCTTGGATGGGGTAGAATCAGCCATTGAATGCAGAAGGGACGGAAGATCATGGATACGACAAATAGCTCGCGCGAACTACATCTGACGGTGGCGAACGAAGACTACTTGGAGTGCATGGTTCGCATTGAAAGCGAAGAGGGGGAAACCAACGGCGTTCGATCGGTCGACATCGCGCAGCGCCTTGGCGTCTCCAAGGCATCGGTCAATAAAGCGGTTTCGGCTCTCAAGGCATCCGAGCTTGTCGAGCAATCGCACTACGGCAAGGTGATCCTGACCGATCGCGGCCGCGAGGTTGGCACGGCTATCTGGTACCGTCATCGCCTCATCCGCACGTTTTTGGTTCAGGAGCTCGGTGTCGAATTTGAGCGAGCCGATTCCGAGGCCTGCATGATGGAGCATGCGCTATCCGAGGACACGATGAGCCGCTGGCTCGCCTATCTCGAAAAGCAGGGAATCAGCGTCGAGGAATAGCGGGATATATATGGATACGAGTTATTACAACCGCTTTGGTGCCGAGGAACTTACGCGCCGCTTGTCGAGCGAGACCTTGTTGGCGCAGGGCCCCATGGGCAGTGTTTTGTTGAGTGAGTACGATGCCGCCGACATTCCACCGGCGTTTTGGAATCTGGCAGAGCCGCAGACCGTTTCTCGTATCCATCGCTTGTATGTCGCCGCCGGCGCGCAGGTGCTCATTACCAATACCTTTCAGGCATCGAGCTATGCCCTCAAGCACGACCAGATTGCGCCGTCCGTGGCGGAGGTCAATCGCGGGGCCGTCGACGATGCCCGCCAGGCGCACCCTCAGCTACTGCTGGGCTCGATGGGCCCGATCGGTATTGAGTGGTTTGCCGAGGACTCTGTCGAGTATCGTGAAATCCGCGGCATTGCGCGCGAACAGGCGCACGCCTTGCTCAATGCTGGTGTTGACGGTCTGCTGATCGAGACGGTGACGTCTATCCGTAATCTGCAGCCCATGCTTGCCGGCGCCCGAGATGCCGCCGACGGCATGCCTGTTCTGGTGAGTTTTGTCGTTGACGATAAAGGCGACCTGCTGGGCGATGGCCTCAACATCGAGGCAGCCGTTTTGTACGCCGAAAAACACGGCGCAAATTCGGTTGGTGTTAATTGCTGTTCGCTTGCGGCCGCGAACGCGGCGGTGCCCAGGATGGTTGCATCGGCGACTACTCCCGTCACGGTGCGTCCCAACGTAGGCGATCCGGTCCAGACTCAGGATGGCCCCGTATGGCACGAGAACCCCGAAGCTTTCGCGCGCGCATGCATCGAATGGAGACATGCCGGTGCCGCAATGGTGGGCAGTTGCTGTGGAACCACGGCAATCACTACGGCCGCGATGGCCGAGGCGCTCGATATATAAAGGGCAAACCGCTCCATACGGGGCGGTTTTTTTTATTGCTTGCATGTCCTCGGCAGCATTTGCCCAAATGGTGAATGCTGGTGCCGGCAGGTTGCCGAGTGCATGTTGCGGGTATACCCCATGCGTACCATGATCCAAACACTGTGAGGTGTCTGCGCGTGTGCGCGATAATTCATTTTGGAACTGACGGTTGGCGCGCTCGCGTCGATGAGGACTTCACTGCCGATAACGTTGCCCGTATCGCCGATGCCGTCGGCGAGTTGTGGCAAAAGACCAATCCGGGCAAAACGGTATATATAGGGTTCGACACCCGGCCCCTGGCGCGCGAGTTCGCTGAGCTTGCGGCGGGCGTGCTAGCAGCGCACGGGCTAGACGCCGTGCTCGCTTCGCGACCTGTCCCGACCCCTGCCCTTACGTGGGCGGCGGCTTATGACGGTGAAGCGTGCGGCGCGCTCATGGTGACGGGGTCCCATCATCCGCAGGGCTATCTGTGCCTCAAGATTCGCATGGGTGACGGCTCGACCGCCAACCAGGATGTCATCGAAGAGCTCGAAGAGACTATGGCTCCCGAGCCAATGGGGATCGAGGGGCAATATCGCACCGCGGATATCATTCCTGACTATATGCAGGCGGTGGCATCGTTTGTCGATGCCGAAGCCATCCGCGCCGCGCACCTGCGCGTGGTTGTCGATCCCATGGGCGGCGCAGCCCAGGGCTATCTAGCCGACTTGCTGCGCGAGCTTGGCGTTGAGGTGCACGAGATTCACGCCGGGCAGGCGTCTGACCAAGAAGATATCTGCCCCGACCCCGTTGAGCCGTGGGTGGACGCTTGCGAGCGCACGGTTATCGAGGACGGAGCTTGCGCTGGCCTGGTGACCGACGGCGACGCCGACCGCATCGGCGCGGTTGACGAGCGCGGCAGATATATACATCCGCATCAGATCATGGCGCTCGTTTTGGGCGACTTGGTTCAATTTCGTAATTTGGAGGGGCGCGTCGTCGTCAATCTTTCGTGCTCGACGCTCGTGCGTCGCATTGCCGAGGCGCTTGGCTGCCGCGTGACCGTCAAACCAGTCGGTTTCAAATATATAGCGGCGGAGATGAAGAAGGGCGGCGTCCTCATAGGCGGCGAAGAAGCCGGTGGTATCGGCATCGCCGCACATATGCCCGAGCGCGATGGAATCCTCGCCTGTCTGATTCTGTGTGAGCTTATGGCAAAGACGGACGCGCCTTTGGGCGTTCTGGTCGACCAACTCGAGGACAGTTTTGGTAAGACGAGTTACGGTCGACGCGATTTACGCCTTGAGGCCGAAGATGCCGAAACGTTACGAACCCTGCTGCCGGGCGTAAACCCCAAGTCGATTTGTGGCAAGGTGCCGCAAAACGTTAGTCATATGGATGGCTTGCGTTTGGCATTCGAGGATGACACGTGGCTGCTGGTCCGTCCTAGTGGGACCGAACCAGTGGTGCGCGTCTACGCCGAGGGGTTCTCGGTGGAAGAACGCGATGAGTTGCTCGATGCTGGCTGTGCTTTAGCTAGGGGGACGTATCCGCTTTAACCATGAGACTGCCTTATATAAAGAGATGCTCGGCGAGCGGTAGTTAACGGCTGGCAAACGTTAGTCGGATCACAAAATGTGTAGGAAATGTGTACGCCCAGATTCCCGCCC
>CATYJU010000085.1 GCA_958407995.1 uncultured Collinsella sp.
CGAGGTAGCCCTCCTGGTCGAAGTGCATGATCTCGATCTTCTCGGTCTCCTTCATGTGTGTCCTCCCATCACATGTGCGCAATTCTATACATCGCGCTTCTTGCTGATACCAATTATAGCCATACGATTGCTTGTTATTTAATACCAATCCAAACTCACGGAGATTTGCGGCGAACGGTCGGTTTCCTCGCCCGAGTGGTATTACAACGCCAATAGTTATCTATTTCGAGCGCTACTGCCAACGGGCTCCCCACAACTCGCCAGCTATAAAAGCGTTGCGCCAGACCCGCCCAAGCGTTTCCGGCGCAACCGCGCAGTTTAGTTATTCGGCTTCCATCTCCGCTGTCACACGGCGATACATCTCGATAACCTGAGTCGTCGCCTTGGACGGATCCTGATAGTAGCGGCCGTCACACGTCTCGGCCGAGACATAGCCCGTATAGCCGTGGCGCATGAGTGCCTCGAGGTCGGCACGCATATCACGCTCGCCGTCGCCCCAGGCAAGATGCGTCGTGCCACCGCCCACATCGACAAAGTGGGTGTGAACGATCTTGTCGCCCAAAACCTCAAAGTAGCCGTCGATTGTGTCGCCGGCAACTTCCATGGCGCCAAAGTCGATACATGCCTTCAGGTTGGGGCGATCGACCGCCTCGAGGATGCGCGCGACATCCTGTGCCGTATTGACCAGCACGGACTCCGACGGCTGCAGTGCCTCGAGCGCGACGCGAATACCGCGTGTGTCAGCGTAGTCGCACACCGAGCGCAGCATGGCGACGCTGCGGGACCAGGCGTCCTCAGCTGGCTCGTCCAGATAGGCCCAACCACTCGTCACCAGAATCTGCGGCACGCCCAACTCAACGGCAACGTCGATCACATTCTTAAAGTACGAGAGGATGCGTTTTTGGCCCGCCTCACCGCGCACCGCGACGTTCCACGGCTTGGGGTTGTTCTGCTCGGGGCACACGCACACGATCTTGATACCGTATTGGGCGGCAAGATCGCGAATCTTATCCACCGAATCGTGCTCATGGCAATCCACATACAGGTGCATCGAGCCGGTCCACAGCTCGATATTGCGATAGCCGGCCTCACCTGCAGCCTTAAAAAACGTCTCGATGCTGTAGTAACGATGGTTGATGTTCATGAGCGAAAGCTCGGGTACGACCATAGCCCTCCCCTTTCGTACGGAGTTTTAAAAAACAGGGGGCCGCCGCAGATGCGACAAGCCCCCCAAAGATCGACGCAACCGTTAGACGCGATGGAAGCGCGATTCGAACATATTAGGCAAGCACGCCAAAGTAAGCGCCGATGATGCCCACGACCATGGTGCAGAGGATCAGGACCATCGGGTTGATCTTCTTGGAGAGCAGCCAGTAGTAGAGCCAGAAGGCGGCCATACCGAGCATACCGGGCATGATGCCGTCCAGGATGTCCTGGAGAGTCTGAGCGGAGTCGCCCTGACCAATGGCGATGGGCAACGAAGCCCAGAACATGTCCTTGCTCATGGCGCCGACGACCATAACGCCGACAATGCCGACGCAGGCCATGATCTTTTGCATCAGGCCGGTCTTCTGAGCCTCGTCGAGGAAGCCAATGCCTAGCTCATAACCCTTGATAGCGCCAAAGATACGAATCAGGAACGCCGGGATGTTGTAGACGAGCAGGAAGGCGATGGGGCCAAAGACGTTGCCGGCCTGGCACAGGCTGATGCCCACGGCAGCGGCGACGACGCGCAGGGTGGACAGGAAGAAGGAGTCACCCAGGCCGGAAAGCGGACCCATGAGGGCGGCCTTGATGTCGTTGACGCTCTCGGGCTCAACCTCGCCACGAGCGACCTTTTCTTCCATGGCCATCGCGATGCCACCCACGAAGGGAGCGAGCTGCGGGGTGATGTTGAAGAATGCGCTGTGACGGTGCAAGGCCTCGGCGTAATCATCGGGACGGCCGGCATAGATCTTCTTGAGCAAGTTGGCGACCATCAGGCAGAAGGCAATGTTCATCTGCTTGTAGTAGGTCCAGGAGAATTCCATGCCCAGGGCGCCGGTGTTCACGGCGCTCTTAATGAGGTCGGAGCGAGTAATCTGGTTCTCGGAATTAGAAGTCATCGTCCTCATCCCCTTCCACAGAAAGCTGGGACTGGGCGCCACCAAGGCCCAGCAGGTCGTACTTGTCGATGCCGATGATGATTGCGATCAGGGCGACGCCGAGGACGGGCACGTTGGCATAGGAGCACAGCAGGAAGCCCAGGAAGTAGAACGGCACGAGCTGCTTGGTAAGCACCAGACGGCCGAGCATGGCGAAGCCCATGGCAGGCAGGATGTTGGCTGCGACGCCAAAGCCATCGAGGACGAACGTCGGGATGAAGTCGAGCAGGCCCTGAACGGCGTCGGCACCCAGATAGAAGGAGACCGAGCACAGGATAAAGGCCAGGACGACAATCACGAGACCGATAATCCAGTGCATAGCGTAGATACCCTTGAGGTTACCCTTGCTGGCAAAGACGTCGGCACGGTCGACCAGAAGGGGCATACCGGCGTTGACGACGTTCTTAATGGCCAGGCACAGCGTGGCGATGGGCATCGCGAGCGCGATAGCGGCCTCGGTGCTCTGACCCAGCTGAATAGCGAAGGCGCAGGCGAGCACACCGCCAATACACTCATCGGGCGGCACGTAAGCGCCGATGGAGATTGAACCCATGAAGAGCAGCTCGAGGCTCGCACCGATGGCGAGGCCGGACTGCAGGTCCCCGAGGACTATGCCGACGAGCGGGCACAGAACGATCGGGCGGAACGCATAGAGCGTACCGAGCTGATAATCGAGCTTACCGAAGGCAGCGATAAGTCCGATGAGGATCGCTTGAACAAGCATTGTTCCTCCCTTTGATCCCTCTTGGATCCGCGCGGCGATTCCCGACTTGTCAGCGCGCCCTTTTCCATGCCGACAATCGCCTAGACAGATCCAGCTTGTACCGGTGTGCTGTTAACACCTAAACCGGTGCAAATGATTTGATACCAATTATATAGTCATGAGAAAACTATTTAATACCAATCGCTCAACGGGCGTGTACTCCCGGTGAACGGTAGATGGGGGTAACGGGTAAAGCGTTTATCCGGTACGCCCACGAATAGGGGCGGCGCCGTGCGCGCCGCCCGTGGTTCCCAATTAGAGGGCGCTTAGGGCATCGACCTTGGGGTCGTCGGCCAGAGCGCGAATCTCGACCTCGACACCGCGGCCGACGAGCTCGCGAATGTCCTCTTCCTCGGCAGCAGTCACAAAGATCTGGCGGGAGATCTTACGGGCATCGGGACGCTGCTCGTCCTTGGACTTGGTGTTGCCCAGGTTGATGGAGGTGATCTGCGGGCAACCGTCGACAAGCTGCTTGGCCTCGGCGATGCTGGCGACGCAGATGATCATCTTGTACTTATCGGTAACACCGGAGTTGATGGCCTCGATGGCGTGCTCCATGTCCTTGATGACGAGCTTGACGTTGGCCGGCTTTCCCATCTTGAGCGTAGTCTTCCAGACGGGATCGTTGGCAACCTTGTCGCCAACGCAGAAGATGCAGTCGGAGCCCAAGCCCTGGACCCAAGAGACGGCCACCTGGCCATGAAGCAGACGATGGTCGACGCGAAGCAGTTGAATCATGATTGACCCCCAAAGGTCTCATGCCGGAAACCCGGCCCCATTAATAGCAGGCGGTGACTAGAACTCTTCCTCGTCATCCGCATCGGTCAGCAGGTCGTTGACAAACTTGACGCGCGTGTCGTCAGCCGCGAGGATCTCGCGGATAACCTGATCGGCGGGAGCCTCCTGGTCCGAAAAGAGCAGCTGGATCAGCAGCGGCAGATTCATGTTGGCAACCAGGTAGGTGTTGGGGCGCGTCTGGACGATCTTGGTGAACTCGTTGTTGACGCTGCCGCCAAACAGGTCGGTGCACACGATTACGTCGTCGGCGGGGTCGAAGGTCGCCAGGAGCTTGGCGGCCTCCTCGGCGACGTCGGTGCGGCCGTCGACAAACATCGACAGGTCGTGGACGTTATCGCGCGCGCCCGAGAGCAGCTCGGTGCTCTCTTTGATGCCGGTCGCAAAATGCGCGTGGCTGGCAAAGATGTATTGCCTCATTGCGGTTTCCCCCAAATGGAATTAGTAGTCGAACTGGTGGTAGTAGCGGCGGTACTTGAGGTTGTGCTTGGTGACC
>CATYJU010000086.1 GCA_958407995.1 uncultured Collinsella sp.
TCTCGCCCTTCGACAGCTTGAGCTCGCGCATCTTCTTCTCGGAGATGTAGTCGGGCACCATGCGCTTGGCGGTGCACTTGGCAGCCAGCTGGGTCAGGTAGAAGTACGGGGAATTCTCGTGAACGTTATCGTCCTCGAGTACATAGATAAGCTTGGGGAATGCCGGGGTAATCCACACGCCGGCCTCGTTCTTAACGCCCTCGTAGCGCTGGCGAAGCGTCTCCTCCACAATCATGGCAAGGTCGTGCTTCTCCTGAGGCGTACGGGCCTCGTTAAGATACATAAAGACCGTCACGAACGGCGCCTGGCCATTCGTGGTCATAAGGGTCACGACCTGATACTGAATCGTCTGGACGCCGCGACGGATCTCATCGCGCAGGCGATCCTCAACGACCTCGCGAACCTTCTCGGCAGATGCCGAGACACCGAGCTCCTCAAGCTCGCGAGCGACCTCGCCGCGAATCTTCTGACGGCTCACCTCAACAAAGGGGGCAAGATGGGTCAGCGAGATGGACTGGCCGCCGTACTGGGAAGAAGCAACCTGGGCGATGATCTGCGTCGCGATGTTGCAAGCGGTCGAGAAGCTGTGCGGCTTCTCGATCAGCGTGCCCGAGATAACAGTGCCGTTCTGGAGCATGTCCTCCAGGTTCACCAGATCGCAGTTGTGCATGTGCTGGGCAAAGTAATCCGAATCGTGGAAGTGGATCAGGCCCTCATTATGGGCATCCACGATCTCCTGGGGCAGCAGCACGCGCTGAGTCAGGTCCTTGGAGATCTCGCCGGCCATGTAGTCGCGCTGAACGGAGTTGACGGTCGGGTTCTTGTTGGAGTTCTCCTGCTTGACCTCTTCGTTATTGCACTCAATCAACGACAGGATCTTGTCATCGGTCGTGTTCTTCTGGCGCTTCAGGCTCTGAACATAACGATAGATGATGTAGTGGCGGGCAACCTCGTAGCAGTCGAGACGCATGATCTCGTCCTCGACCAAATCCTGGATCTCCTCGACCGAAACGGTGTGTCCGGCATTCTCACATGCCTCGGCAACGTTTTGTGCCGCATAAACCACCTGACGGTCGGTTAGACGAGAGCTCTCCTCGACCTCCAAGTTTGCGGCGCGGATGGCATTGACGATCTTATCGATGTCAAAGACAACCTCGGTGCCGCTGCGCTTGATGATCTTCATCCTCTTGCCTCTTTCGCCTCGTAGTCTCATTGCGCTTCAGAGCCAAACGATGCCCGGCAGAGCTTGCCCCTGTCTTGCGGCGCCGTCGCGCAATCTGTGTTCTCGATAAACCATAGGCCCTCATGCGGACAATCCTCGCGGCCGATCAAGCGGCTCAAAGGCGTGTCCAAATGGGGCGAATAAGGTCTTCGTTCTCTGTCCGCCATCTATCATACGACAAAGAGGCATCTATATCCTGTATTCTTTTTTTAGGTCAAACACAACATATAGTGTTTCAGCAGGTCAAAGCAATTAGTCATTTTGCAGACGCATTAAAAATGAGGGGCATTTGACAAGTCGGTAAAACGTTACCAACACGGCTACCTGCATGGCAGTTATAAAACCCCCTTAGTCAAGCCGCTGACAAATCCTACCAAAACCAAGCCGCTCACGCCAAAAGAATCCAAAAGATTATGCTTGACCAACATGTTGCGGTCACGGTCGGCCAGAACGTATGCAATCTGCCGGCACCTCTACGGGGACCTTGGATCAATATTTGGTGGCATATTTGACGGCGTGCTTGGTAGCAAAACAAAACAGCCCAGAGGACATAGCCTCTGAGCTGCGAACATTTGGTGGGCGTTAGAAGATTTGAACTTCTGACCTCTTCCGTGTCAGGGAAGCGCTCTCCCCCTGAGCTAAACGCCCAAATGGAGCGGACAACGGGGCTCGAACCCGCGACCCCAACCTTGGCAAGGTTGTGCTCTACCAACTGAGCCATGTCCGCTTACGAGGATTAATCTTACGTGATGCCCGCATCCTATGCAAGAACTTTTTTTAAAAAGTTTTGCAACGCCCTCGCGAACCTCGCGAAGACATCAGCCACCACGGAAGGCGCGGGCAAACGCAATCTCGCCGCAAGAGACCCCTACATCTCACCGAGCATGATCCAGGCAGAGCTGTCCTGCGCGAGCCTGCCGTCTGCAAGCGGTGATGAGGTGAGCAGGACCCTGCCCGCCGGCAGCTCCACGGGTGCTGCACCGAAGTTCGTCACACACGCCCAGCCGTTATCGCGGCGATAGGCGATGACGCCGCCCTCAGCGCCCTCGGCACCATCCGCAAGACCGGTGCGCCCGTCAAGATCGAGCCACGCAAGATCGTTGGCGCACCCGCGCAGCTTGCGCCGCAGCCAGAGGGCGTCACGATAGAGCGCAAGCATCGATGTCGGGTCCACTTCTTCCCTATCGGCAGCATAATCGGAAAACCATGCAGGCTGCGGCAGATGGGGCGCCGCATCGGCGTCTGCCGGCGAAAACCCAAACGATCCGCCATGCGCGGGATCGTCCGCCGCCACCCACGGCAGGGGCACACGACAGCCGTCGCGCCCCTTCTCACGCTTCGGTCCGTGCGTATTGGTCGCAGTAGGGTCTTCGAGTGCAGCCCACGGGATATCAGCCACCTCAAAAAGGCCGAGCTCCTCACCCTGATACACGTATGCCGAGCCCGGAAGCGCCAGTTCAAGCAAAAGGGCCGCCCGCGCGCGGCGCTCGCCGAGTTCACGGTCCTCGTCATAAGACGACCCGTCGCGTAAGAGCCAGTCGAGCGCAATCTGATGGTAGCGCGTCGCCTTGATTTGCGGCAGGGCATAGCGTGTCGCCACGCGCGGCACGTCGTGGTTGGAGAGTACCCAGGTCGAGGCGGAATCGGATTCGACGGCTGCCTTCAAGCCCTTCTCGATTGCAGTGTGCATGTCATCATAGGTCCAAGTGGCCTTGGCAAACTCAAAGTTGAATGTCTGGCCAAGCTCGCTGGGACGCGCGTAGAGATACTGGCGCTCGGGCAGCACCCACGCCTCGGCAACGGCACTGCGCGGCGGATTATAGCGGTCGAACACGCGGCGCCACTCGCGATAGATCTCGTGGACCTCATTGCGGTCCCACAGCGGATGGGTGCCGTCGTCAACCATGTCATCGCCCTCGGCGAGATGCCACCGGTCGAGGTCATCGCGGTCGAGATCCTTGGCGAGACCCTGCGCCACATCAATGCGAAAGCCGTCGACGCCTCGATCGCTCCAAAACGCCAGGACGTCGCAAAAGAGCGCGTGAACCTCAGGGCATGACCAGTCAAAGTCCGGCTGCTCGGGCGTAAACATGTGCAGATACCACTGACCGTCCGCAACACGCGTCCATGCGGGGCCGCCAAAGTTGGCATTCCAATTGGTGGGAGGCAGCTCGCCATGCTCGCCGCGACCATCGCGGAAGATATAACGGGCGCGTTCGGGCGATCCGGGGCCGGCGGCAAGAGCGGCTTTGAACCAGGGGTGCTGGTTGGATGAATGGTTGGGCACGATGTCGACGATGACCTTGATGCCGCGCGCGTGAGCCGCAGCGATCATGTCATCGAAGTCGTCAAGCGAGCCGAGACGTGGGTCGACATCGCAGTAGTCCGCCACATCATAGCCGCCATCGACAAGAGGCGAAGGGTAAAACGGGCTCAGCCAGATGGCCTCGATACCCAGCCGCTCAAGATAGTCCATCTGCTGGGTAATGCCCGCGATATCGCCCAGACCCGAACCAGTCGAATCCTTAAACGAGCGCGGGTAGATCTGATAGATCGCGGCATCGGACATCCATGAGCGCGAAGAAGACTTTTCTGTAGCCATGGGGCGTATCTCCCTTGCAACGAGGTTATGCGAGATGCCCACGATGATACGCCCAAAGCGGACATTCGCGGCAAACAACGCCACAGCCACGACCCAAAACGCTCGCCCCCTCTCGGGTTCGAGCCTAGGAGATAGGTACAAAAAAAGCCCGGCTACCGTAGTAGTCGGGCTGTTGCGTTTGGAGCGGACAACGGGGCTCGAACCCGCGACCCCAACCTTGGCAAGGTTGTGCTC
>CATYJU010000087.1 GCA_958407995.1 uncultured Collinsella sp.
TCGTGCGTCAGGCAGCTCTCCTCCATCTTGCTGGCGCCCAGGCCAAACACCAGACGGGGGTTGTAGAGCACGTGGGGCTCGCCGGCATCGTCCAGGTAGACGCAGACCTTCTTGGTAACGCCAATCTGATTGGCGGCCAAGCAGCCGGCATCATCGAGCGACTTGATGGTATCAATCAGATCCTGAGCGACCGATTCGTCCTCGACAGTCGCAACCTCGCAACGCTGAGACAGGATAGCCTCGTCGCGGCAGAGCTCTTTAATCATACGTTCCTCCATAGGGGTCGTTGTAACCGCTTAAGTATACGGTACCTACACAATTTCATGCGAAAGATACCGCCCGTCCGTTACAAACCGCCGAACATCAACATGTGAGGAACACCAACTTCACAAAGGCGATATAGTAGTTGAGTTCGTGTCAATCGGCCTAAACTCGGGGCCGAGCAAGGAAAGGGTATGCATGGACGAACTATTTCACGTCAGCGAGCGCAAGTCCACAATCGGGACCGAACTCCGCGCTGGACTGACAACATTCCTGGCGATGGCCTACATCATCGCCGTCAACCCCGCGGTGCTCTCGGGCGCTGGCATCGATGCGGGAGCGCTCGCCTGCGCCACCTGCCTGGGCGCCGGCATCATGACCATCTGCATGGGCATCTTCGCCAACCGCCCGCTCGCCTGCGCGTCGGGCTTAGGCGTCAACGCGATGATCGCTGGAATCACCACCACCGCCTGCGGCGGTGACTGGCACGTGGCCATGAGCGTCATCTTCCTCGAGGGTATCGTCATCTTGCTGCTCGTGCTTTGTGGCCTGCGCGAGGCCATCATGGACGCCATCCCGGTTGTCCTGCGTCACGCCATCTCGGTGGGTCTGGGCCTGTTCATCGCCATGATTGGCCTGTGCGATGCCGGCATTATCACCGCTGGCGCCGGTACACTCGTCGGTCTGGGCGACATCACCTCCCCCACCTTCATCGTCGGCATCATCTCCATCCTGGTGACAGTCGCCCTCGCCTGCCGCAACGTCCCCGGCTCGCTGCTCATCGGCATCGTCGTCGCCGTCATCGCCGGTATCCCCCTAGGTGTGACCCATGCTCCGACCGGTATCATCGCCCCGCTCGACTTCTCGAGCATCGGTGGCCCCATCGCCGACGCCGGCGGCGTGCCCGCCATCGTCAAGGTCCTTACCGACCCCGCGCTCCTCGTCATCTCGTTCTCGCTGCTCATGAGTGACTTCTTCGACACCATGGGCACCGCGATGGCCGTGGCCAAGCAGGGCGAGTTCCTCACCGACGACGGCAACGTCGAGAATATCAAGGAGATCCTGATCGTCGACTCCGCCGCCGCTGCTGTGGGCGGTTTCATGGGTGTCTCCTCCATCACCACCTTCGTCGAGTCCACTTCCGGCGCCGCCGACGGTGGCCGCACGGGCCTCACCTCCGTCACCACCGGCGTGCTGTTCATTCTCGCCGCGTTCTTCTCCCCCATCGTCACCATCGTTTCCAGCGCCGCCACCTGCGGTGCTCTGGTCTACGTCGGCTACCTCATGATGAGCGAGGCCTCCGAGATCGACTGGTCCGACGTGTCGCAGGGTTTCCCGGCGTTCATGATTGTCGCCGGCGTGCCCTTCACCTACTCCATCTCTGCCGGCATTGGCCTAGGCTTTATCGCCTACGTGATCGTCGCGCTCTTTAAGGGCGAGGCCTCCAAGATCAAGCCGCTCATGTGGATCGCAGCTCTCGCCTTCCTCGTCTACTTCTTCGTAGCGTAACGGCATAGTCTGCTAAAACAGAACACCAAAGCGCGGAGTCGCATCGAGCGGCTCCGCGCTTTTCTTTTAAAGCCAGGCAACGCACAGACGCGCGATGTTTTGCTTCCCAAGTTTTGGACATTTTGCCCTCCAAACGGCACTACCGCCGGCTACATCCTGCAGATATGCTGGGCTTAATCGCATAGGCCCTATGAGGATGGGAGTAACCATGGCCGCCTTGTTCACGACCCCCAAGCGCAATGACAAAACCTCTGGAGCCCATTTTGTCGAGCCCGACGTGTGCCGTCGCACGCTGCTCGCACACGGCAGCTGGCGCCGCGTGACGCGCCGCATCGTCTGCGGCCTGGCCTGCGCGCTCACGGTGAGCTCGCTGCTCATGCCGAGCGTCTCGCTCGCGGCCGAGTGGGTGGACGTCGGCGGCGTCCGCCACGAAGCGGCCGCGGGGCCCGCGGGAGACGCCGCCGGCACCTGGAGCTGGGACGGCGCCGATGACATGAAGCTCAACGGCTATAACGGCGGCGCGATCGAGGCAGCGGGCAAGCTCAACGTGAGCTACGAGGGCGACAACATCGTCACTAACGGCGACGGCCGCGGCATCAAGGTTAAGGATGGCGCGAACGAGAACGCCGAGCTTAATATTCAGGGCGACGCGTCCAGCACGCTCAACGTGACATCTTCTCGTGACGCCATCACTTCCGTCGGCAGCATCAACATCGACGGCGCTGGCACTGTCAACGCCACGAGCACCGAGCACGATGCCATCGATGCCGGGGGCGATGTCACCATCAAGGGCTCGGGAAACGTTAACGCCACGGGCGATTCGGATGGCATCAGGGCCGACGGCAACATCACGATCGACAACAGCGGAACCGTCACCGCCAAGGCCACCGAGGATCAGGGTATCGATGCTAACGAGAACCTCATCATAAAGGGCGGCGGCAAGGTAGAGGCAAGCTCTATCAAAGACAATGCGATTTGGGCCGACGGCAACATCGAGATCTCGGGTGGCAGCCAGGTCAAGGCAAGCTCCGAGGAAGACGCCACCATCGACGGTAAAAACAGCCTCACGGTCACGAACGCTTCCCTCAACGCAAGTGGCGTTGGGTATGGCATCTATGTCTACAAGGGCATCACGTTCGATGGCGCAACCGTAACGGTCCGTGCAAGTGCAGGGAACGATGAAGCCAGCGCCCTCTTCACCGACGAGGACGACATCGTCATCAAGAACGGCTCGATCGTGGATGCGTTCGCAGAAGGCCAGTTCTCGACCGCAATCTTCACCAGAAACTACTACCCCAACGAAGCTGGTGGTCACATCTACATTAGTGACTCCGTTGTCAAGGCTATAGCCCGCTATGTCGAGTCCGGTAGCGACGGCCCCGATCACTACAGCAACGACCAAAGTGGCGCGGTCATTCCCGAGCATAGGGGCATGAACATCGGCATCTTTGCCCGGACCAAGGAGGGCATCACGCCCGCGACCATCTCGATTGTCCGCAGTAAGGTCACAGCTGAGGGAGACACGGCGGCAATCTTCGCCCTTGCCGTGAGCGCGGACGGCGAGACAATCGGCACCATCGAGATCGAAGGCGCTCCCATACAGACGCCCACAGGCGGCAAGATCATTGGCTATCGCAACAAGGAAGAACTCGATGACGGCATCTTCTACGTGGTGGGTCAAACCATCGGCACGGGCGACGCTGTGATCGACTCCCCCTATAACGAAGCTGTCGCCAAGAGCACGGTCATCGCGCCTCCCGAGGAGATCAAACCCGAGGAGAAGCCAGGCGAGACCAAGCCCGAGGGTTCCAAGTCCGAGGGCACGAAGACGACCAAGACCGTTGCAGTTGCAGCCACGGGAGCAAAGATCGCCGGCAAACTCGCAGCAACCGGCGACGCCTCGAGCGCAGCCATCGTGGCAGCCGCCCTTGCGGGAACAGCCGCCATCGCCGCGGGCGCCGTGGTGAGCCGCAAGCGCTCGTAAACACTTTTTCGCACGGGACGGGTGGATCGCGGCCCTTGCCTTCCTCGTCTACTTCTTCGTAGCGTAAGGGCAAGGCTGCAAAAGCTGAACAATAAAGCGCGGAGTCGCCATGCGGCCCCGCGCTTTTCTTTTAGCGCCGGTCCCTGCGCCGGCGTGCGGCCTATTTCTCCCCCATTTGG
>CATYJU010000088.1 GCA_958407995.1 uncultured Collinsella sp.
TCGCCCTCGGCCATCGCCGTTCCCGGAGCGCCGTTCGCGTCGTGCACAAACTCGAGCTGGGCCGTGCAGGCATCGGTTTCGAGCTTGCCCTCGAGTGATGCCGCAATCTTGGCGCGCACGTCTTCGCCGGCCTTAAGGCCTTCGAGTCCCTCAAAATGGGGCGTCAGCGCGCGTGGATCGATATCGATGGGCACAGAGCCCTGCAGCCCCGTAACGGTCTCGTTGCCCAGGGCGTCGACATCCACATATTCGATGGCAAACGCATGGCCCGAAGCCGCCACGTTGAGTACGTTGCTGCTGTCGACAAGGCGGAAATGACCCTCGCCAACGGTCTTGCCGTCCTGGAGCGAGGCGTCGCTCAGCGAGTTGCCATATGTCATGTGCATGCGGGCTGGGAGGTAGCACGAAGCTGTCTGCTTGTGCTGCGTATCGTAATTGCGCTGGTAGATGCTCCGGGCCAGCGCCGCATCAACAAAGTCGGATGCGATGATGCCAATGTGCTTGAGGTAATCTGACTTTGTTTTCTCGTTGCCGCTGGGGTTGATGTACGGGCTCTTATACAGATGCTCATTGACTACTCGTGCCGAGGTAAAAGGATTGCCTCCATGCGACAAGCCCGTGCAGCTGGTGTAGTTGATAGACCAGCAACGCTCCTGGACTTGCACCGTGGCCCCGGCATCGTCCACGACGTCCACCTTGTTGCGCGTGCGCCCGGTCGTTTCCTTCAGCGCATTATCGACCCAACTGAGCTTGTCGGTTCCCGTGAGTTTGTACTTGTCCTGGGCATATACCTTGGTGCAATAGGGCTCTTCATTGCCCGTTTCCCCTATGGCTTCAAATCCCCGCGCGTCTTGGACGAGACACATCGACTGCCCGGAATGCGCCTTGATTTTGTCATCCCATTGGGTGAGGTCGAGGCCCCACGTGTGGCCGCTTACGCTGTTGCCGGCGAGCCCAAATCGACGCAGCAGGACAATCTTTCCGCGCACCTCGCCCAGCGTGGGGACGTGGCCCGATGTGTAGAACAGGTTGGGGTTATCGGCCATAACCTTGGCGAAGGCCGTCGTTATGCTTTCGTCGGTAGCCTCATCGTTGCCGCGCGATGCGAGCATGATAAGCGCTTCTGACGGGTTTTCGTTCAAAAACTTTTTGAAGTACCTGATGACATCGGAAAGATGCAAAAAGTGCCCGTCTTTTTTAAGCAGATAGAAAATTCCGTGGTCGATGCCGGGGTCATCGCCCTTTCCGAGCCGGATATCAAAATAGCGGATTCCCTCGAGCAACTGCGTGGGAATGTAATCCTGCTGGCATTTTACTTGCGAGGATTGGGGCTCAGTGTCGTTGTCCACGCTGCAGGTGCCCGAATCGTGCGTACCCGGGATGCTCAGTTCGTCGAGGTACTTGTCGTCGTCGACGTGGCTCATCCAACATGGCCCATCGACGTAGCTGCTATACGTGATCCAGTCGATGCTGCTAACCGTGGCATCGTTCTTTTTCATGTCGTAACCGATAAGTTCGAGCTCCCACGGAATGCTCTCACTCTTATGGCAGATCTTATTGTTGTCCTGGTCTTTGCCGTTCGATTCTATTGCCAGGTACTTAATGTCTTTTTTCTCGGTTTCTTTCTCGACCGTGCGGTCTCGGATGATATAGGTTCCGTTTGATTGACGCTCGAACGCAAAAGCGCGGCTGGGCTTGTTGTCATACTCGCCGCCCCATACGTGGATGACCTTTCCGTCTTTGTCCGAGTCGCCATCGACCGACCAAATGCTGTAGCCCGTCTTTTTATGCTCTTCGAAATTGAGCAAGGTGCGGATAGCATACCAGTTTGTATCGTCATTCTTGGTCGTTACGTTCTCAAGGATGAGCTTGCTGGACGTGCCGTCATTAAACAGATGGCAGACGTTGCCGCGAACGTTGCCGTCTTGGTTGACGCTCGCGGTGCGAAAATAGCCCGCGGGGCGAAGGCGAATGACGAAATTGTCGAGGCTGACTGACGCTGTGGCAGCGTCGTCTGCAAATGCCGCGCGCACGGGAAGGCCCAATCCCGCGGTTTCGGGCAGGCTTACAAATGGCGACAACGCGGCGAGTCCAAGGCCCAGCGTAAACGCTCGGCGGCTGATGGCGTGGTGTTCGGTCATAACTCCTCCGTTCGCAGAGTGCGGTTATGCGATAGTTTTGGTCACTATACTGCTCAGATGTTTAAAGATGCTGGTTTAATTGTCTGCGCGGCGCAATAAATCGGCGGGCGGACGTGTTGGGGTGTTTGTCGTTTTCGTACTGTTGCTACATTTGGAGCGGTTCCGGCGTCCGGCATCCTCGCGTTCGTTGGCTACCGGCATAAGAAAGGGAGGGTCGGTTTACCGGCCCTCCCTGGGTACGAAGCGCTGGGGTACCGTCGCTTGTTTGCGCTGCGCCCGTGTTTCCCGCTGCGCTCGTCAGTCGCTTAACGCTTGATCTCGATATCGTCGAGCTTGACGTCCATGGCCTCGGTCTTGGCCTCGGCAATGTCGTCGGCAAATTCCAGGGACTTCATCATGGTCTCGACGGCATCCTTGTGTTCCTCGACGTTGTCGATGCGCACGTACACGCTGCCGCCGTCAACGTCGGTGAAGTACTCGGTCGTCACGCCGCCCGAGTGCGTGTAGGAAGCGTTGCGCCAGGTCTTGCCGTTGTATTTGACGGGGTCATTCTCGGTCCACTCAAAGCTGGCATTCCACTTTGCCTCGTAGTCGAACAGCTCGTCGGCGTTCTTGTCAGAGTCGAAGACGGGGATGAAGCGATCGCTGGCGTGCTCGCTCTCGGTGAACTTAAACTGGGCCCTGTCGGCGGTGTCGCCGGCAACGTCGGTAATCTCGACGCCCTCGGGAACCTCGACCTAAAACAAATGAAGTCGGTCCTCATATCCACGGCTGGCTTTTCTGCCCCGCCGCCACCGCCACTTCCGGTAGCGTCGCCGCTGCCACCGCAGCCCACCAAGGCAACCGCGGCAAAGAGACTGATGCAGAGGGTGAGAATCGCAAAGGCCTTCTTTTTCATGGTCGTGTCCTCCTCGATCTGTAACCGCCCATGGATTACCTGTCTTTACTGTACGCGTGGACGGCTCGCTAGGGTGGGCCATGTGTCCCATTCTGAGGGCCGGATTTGCGCCGTTAAGTGGCAATATGTTCGGGCGCAAAAGAGGGGAGGGCTGGTGCTGTCGGCCCTCCCCGGGTTGGGCGCCCGTTGTTTTAATGGGGCGCATGTGCGCGGGTGCGCGTAGGCGCGTGCGGGTGTCCCGTTACCTGATCTCGATGCTCGAAATCTCGACTTCGCGTGCCTCGGAAACTGCCTCTTCCATGTCATCGGGGAACTCGATGGAGTTGAGGAGTGCCTCGGCTTCTTTCTTGTGCTGGTCGAAGTTCGAGATGAGGACGTAGACGCTTCCCGGCTCAACATCGGTAAAAAGCATGGTTGAGATGCCGCTGTTGTCCTCGTATGTTCCGACGAGCCACGTCCTGCCGTTATACTCGACGGACCCGCCATCCTTCCACTGGAACGTATCCCCCTTCTTTTCCGCCTGGTCGGCGTGGGATTCCTCGGCCGTCAGCGCTTTTTTCCAAACGGGGATAAAGCGATCGGCCGAGGCGTTCTCGTCTTCGGGGAAGGTGAGCTGGACCCTGTCGGCATTCTTGCCGGCAGAGTCGCTTACGCCGACGCCCTCGGGCATCTCGACCTTAAACCAGATGTAGTCGGTCTTCTTGGCGACGGGGGCCTTTTCCTTGCTCTCGCTCTTGGGGGCGCTGCCGCCGCCCGATGCGCTCCCGCCGCAGCCCACAAGGGCGAGCGCGGCAAAGAGGGCGATGCAAAGGGAAAGGATTGATAGGGTCTTTTTCATCATGGTGGCGTCCTCCTTGTCTGCTGATGACATCACGGCGCCGCATGCTGTT
>CATYJU010000089.1 GCA_958407995.1 uncultured Collinsella sp.
ACGCCGCCGGTCTCGTAGCTCGAGTGCATGGCAAGCTGCGGCAGGCCCACGTCCACGGCATGCATGCTCGCCTGCATATTAGACAGATTGCCGAGCGTGGAGCCGCCGGCCATATCGCTCTTGTTGGCGAAGGCCTGCGTAGGCACGTCGGCGTCATCGCAGATGGCTTGGAACACCGCGCGGCTAAAGGCATCGGTGCAGTAGTGCTGGTTGGCGGCTTCCTTGATGACGATGCCGCCGTTGAGTACGACCTGGTTGCGGGCGTCGCACTTCTCGGCGTGGTTGGGGTGCACGGCATGCGCGTTATCGCAGCTCACAAGCATCGATGCGGCAAGGGCGCGATGGTACGACTCGTCGTCAAAGCCCAGCGAGCCGTTAATGCGGCGCAGCGCGTCGGCCAAGAACGTCGACATGGCGCCCTGCTTGGTCTCGGAGCCAACCTCCTCATTATCAAAGCAGCAAAAGACCGACACGTCGTGCGCGTTCTCGGCACCCAAAAATGCCTGCAGCGAGGTGTAGGCGCAGGCCAGGTCGTCGAGCTTGGGCGTCGAGATAAACTCGTCGGCCCAGCCCCAAATGCGCGCATCCTGACGATTGACCAGGAACAGATCGCGGCCCAAAATCTGCTCGGGCTCAACGTCCAGCTCGTCGGCGATCAGGGCGTCAAAGTCGCCCTGCTTAAGGTCACCAGCGCTGATGAGCGGGCACAGGTCAACGGCTCGGTTGGGAGCAAAGCCCTCGTTGACGCCACGGTTCATATGGATGGCAAGGCTCGGAATGATGGCAACTTCGCGCTCGGTAGCGAGCAAGCGGCTCTCAATGCGGTCACCCTCGCGCACCAGCACGCGGCCCGCGAGCGCCAGCGGGCGATCGAACCAGGTGTAGTCGATCATGCCGCCGTAAGCCTCGGTGTTCAGGCGCAACGTCTCGCCTGCGCCATCGAGCTCGGGCACGGCCTTGACCTTAAACGTCGGCGAATCGCTGTGCGACGCCGTGAGCTGAAAATGATAGTCACCGGCAACGCCGTCCTCGCCCCACGTAGCGGCCAGGTCTTCGCCCACCTTAAAAGCGATGACGCTCGAGGTATTGCGCTGCGTGTAATAACGCCCGCCCGGCTCGATATCCCACGCTGCATTCTCGGGCAGGTAGGTAAAGCCCGCCTCGTCGAGCTCGGCCATAATGGTCGCCGCCGTATGGAACATGCTGGGGCATGCCTCGATAAAGTCGATAAGGTCGTTGGCGGCCTCGATATCGTCGGCCGTCACGTGCGTGCGCTCGGGCGTTTCCTGATCCGTCATGCTCTCCCCTTTCGCTGGGTTGATGGTCCCTTCCAGCATACCCCGCCGCGCCAGCGCCGCACTCTTCATTCCGTGCTTAATTCCGCGCCGCTCACCAAGTTGAGTCATCATGCCCGCACTCCTTTTGCGACAATTACGCTAACAGGACGAGAGGAGTCGTCATGAAGCCACGTAACATTGCCATCGCCTACGGTGTCGCGGGAGCCGCCGTCGGCCTTGCCGCTGTCACCGGTATCGTTTATCACAAGCAAATCAAGTCCGCCGCGTCGCTCAAACGCTTGACCGGCTACGCGGATGGCTATGACCTGTACGCAATCGACATCGCCTACGACTACGATCTTGATCGCATCATCGCCGCCGGCGTACGCGACGACCAGGCCTACATCGATGCCGTGGTGGCGCAGGTGCTGCCCGGTGTGCCGGCACATGTCCAGGCGCCCCAGTTTGCCTGCAGCGCTTTTGTCGCTGTAGATGCCGAACGCCGCGTGCGCACCGGTCGCAATTACGACTTTAAGGACGACACCTCGGCGCTGCTGGTGCGCAATCACCCACGCGGCGGCTATGCCTCCATCGGATTTGCCGCCCTCAACAACCTGGGCGATAACACTCCGCTTGACTCCGTCGCCGGACGCGTCGCCGCACTCATGGGCCCGTTTGCCCAGCTCGACGGTGTTAACGAATGCGGCGTGTCCGTTGCCGTACTCACCCTGGATTCCAAGCCCTGTGACCAGGACACGCAACGCCCCGTCATCAATACCTCGCTCGCCATCCGTCTGGTGCTCGACCGCGCGGCCACCACGCAGGAGGCTGTCGACCTGCTTTCCGCCTACGACATGCACGCCATGGCAGGACGCGATTACCACTTCTTTATCAACGACGCCGCCGGTGACGCGCGGGTGGTGGAGTGGGATCCGCGCGATCCCGACCGTGCATGCAAGGCGACGCCCGTACGCCAGGTTACGAACTTCTACGCCTGCTATGGCGACGAAGTGCTGCCCAACCAAAAGAATGGCGAGCTGGGCCATGGTAAGGAGCGCGCCGTCGCAATCGCCGATGTCCTTGACGCCCATGTCGGTGCCCAAGACGAGGCAGTCGCTTGGAAGGCCCTACGCGCTGCGGCGCAAGAGCCCAATCCGGAAGACATCACCAGCAACACGCAGTGGTCGGTCGTCTTCGACAACACCGAGCCCGCTGCCGCCATCACGCTGCGCCGCCACTGGGGCGACATCGACGCCTTTGCGCTGTAAGGAGCCAGGCCCGTCGACCTTACGCTCGCCTGACGTTGTTTACATTTCTATACGCTTGAGCTAACACGTTTTACCCCCGTATCAACAGTGTACGGGGGTAAACTTATGCGCATGTTATAACTTGCCCGGAAGGATTCATCATGCTCAGGATCGGTCTTCTTACCAGTGGCGGCGACTGCCAGGCGCTCAACGCCACCATGCGCGGCATCGTCAAAACGCTCATGACCAATAGCGAAGAGCCTATCGAGATCTATGGTTTTGAGGACGGCTACCAGGGCCTTATCTACAGCCGGTTCCGCGTCATGACGCCCGCCGATTTTAGCGGCATCCTTACCCGTGGCGGCACTATTCTGGGCACAAGCCGTACGCCGTTCAAGCGCCTGGATATTCCCGAGGCCGACGGCGTCGAAAAGGTGCCGGCAATGGTCCACACCTATCATAAGCTACAGCTCGACTGCCTGTTTATGCTGGGCGGCAACGGCTCCACCAAGACCGCCAACCGTCTGCGCGAAGAGGGCCTCAACGTTATCGCCCTGCCTAAGACCATCGATAACGACACCTGGGGCACCGAGTTGACGTTTGGCTTTACGAGCGCCATCGACGTCGCCACCAAGTGCATCGACGACATCCACACCACTGCCTCGAGTCACGGCCGCGTGTTTGTCATCGAGATCATGGGACACAAGGTTGGCTGGATTCCGCTGTATGCCGGCGTCGCGGGCGGTGCGGACGTCATCCTGATTCCCGAGATCCCCTACGACATGGACAACGTCATCAAGACCATCGAGCATCGCATGGAGACCGGCAGCCGCTTTACCATCGTGGCCGTCGCCGAGGGCGCTATCTCCAAGGAGGACGCGGCGCTGTCCAAGAAGGAATACAAGAAGAAGCTTGCCGAGCGCACGAGCCCGTCGATCGTCTACGACATCGCCAAGGAGATTGAGGCCAAGACCGGTCGCGAGACCCGCGTCGCCATCCCCGGCCACACGCAGCGCGGCGGCCAGCCCGATGCCCAGGATCGCATCTTTGCGACCCAGTGCGGCGTCGAGGCCGCGCTTGGCTGCCTGCGCGACGAGTTTGGCTACATGATTGCCCTGCGTGACGGCAAGATGTGCCACATGCCGCTCGAGGAGGTCGCCGGCAAGCTCAAGTTTGTCGACCCCCAGAGCGACCTGGTGCGCGAGGCCAAGGCGTTGGGCATCAGCTTCGGCGACGAATAGCCTCGGCTGGAACTGCTCTCATCGGAGGCCCCAGGGCTT
>CATYJU010000090.1 GCA_958407995.1 uncultured Collinsella sp.
AAAAGCCCGAGTGTCGCTGGGACACCCGGGCTCGTGGAAAGGGGTTAATCCTTATTCGGACTTAAGCGGAAACTGCGGCGGAAGCAGTGTTGGTCTCGTCCTCATCGGTCCATGCATGCTTGGGCATGGGACGGAAAATCTGGAAGAGCATCGCGACCAGCAGCACAATGGCCACAACCGTCCAAATACCAAACTGGCCAAGGACAAGCAGGTTGTAGAACTGGTTGATGAACAGGGCGATCACCCAAGCAAAGGCGCACTCGTAGCCGATGGCAATCGCGGTCCACTTGCCGGAGTCCATCTGGTTGCGGATGGTGCCAATGGCGGCAAAGCACGGTGCGCACAGCAGGTTGAACGCACCAAAGGCAACGCAAGCGCCCATAGTCGGGAACATGCCGGCGAACGCGGTCCACAGGCTCGGGTCGGTCTCGCCGGCGTCGGCAACGGAGAGCAGCGAACCGGCGGTGGCGACGACGTTCTCCTTGGCGACAAGGCCAGAGACAGTCAGCGCGGTGGCCTGCCAGGTGCTAAAGCCGAGCGGGGCGAAGATCCAGGCGACCAGGTTGCCCAGCATGGCAAGCACGGAGTAGTCCATGAACTCCTCGGGGATGCCCTCCATAGCAGGCAGGAAGCCAAACGTGCCGTTGTAGCTACCAAAGTTGGAGAGGAACCACACCACGACAGTGGACGCGAAGATGACCGTGCCGGCCTTCTTGATAAAGGCCCAGCAGCGCTCCCACACGTGCAGCACCCAAGAGCGGATCGCCGGGAAGTGGTAGGCAGGAAGCTCCATAACGAACGGCGTCGGGCGGCCGGCGAAGAGCTTGGTCTTCTTGAGCATGAGGCCCGAGGCGATGACGGCAAAGACGCCCAGGAAGTAGAAGAGCGGGCTGATCCACGCGGCGGTGGTGGAAGAATCGCCGATAATGGAACCCATGAGCAGGGCAATGATCGGCAGCTTAGCGCCACAGGGAATGAACGTGGTAGTCATGACCGTCATACGGCGGTCCTTCTCGTTCTCGATGGTCTTGGTGGCCATGACGCCGGGAACGCCGCAGCCCGAGGACACGAGCATAGGAATGAAGGACTTACCGGACAGGCCGAAGCGGCGGAACACGCGGTCCATGATGAAGGCGACGCGGGCCATATAGCCACAGTCCTCCAGGAAGGACAGCATCACAAAGAGCAGGAACATCTGCGGCACAAAGCCGAAGATGGCGCCCAGGCCGCCGACGATACCGTCACAGACCAGCGAATCGACCAGGCCACCGTCCTCGGTGCCACCCGCCACAAGTGCGTCGTGGACCATGGTGGTAATACCCGGAACATACGGGCCATACTGCGCAGGGTCGACCGAGTCGGCGTCGTCACCCGCGGCCTCGACAGCCTCATCGTATGCATCGCGGCCCTGACCGAGCACATACCAGCCGTCGGTACCGAAGAGCTGGTCGTTGGTGAAGTCGGTCACCGTGCCGCCCAGGGTGGAAACGGCGATGTAGTACACGCAGAACATGATGACCACGAAGATCGGCAGACCCAGGATACGGTTGGTAACCACGCGGTCGATCTTCTCGGAGGTGCTCATCTTGGCCGGGGCCTTGGTGAGGCACTCGTCGATGATGTGCGCGATCACGCCGTAGCGCTCACCGGTGATGATGGACTCAGCGTCATCGTCGCAGTCCTGCTCGCACTGGGCGACCAGCTGCTCCACGCGAGCGGCCTTCTCCTTGGTGAGGTTGATGAGCTTGCAGGCGTCCGCGTCGCGCTCGAACAGTTTGACGGCGTAGTAGCGACGCTTGTTAGCAGGAACGCTGGCTGGCAGGTTGTTCTCGATGTGGTCCAGAACGTCCTCGATGGAGGAATCAAACTTGTGCTCCGGCACCTGGCCCTTGGAAGCAGCAGACTTCTTTACCTGCTCGAAGAGCTCCTTGATGCCCTTGTTCTTAAGAGCGGAGATCATCATAACCGGGCAGCCGAGCTTCTTGGAAAGCTTGTCGGTGTCGATCTTGTCGCCGTTCTTCTCGACCAGGTCGGCCATGTTGAGGGCAACGACCACGGGCAGGCCGGTCTCGATGACCTGAAGTGCCAGGTACAGGTTGCGCTCCAAGTTGGTGGCATCGACGACTTGGACGACAACATCGGGCTCGCCGCTCATGAGGTAATCGCGCGAGCATTGCTCCTCGGGGCTGTAGGGGGAAAGCGAGTAGATGCCAGGGAGGTCCGTGATGGTAACGTTCTTGTCGCTTAGGAGCTTGGCCTCCTTTTTCTCAACCGTGACGCCGGGCCAGTTGCCAACGTAGCCGTTGGCGCCGGTGATCAGGTTGAAAAGCGTGGTCTTGCCGCAGTTGGGGTTACCCGCCAACGCGACATGGATCTGAGAATCCGCCATTCAATCCTTCTTCCTTGTGTGCCTGCGCTGCTTTCTCCGCGCAGGCTGGATAATGTACTTCAAAGATGCTGCATTAAGTTAGAAAAACCTAACTTTATCTGCAGAAATATGCGCCCCGAGTCCTTACTGGACCTCGACGACGGCGGCCTCCTCCTTGCGGATGGAAAGCTCGTAGCCGCGCACGTTGATCTCGACCGGATCACCGAGCGGTGCAACCTTCACGACCTTGAACGAAGTGCCCTTGATGAGCCCCAGGTCCATAAGGTGGCGGCGAAGCGCACCCTCACCGTGAAGCTTGACGATGGTGGAGCTCTCGCCCACCTTAACGTCACCCAACGTCTTCATCCTCTTGTCCCCCTTTCGGTTTTTATGAAATGCTGCAGACTAACCGACGGTCATGATGTGCATGGCAACCTTGGAATCGATACCAAAGCGTGCGCCCAGCACGGTGACGATAATATTGGCGCCACTCGAGCTCACCACGTGGATTTCGCTGCCCTCGACAAAGCCGAGGTCCTTGAGGTGGTGCTTCATATCCTCATTGCCCTTTACACGAGACACGCGCACGGTTTCGCCCGCTTTTACCATCGAAAGCGGCATTGCCGGCATCTGCGGTCCGCAAGACATGAGTGGCTCCTAACGTCAGTTCATCCTCAACATCGACGCGGTAAAAGTTAACCACGCCTATGTTCGCTTTAGTAAACTAACACGTGGTTAACTTTTTGGAAAGGGTCCCCATTCAGATTTCGAAAAAGTTTCCTATACGAAACAAAAGGGCACGGCAAAGGACCATCCTTTACCACGCCCTATCATGCTTAGAGTGAGAGATTTCTGATCGACGTAACGCAGGAAGCCTCGTCTACGCCCGAAACGCGGAAGATGATGTCCTCGCCGCACTCGCCGTAGAGAGCCATGAGTCCCATGACATCGCGGCCATTCGTGTGGCGATCGCCGATACTGACTGACACGTCGCAACGATGCTTGGCAATGATGTCATAGAGCAGCGCAACCGGGCGGGCATGTAATCCCAACGGATCTTTAATCGTCTTTGTAAACTCGACCATGTCCCCTCCC
>CATYJU010000091.1 GCA_958407995.1 uncultured Collinsella sp.
GGCAGGGTAGCTACCCGTACCTTACACAACGGTAAGGCAAGCGTAAGCCATATCGATGGTAGCCGACTCGTCTTCTTGCGACTATAGATGCCGTAGACTAATTGCAAGAAAGGACTCGGTATGCAAACCACGCACATGGCGACCCCGGTACTGGAGGTCGCGCATCTCGAAAAAGTATATGGAGCGCTGGGCAACGTGACCCGCGCGCTCAACGATGTCAGCTTTACCGTCAACCGCGGCGAATTCGTCGGCATCATGGGTGCTTCGGGCTCGGGCAAGTCGACGTTGCTCAACTGCGTGTCGACCATCGATAGCGCCACAAGTGGCACGATCCGCATCAACGGGCAGGACGTAACACGCATGAAGCAGGCTAAGCTTTCGCAGTTCCGCCGCGAAGAGCTCGGCTTTATCTTCCAGGACTCTAACCTGCTCGATACGCTCACGGCACGCGAGAACATCGCCCTGCCGCTCACCATCGCCCGCACAAACTCGGCAGAGATCTCGACCCGCGTGCAGGATGTGGCAGCGCGCCTGTCCATCAGTCAGGTGCTCGACAAGTATCCCTACCAGATGTCCGGCGGTCAGCAGCAGCGCGTTGCCGCGGCTCGCGCGCTCGTCACCGACCCCACCATGATCATGGCCGACGAGCCCACCGGCGCCCTCGATTCCAAGAGCGCCCGTCTGCTGCTCGAGAGCCTGGAGGCCCTTAACCGCCGCCTACGCGCCACCGTGCTCATGGTCACGCACGACAGCTTTGCTGCCAGCTACACGAGCCGCGTGTTGTTTATTCGCGACGGCAAGATCTTCACCGAGCTGCGCCGCGGCGACACCGACCGCCGAGAGTTCTTCGACCGCATTATGGAGGTCGTTGCCATGATGGGCGGTGAGGGCTCCGATGCTCTGTAAACTCGCTTGGGGCAACGTCCGCCGCGCCGGCCGCGACTACCTCGTCTACCTTTTGACGCTCACCCTGGGCGTTACGGTCTTCTATGCCTTTAACACCATCTCGATGCAGGTCGACATCGCCGGAATCGATGAAGAGGGCTTGGCACAGGTTATGGGCAGCATGCTCGGCGACCTGACGTACTTTTTGGCCGGTGTCATGGCCTTTTTGATGGTGTACGCCAATAACTTCATCATGAAACGCCGCAAAAAGGAGTTTGGCCTGTACCAGGTGCTCGGCATGGGGCGCGGGCGCGTCGCCACGATCATGGCGCTCGAGACGGTGATTGTCTCGGTGGTGGCCTTTGTCGCCGGCATTGTGCTGGGTGTGGGACTCTCCCAGCTCATGACGTTCTTTACGGCCTCGCTCTTTAAGACGCAGATCGCCAATTTCCACTTCTTTTTCTCGATGCATGCGTTCAATCTGACCCTTGTCTGCATGCTCGTAATGTTTGTGCTCACGCTACTGCTGAACCTCCGCGCCGTGCGTCGTACCAAACTCATCGAGCTTATGGGTGCCGAGCGTCGCAACGAGAGCATCAAGACACGCAACCCCTGGATCGCGATTGCCATCTTTGCCGTGGGCGCGGTGCTGGTGGGCGTGGCCTATTACCGTCTGCTACGTGATGGGTTCCCGCTAACCGCGACGGACAGCAAGCTGCAAGAGGCCATGAACCAGTTTGGTATTACGACCGCTATGGTTACCGTGGGCACCTTTGCCCTGTTCTGGGGACTCTCGGGCATGCTCATCAAGCTGCTGCAGAGCCTGCGCAGTGTCTATTGGCGCGGTCTGAACATGTTTACCGTGCGCCAGCTTTCGGCCAAGGTCAACACGGTGTGCTTTTCGATGGGCGTCATCGCGATGCTCCTGTTTTTGGCCATCACCTCGGTGACGTGCGGTATGTCGATTGCCAACGTGATGAACGAAAACCTGGAGCGCTATAACCCTGTAGACGTGTCTCAGACGTATGTCTATTACACGCCCGATACGCTCGACTACTACAAAGAGTACATCAATCCGTCTGAAGCCGATCGCATGGTGCTGGCCGATAGTACGGTCGATTTGTACTCCGCATGGCACGGCGATCCATGGCACGGCGATCGTAAGGGCAAGTCGGCGGACAACAACGACGAGACCGGCAAGAAGGTCAATATTGCCGATGTTGCCGGTGAGCATGTGCAGATCGATTCGTATCTGAGTTACCCGCTTGGCGGTTCGGATCCTTCGGTGACTCCAAGTGAAATGTGCAAGGCCATGGGCGAAAAGCTTCCCAAGGCGTTCGGGGGTAGCAATGCCGATACGATGGGTCTGTTTGTGACGCCGGCGAGCCAGTACAACAAACTGCGTCAGATGATGGGCGAGGAGCCGGTGCACATCGGTCACGACCAGTATCTGCTCACGTGTGATATGGGCGGCGAGCTGGTCGACCTGTACACCAAGTATATGGCTGGCGGCCATGCCCTTACCTTGGGCGGGCATACGCTCAAGCCCGCAACCGATAAGTCGGACGAAGATACGGCGGCCATCGCCAACTCGGCGATGGGCAGTAATCCGGGTACCGTCGTCGTTGCCGACGAGCTGTTGTCCCAGCTTAATCTGCAGCCGTATTCCAGTAGCCTGCTCGTTAACTACAAACAGGGGATGGATACGACCGAGGCAGACGAGAGTATTAAATACACTGTGCTCGACAATCTGCTCGTTGACGGCAAGGAGCCGGGGTCGTGGGGAACCTTCATCACACGCTCCGAGATGTACACGCAAGCAGCGCAAATGGACGGTCTTATTAGCTACCTAGCCATCTACATCGGCTTTGTATTGGTCGTTGCATGCGCGGCGATTCTGTCGATCCAGCAACTCTCCAACGTGGCCGACGGCAGCCGCAGCTATCGTGTGCTGGCACAGATCGGCTGTGACGACCGCCAGATTCGCCATTCGGTGATGGCGCAGCAAGCGGTATTCTTCCTGTTCCCGCTGGTGGTGGGCCTGGCGCACTCCTTTGTGGCACTTAGGGTGATCATCGAGCTGGTGAGCATTTTCGGAAATATGAGCATCGGCGGCACCGTGGGCCTCACCTGTGCGATCTTCCTGGCGGCCTACGGCGGCTACTTCCTGGTGACGTACCTCATGAGCGCCGGCATGGTACAAGCCGCCATCGCCACCCGCTACAGCGAGTAGCAAGCGGGCAAAGCCGTCACAAAACCAGCGCGAATAGCCGCCGCGAAGGGAGCCGGATCCCATTCGCGGGGTTTTTTGCCTATCTGGTGCGTCTCGGATGCAAGTGAGTAGACTTTTTTGGATTTGCCGAGCACATCGTGGCAAACGCCCAGTAAAACCCCAGGTCAGCGCTGTGGCGTTTTGGGGCGTGCTCGGCCTCCAGCAAAAAGTCTACTCACTTGGTTTTTTCTGTTAGATAACCG
>CATYJU010000092.1 GCA_958407995.1 uncultured Collinsella sp.
GCGAACCTCCAGTCCGGACCGCCCCGCGGTCCAACTTTCTGTCCGCACCCCCTTCTAGGAACTATTCCACCGCAACTTAGATTGGGAAACCGCGAGACCTTAAAGCTCTAATTCATTCAAACGGAGGATCGCAACAATATAGATCTTGAGCGCCTGCTTGAGCTGTTCCTCGTTGGCGCACTCATTGGGGCCGTGCATCTGGCCGCCCCATGCGGGCAGCTCCAGGCCGGTCTCCTCGGGGCCAAACGAGACGGCGCGGGCAAAGTTGCGTGCGTACGTGCCGCCGCCCATGGCAAAGGGCTCAGCATGCTTGCCCGTAAACTCGTTATAGGTATCAATAAGCGCCTTCACGGCCGGATCGTCGGCAGAGACCGAGAACGGCACCTTCGCACGACCCACACGGCACGTCACGCCAAAACGGCCCACGAGCGGATCGAGCTGCTCGCGGATGGTATCGGCACTCGTGCTGTCGGGGAAGCGCACGTCGATGACCTGCTCAATATGGCCATCCGCCACGCGGATGACGCCAGCGTTGCAGGTAAGCGGGCCAAACGCCGGACTCGTCGCATCGATACCTAGGCCGCGGCCATAGGCATCCGCATGCACAAAGGCCAGGAACTTGACGAACTCGTGCTCGGCAGGCGTCAGCAGGCGCTCGTCGCGTGCACCAAACGCGTCTTCGGCCTCGCGCAGATACGACACGATCAGGCCGACGGCGTTGATGGTGCCCTCAGGCATCGAAGCGTGGCCGCCAATACCGTGGGCGAAAATCTGCGCATGCCCGTTATCAAGCGCCGTGATCTCCAGGCGGTCGGCGTTCTCAACGGGCGCCGGCAGCTCATCGGCGGCAATCGCGAGCTCGCAGATGGACTGCGACGGAATGGCATTGCTCGCCTCGGAGCCGCTCCACGACACGATGCGCCCGCCGTCGATCTTGGGACTCACGAACGTCGCCCCAAACTGGCCCTTCTCGGCATTGCAGACCGGAAACTCGGCATCGGGCGTAAACAAAAAGTCGGGGTCTGCGTGGTTCTCCAGATAATGGTGAACGTCGGACATGCCCACTTCCTCATCGCAGCCCAGCAGCGCGCGGAAAGTATAGCGCGGGGTAATGCCGTGCTTGAGCAAATAGGCGCCGGCGTAGAGTGACAGCACCGCCGGACCCTTGTCGTCGATAACGCCGCGGCCGAGCAGCCAGCCCTCGCGACGCTCCAGCGCAAACGGGTCGGTGTTCCAGCCCGGGCCGGCGGGCACCACGTCCACGTGGCAGATGGTCGCGAGCTGCTTGTCGCCGCGGCCAGGGATATCGGCAATGCCCACATAGCCCTCGTCGTCGCTCGTCTGATAGCCAAGCTTCTGCGCGATGCCGAGCGCACAGTCGAGCGCGTCACGGACCGGGCGGCCAAACGGCGCGCCGGGCTCTGCATCGGCAGAAACTGCCACGGACGGATAGCTCACCAGCTGCTCGATATCGGCGACGACATCTTCCCAGACCTCGTCGACATACTCAGCGACGCTCTGCTCCACCTGATTCATAGACTGCCTCCTTACCAATGAGCGGCAAGCGTACCCGCCCCTCACATTTAGTTCCTAGATAGAGAAAAGTTTAGCAAGCTCGGCCACCGAGTGCACCACTGCATCGGCACCCGCCGCCTCATGCTCACCCGGCGCCGCCGCGCCCGAATAGATGCCGATGCACGGCACGCCCATCGCGTGCGCACCCTCGACGTCGTTAAAGCGATCGCCGATCATCACGGCATCGTCCGCCGTCGCGCCGAGCGCCGCCAGGGCATCGCGAACCGAATCGGCCTTGGTCTCGCGCCCCTGCGGCGGATTCATGCCAACCACGGCTTCGAACTGAGAAAGACCAAGCTCATGCACCATGTCGATGCATTTGGCCTCCATGCGTGACGTCGCCACGGCCATACGCTTGCCCCGGGCGGCCAACTCATCCAGCAGCTCGGGAATCCCATCGAACACGGGGTACTCCTCCGGTCCCAGCTCATCAAAAAAGGCGCGGTACTCGTCGGCCACCACAAGCGACTCCTCGCGGGAAAAGCCGTAAAAGTCGTGAAAGCTCTTCCACAGGGGCGGCCCGATCATGCGGCGCAGATCACCCATCTGCGTCTCCGAAAACCCGCGCGCAGCCAGCGTCTTGCGCGTCGAGGTCATCACTGCCCGACCCGTATCGGCCACCGTGCCGTCAAAATCGAACAGCACAACCGGCCGCTCGCAAAGTTGCAATGCCGCCATCGGCACCCTTCTTCCCCAGTTGATGATTTCCACACCACCGCTTCAAACTGTTGACTATTCAACAATTGAACCTAGCAATGTAGAGCAACTCCACTATACTTGTCGCACTTTGCTTTCAGAAGGCGGCGCTGCCGCGCCCCAACGAAAGGTGCAATTATGTCTTTTGCCATCATAACCGACTCCACGTCGGACATCTCCCCCGCCCGCGCCCAAGAGCTCGGCATTTACGTGATTCCGCTGCATGTGATTATCGAGGGCGAGGACCTGCTCGACCAGGTGCAGATTACCGCCGAGGAGTACGTCGCCCGCATGGCCGGCTCCGAGCAGCTGCCGCACACCTCGCAGCCGAGCGCCGGCGAGTTCAAGGCACTCTTCGACCGCGTACGCGCCGACGGCCACGATAGCGCGATCTTTATCTCGCTATGCAGCGAGTGGTCCGCCTGCTATGCCAACGCATGCCTGACGGCCGAAACCCACGAGCTCGACGTGCGCTGCATCGATTCGCGCACCGGCTCGGGCGCCGAGGGCCTGCTGGTGGAGTACGCGCTGGCCATGCGCGAGGACGGCCGCAGCCTGGACGAGACCGAGGCGCAGATCCGCGCGACCCTGCCCGACGCCCACCTGTTGCTGATTCCGCGCACGCTCGAGAACCTCGTTAAGAACGGCCGCGCGCCCAAGCTCGCCGGCCAGTTGACGCAGATGCTCAACATTCGCCTGGCCGTTTCGCCGGAGTGGAAATCGGGCGAGATCAAGGCCGTCAAAAAGGGCCGCGGCGCCAAGCGCATCGTTGCCAACACCATGACCGATTGCCTCGCATTTTTGGCCGAGCATCCGGGCTCCAGCGTGCGCGTGCTCACGACCGGCGCCGCCGAGGAGCAGGAACTTGTCAACGAGGCGCTCGCGGGCCAGGACTACGTAGACGCCGGCACTGGCCCCATCGGCTGCACCATCGCCACCCACGTAGGCGTCGATGCCATCGCCATCAGCTACTGCCCCCGCTACCAGCCCATCCACTAGGGGCACCTTTACCTCTTGCGGTGGAATAGGGACTGTTTTTGGCTTATTAGCCGCCAATCAATCCCTATTCCACC
>CATYJU010000093.1 GCA_958407995.1 uncultured Collinsella sp.
GCACCTACGTTCCTCAAAGAATTGTTAGATTAAAAGTAACAGACCGGATGAAGATACGTGCGACGGGGGCGAGACGAATGGCTGAGCGGTATCGATATGCGGGTTCAACGGTATCACATTGGCCACATAGATTTTTAACTTGCATTTCTACCCGCCCTTTTCGTAGAGTCGCCGATACGTGCTTAGCGCACCCTCGGCGCGTCCGGCAGGCTTTGCGAAATGGGATCCAGGAGACTTCGGCGCAGCATCATCTTGCGGAATGCTTCTAATGAGCCTCCCATCCTTCAAAAACAGAATCTCATCGCACAGCCTATCGACCGAATCCAAGATGTGGGATGACATGATGATGCACGTACCAGAATCGGCCAGCTTCCTGAGAATCTCGGAATGCAAGTCCACCCTGCTGGGGTCGAGCGCGTTCATGGGCTCATCTAATAGAAGGTACCGCGCGCCCGTCGCATACGCAATCGCCAGGGTAAGCTGCTGCTTCATGCCCTGGCTCAGAGTGCGGATCCTCATCTTCGCGAACTCGCCTATCTGCGTTTGTTCCACTATCTCTTCGATATCGCGAGCATGCGGCCACATATCGCAAACCATCTTGAGGTGATCTTCCGCACGCAATCCGGGATACAGCAGCGTCCCCTCACCAGGTGCATAGAAGATCATAGAACGGACCTCTCTCGCACCCGTACCCTGCACCTCATCCAGAACGATGCTCCCGTCCACACGAGGACCCGGCAAACCTGCCATCGCACGCAGCAACGTCGTCTTTCCATGCCCGTTCGGAGCGACGAGACCGTAGACCGTACCCGGGGCAAACTCAGCGTTCACCGAATCTACGAGCACCTTCTTTCCATAAGAGATCGTCAGCGTTTGAAGGTCAATCATCGAGATCATCCCCTTTCGATCTTTGGAACACTCAGGCGCACCATCAACGGAGATACGGCGCCCAAGACCACCAGCAGAGCGCCCGATGCGCCGACGACCTCTCCAAAAGGCATCGCGTTCGTCCCTCGCCCAAGGAACCCAATCGTCCCCACCTGGGAAGCGGGATCAAACGAGGCGAATGGAGCCAGCAGCGCGACGCCCATGCCCACGCTTTCAACATGAGCGCTCAACGAACCCAACACCAAGAGAACCGCGCAAACCATTCCGGTGACAACGGGGTTGCGGCTAATCGCTGCTGTCAACGCAGCGACGACGGAAATCACGCCGTATGCCATGACCAGCAACGGAATACTGCACAACACCGCCTCCCCCACCATGGACGTTGTCGAAGCTCCCGCCCGAATGAGAGCGACGGGATACTCCGATCCACCCGCACCGTTCTTAATCACGGACACAACGACAGCGGGAACCATCGACACCAAAAGCAGCACCAAGCCAAGCAGGAGAGCCAGCGCAACAGCCGTCAGAAAACGCACATGCGCTGTTGCGGGGATCTGGAGAACCAGAAGGGAACGACACTGCAGGTGGGTGCACGCGAGCGATGTGACAACCACGGGCAACAGCAAAAATAAGGAGGGAAGCGCTGCCTGGAGATACGAAAGGAGGATTAATGGGGGCATCTTCGTACTTAACTCGTAAACCTTGGGGTCCGGCAAGCTCGCGATCGACTCAAGCAGAAGGGCGCGCGCCTCCGCACGAGAAGGAGTCTCCGGCTCGATTCCGATCGATTGCAGGAGAGTCGCATCTGCCGCGCCCAGCTCACCTCGAGCGCGCTCGTACGTCGCAAGGCTTCGAAACCCCTCCGCAGGCATAGGCGCGTACACGAAACCCGAAAGAGCATCCCGCATGTCTTCCAGGGCCGCTTTGCCCTCGACGTCCATATTCGCAGCGTTCTGCTCTAGATACCGATCTATTGAACGGAGCTCCCCATCCCTATACCGAACAGCGGAAACGTTATCAGCGTCAGGAAACATCTCGACCAGAGCCGGGGCCAGCATCGTCGTCGACATTGCAATCGCGCATACGGCGAGGGTAGGAGAACGCAGGAGCAGTTTCCCCATCGTTCTTACGTATGCAACGGCGGAGGCACAAGCGCTCGAACGAGTTGCCGTTCTCGATGCAGTGAAGGAACCTCTCTCAAGACAAATCGGGGATATCGGGCACGCGCAGCCGCTCTTTCCAGCAACGCAAAGCAGGCTAATTGCCAGCACCTCGATCCCGATTGCGCATACGAGGGCAATCGCGCCACGCTCGAAGCAAAGTCCAGGCAGATTCACTATCTGCGTTGTCGGGTACGGGCTATAGGCGCCGACGGTCAACTCAGTGTTCGCATACGTAAGGGGATTCAACAGGGCGAACTCACGTAAAGCGATGGATCTTCCGTAATACCCGGGAACCATCGTCACCCCCATCAGGGCACATACGAACACGATTCCAAGCGTAGGGTTATTGGCAATCTTCACGGCAAGGTGAACGACAAGCGAGATGAACGCTGCCACCAAGAATTGCAAGATGGCCGTCTGCGCGAACACCAGCCAAGCCGGTTTGATAACCGGAGTCGCATATTGAATGTAGCCTATCGGATAGAACGGCGAGCCCGGGCCATTCTTCACAAGCGCGGCGATTATCCCTGGAAGATTGATGGCGAGGACGGCAAGCATTGCAAAAACACTCGCCCATACGCTCGATGCAACAAGTCTACCCAGCTCGCCCATCGGTGCCTGGATGATGAGCTTTTCACGTTTGTTAAGACGCGCGGCAAGGAACGAGACGGCAACGGCCGTTGCGACCCATAGCAAGTACTCCTTCGATCCGTCATAATAGGTGTACTCTCCATCCGATATCTGCAGAAACGGAAGTAGGGGAGAGAGCGGTGCCAAGATAAGACGTCCCGCGGCAAGAGGGTACAGAAGCGCGGGCATGCTTGATGAAGAGGTATAGACACCGTCCTCCCCCGCATTCACAAGCGCATCCGCATAGGATGCTGACAATTCCTGCTCAACACGGGTTATTCCCGACTCGAGGTATTCGACCCGTCCGTCGATGCCAGCCGCGCTCCTGAAGACGGGCAGAGCACAAAGAACCATCAACGCAACAACGACAACACAGAGCGACCTGGAGGAGAGAAGCGACCTAAAGATCGCCTTCGAGATTTTGAGCATATTCATCGCCA
>CATYJU010000094.1 GCA_958407995.1 uncultured Collinsella sp.
TCATCCGGACTCTAACCGTTGGTACTGGGATCTCACCAGTTCAGCCGGCATGCGAACCAACGCACACACGGGTCGCGGACTCATCGGCTCGGTCGCAGACGCCTCGCCTGCTCCGCGGCACCCCTTTGGCACCGCCCGATTTACCGCCAGTGGGGAATTCCACCCCGCCCTGAAACAGCACTTGCAAGTGTAGCACGAGCAATCGTTCGCGCAAGTATGCCGAGGGTAATTTGTGGCGGGGATCAGTTGCCGCAGCAGCCACGTTCCCCACCCACCCCAAAGTAGCGCGCCTTTCGCGCAAAGCGCGAAACAGCGAAGGGGACAAGCCACTGCAACAACCACATCCTCCACTCGCCCCAAAGCGGCGCGCCTTTCGCGGCAAAGCCGCGAAACAGCGACCGGGACACGTATTCCCAACAACCAAGTCCTCCGCCCACGCCGACCTCAAGGCCGTAAACGCAGGGAATCCGGGGGCGTGACGGGGGCTTCTCTCCGGAACATTCCGCAGGACGCAAAGAGGCTCCGCAGCGCGAAGCGCGATGCGGAGCCTCTTTGCATGTCCGAGGACGTTCCGGAGAGAAGCCCCCGTCACGCCCCCGGATTCCCGGTGGGAGTTCTAGACCTTGTCGGCCTTAGTACATACCGCCGCCCTGCTGACCAGCGGTAGCAGCAGCGATAGCGTCCTCAAGCTGAGTGTTCTTGGGCACATCGGAGACGGTAGCCTCGGTGATGAGGATCAGGCTAGCGACAGAAGCAGCGTTCTGCAGGGTGACGCGGCTGACCTTGACGGGGTCGAGGACGCCCATCTCGATCATGTCGCCCCACTCGCCGTTGGCAGAGTTGAGACCCTGGCCGGCGGGCAGCTCGGCAACCTTGTCGACCACGACAGCGCCCTCAAAGCCAGCGTTCTTGGCGATGGTAGCGACCGGAGCGGTCAGAGCCTTCTTGACGATGTCGACGCCGATCTTCTCCTCGGGGTCGTCGATCTCGACAGCGTCGAGCGCAGGAGCAGCGTCCATGAAGGCGACGCCGCCGCCAGCGACAATGCCCTCCTCGACAGCAGCGCGGGTAGCCTGCAGGGCGTCCTCGACGCGATGCTTGATCTCCTTGAGCTCGGACTCGGTAGCAGCGCCGACCTTGATGACGGCAACGCCACCGGAGAGCTTGGCCAGGCGCTCCTGGAGCTTCTCACGGTCGAAGTCAGAGGTGGTGTTCTCCATCTCACCCTTGATCTGAGCGATACGAGCGTCGATGGCCTCCTTGGAGCCAGCGCCGCCGACGACGACGGTGTTGTCCTTGGAGATGGTGACGGACTTAGCGGTACCGAGCATATCGGCGGTGATGTCAGCGACCTTCACGCCCAGCTCGTCCAGAGCAGCCTGACCACCGGTGAGGACAGCGATGTCCTCGAGGATGCGCTTGCGGCGGTCGCCGTAGCCCGGAGCCTTGACGGCGCAGACGTTGAGGGCGCCACGGATCTTGTTGAGGACGAGGGTAGGCAGAGCCTCGCCGTCGATGTCCTCAGCGATGATGAGCAGGCCACGGCCAGCGCGCTGGACAGCCTCGAGAACAGGCATGATGTCCTGGACACTGGAGATCTTCTGGTCGGTGATGAGGATGTACGGATCCTTCATCACGGCCTCCATGCGGTCGTTGTCCGTGACGAAGTAAGCGGAGACGTAGCCCTTGTCGAACTGCATGCCCTCGACGGTGTCGATGGTGATATCGAACGTCTGGGAATCCTCGACGGTGATGACGCCGTCCTTGCCCACGACCTCCATGGCCTCGGCGATCTTCTCGCCGATCTCGGGGTCACCGGCGGAGATGGTACCGACGGAAGCAATCTGCTCCTTGGTCTCGACCGGCTTGGCCTGCTTCTTCATCTCGGCGACGGCGGCGTTGACGGCCTTGTCGATGCCGCGGCGGATGGCCAGCGGGTTGGCTCCAGCGGCGACGTTGCGCAGACCGTCGTTGACGATGGCTTGAGCGAGCAGGGTTGCGGTGGTGGTGCCGTCACCCACGGTGTCGTTGGTCTTGGTGGCGACCTCCTTCACCAGCTGAGCGCCCATGTTCTCGATGTTGTCCTCGAGCTCGATCTCCTTGGCGACAGAAACGCCGTCGTTGGTGATGGTCGGAGCACCGAACGTGCGCTGCAGAGCGACGTAACGGCCCTTGGGGCCCATGGTGACGGTAACGGCGTCGGCCAGAGTGTTGACGCCCTTGGCGAGCTTAGCGCGGGCATCGGTGTTGAACGTAATGTTCTTTGCCATAGTGGGTAATCCTCCAAAAGAAATGTGACTCGCGTCGCCGCTTCCGAGTCCTATGCGGCGGACGCGTTCAAAGACGAATCAGAGATTCTGACGAGACTAGGCCTCGACGACAGCGTAGATGTCGTCGGCGCGCATCAGCAGATACTTCTCGCCGTCGACCTTGACCTCGTTGCCACCGAACTTACCATAGATGACAACGTCACCGACCTTGACGTCCATGGGGATGCGCTCACCCTTGTCGTTGACCTTGCCGGCGCCAACGGCAACGATGGTGCCGCGCTGCGGCTTCTCCTGGGCGTTGCTGGCGATATACAGACCAGAAGCGGTCTTCTGCTCGGCCTCGTCGGGCTTGACCAGAACACGATCTGCAAGCGGCTTCAAAGACGACATGCTTGTTTCCTCCTTTTTGGGCCGCGCGGTTATGCCGCGCGAATTAACCCTTTTTGTTTGCGTACGCGTTGAATGGTACCCACGAATGGCGGGTTATACAACACGGAGTCAAAAAATCTTATTTTTTGGCACTTAGATTTTCTGAATGCCGGGGGATAACTTAGCAGTGGCTCCCGTGTGGCTGCGGAGGGGCGGGGCATAAGGTTTCCTGCTCGGGCAGTCCTGCTCGCACGAAGGCC
>CATYJU010000095.1 GCA_958407995.1 uncultured Collinsella sp.
GCGCCGGGAGGCAACACCGATTCGGGGCCGGACACACGGATTTACCTGCGCATTTACAAATTCGTAAACTTTTTTGAAAAAAGTGCTTGCACAGTTCTCGAATCATAGGTTATTATCTTCCTCGTTGAACGCGCGGGTCCAAAAAAACGAACCGCGAATCAACACATAGCATGTCGGAGTGGCGGAATTGGCAGACGCGCTAGCTTGAGGTGCTAGTGACCGCTTTTTGGTCATGCGGGTTCAAGTCCCGCCTCCGACACCATCGCATTTGAGAAGCCTCTTCGGAGGCTTTTTTGTTACCGATAGACGGTGAGGTCCACGATGGAAACGCTTGAGCGCAACGAGTGGGCAGACGTTGCCCAACTGGTCGAGATCACGAGCGATGCTGTCATCATCTGTGAGCTCGACGGAACCATTCTGCATGTGAATAATCGTTTGCTAGACCTGATGTGCGAGGAACGCGCTGACGTCATCGGCGGTGATGTCAAAGACGTTCTGTACTCGTCTGCCTTTGAGCGCGCGACCGAACATCGTCTGCCGTTTGAGACCGATGGCTCCGAGAGCGAGCTGATGCTCAAGCTGAGCGACGGGTCTTTTATTCCCGTCTTGGTTCGCGCGGGCTCCGTTACGCCTCCGCGTATCTTTGGACGTCGTGCACCGCGTGTCCTGGTGGCGCTTCACAGCATCGAAGAGCAGTATTCCCACGATCGTCAGCTCAAACGCGCGCTATCGGAGCTTAGGGTGGCGAATAAACGCCTTTCGGGCACCCTTTCGGTCATTATGAGTACTGTGGGCTCCGATGAGCTCCCCAGCTTGCTCGATACCGTTTTGAATCAGCTCGTTGGAACGCTCGATGCCTCCGGTGCGGCTATCTATTTTTCCGAGAGTGGCGGCTTTAAGCTCCGCGGTGTTTCTAAGGAGCTTGAGGACAGCTATCTGCCCGAGTTCATGCCGTACGGCGCGGGCATTCCGACTTACGTGCTTCGTGAGTCGCGTGCCTGTCGTCTTTCGATCCAGCAGGACCTTGACGGAGATCGAGTCGCCTCGGGCATGTTTATGGATTTGGACAATCGTTCCAAGCACCTACTGCGCGTTCAGGACATGCCTCCATACCGCAGCGAGATCTGCCTTCCCGTGTTTTACGGCACGCAGGTCCTTGGCGTGCTAGAGGTCGGCTGGAAACGCCCGCAGGCGCCGCTTGCCTATGACGTCAACGTGCTCGAGGTCATCTGCGATTACCTGTCTATTCAGCTTGTCGGCATGGCGTCGAGCTTACGTTCGCGCCGCACGGCGGAGCTCGGCCGCTCACTCAATTTGCTGCGCGACGAACTGTTTACCTATCTCGATGATCCCGTTGCCGCTTCGCGAGCGGTGTCGACGGAAATCTGCACGGTGCTCAATTGTCATTTCTGCCCCGTGGAATATGACGCGAGTCTTGACACCTATGTCATCGATTTTGAGGGCGGCAGTCGCGTGGCGCTGCCGGGAGACCCTGAGTCGCTCTTCTTTTCCACCACCGCACCGGCTGCGCGTTTGGGGGTTGCTTCCGATGGTTTTGGGCAGTCGGTGCTGGGCGGTGCGAGTGCTGATGATCTTAAGCATGTGCGCTTGACCCGCGTCGACGAATCCATGCCTATGGGCGGATGGTTGAGGGCTCATGGCCTGCCGTGCCAGGGCCTCTATGTCGATTCCGGCTTCGAGGCGGGACGCGTTCGCTCGGAGGGCGGCGGTCAGCGGAACAACGATGCAATCGTTCCCGCCGACGTTGCCAAGGGGCCGACGAGGCGCGCTTTGCTGCTCCGTGACGGCAGCCAAGAACCAATTGACGACCTTGAATACGACTACCTGGTGCATCTGGCGCATGACTTTGAGCTGATTTATGAAGGCGAATCTCAAAAGCGCGAGGAGCGTCATATCGCTCAGACGCTTCAGATTGGCATGAGAAATTCGCTTGGTGACGTTCCGGGCATTGCAACCGATTCGGTATACCTATCGGCAACGAATTCTGCGTTGGTCGGTGGTGACTTCTATACGCTTGTCCGACTTCCCGACGATTGCGCCGTTATGATTTTGGGTGATGTATCCGGCAAGGGAATCGAGGCGGCGTCGATGTCGGCGCTTGTCAAGACAGCGCTGACGGCCTATGCCTGGGAGGGTGCGGGGCCTGCCCGTATGGCACGCTCGCTCAATAGCATGCTCATGGGCTTTTCGAGGGTCGAGACGTTTGTGACGGCGTTTATCGCCAAGATCGATCTTAAGGCGGGCCGCGCTACCTATTGCTCGGCGGGACATCCTCCCACTATGGTCATTAGGCCGTCGTCGACGCCGCTTGGCGGCGGCGAGACCTGCGGGGGAGAAGTGGAGCTCCTTGGGTGCCAATCGGGCGTGATCGGCGCATTCGAAAGTATGGTGTACGAGACGGGTGCCTTTACATTCTCGCCGGGTGACATGCTCTTTATGTACACCGATGGAACGATTGAGGCGCGCGACCGCACGGGCGCGTTCTTTGGCGAACAACGTTTACGCGACCTTTTGCTATCGGTTTCGGGCGGGGGCGTATCGGGTATCTGCGGCAAGGTCTTGGGAGAACTTGATCGCTTTACCGAGTCGGCGCTGGACGACGATATCGCACTGGTGTCCCTTGAGTTTTTGCGTGGCCGGTCGTAAGTGACGTTGGTCAGGCCTAATCCGTACGGTTGGGGAAATGCATGCATCGAGTAGGCTCTTTTGGGGAACCATGGTCGTATGAATGAGTGGAATGACATAGCGGTTTTGACGCC
>CATYJU010000096.1 GCA_958407995.1 uncultured Collinsella sp.
GCCATCGTGGGCGCCATGCTCATCTGCCCGCTCATGGGCTCGGTCCTTGCCATGGCATACGGCATCGCCACGCTCGACCGCGAGATTACCGTCGAGGCCGTCGCCAGCCTTGCGCTGCAGATGGCCTTTTGCCTGGTCACGTCCACGCTGTACTTTAAGCTCTCGCCCCTTGGCACCACCACGGCCGCCATCATCGACAACTCTACACCCACCGTCTGGGACCTTACCGTCGCACTCGCAGGCGGCTTTGCAGGCGGGCTGGGCAACTCGCGCGACCAGGAACCCGCCACGCTCATCGCCGGCGTGGCCGTGGCGACCGCGCTCATGCCGCCTCTGTGCGCGGCGGGCTATGGCATCGCCATCGCAAGCGGGTCGCTGTTTCTCTCGGCGCTTTACGAGTTTGGCATCAACGTGGTCTTTATCGCACTCGCGGCCGAAGCCGTATTACTTATCTTGCGCGTGCCGCTCAAGCGCGACCTCAACGGCGACGGCATTGTGACCGCCGAGGAAAATGCCGAGGCCGATGAGCTGTCACACAAGGTGCGCCGGCACATCATCGTGGGTACGGTGATCTTTGCCATCCCCTGCATCGTTATGACCGCGGGGTCCGTTGGCTCGGCGCAGGCCGGCGTGCAGGACGGCTACGGCGTCACCGAAACTACGCGCGAGCTTGCCGCGGTGCTGCCGGGCTTTAAGGACTACACCGTCGCCGTCGAGACCTCGGCTACCGAGGGCGACAAGGAGGGCCTTGTCGAGCGCGAGGTTGTCGCCCACGTGACGACAAGCGAGGTGCTCGGGGCGCACGACCGCCACGTCGCCCGCAAGCTCATAGACCTCAACGTACCCGAACTCGATCGCGTGGAGTTTGACGTGAAGTAATGCGGAACGTGAGGTAAACCCGGCGCGAGTGCGCGCAGCCGCGGGGCACAGGCACAGCCAAGCCCTATAGCTCGTACTTGTACACGCGGTAGATGTACTTCTCGGCTTCCATCTCGTAGGTGGCGATGGCCAGACCGTAGCGATCGTACTCGGTGAAGGTCTTGGCCTGGCCCGAAGCCACGAGCATACTATTCGAATCGCCGACGCGCTGCGCGCTGCTGACGTAGCCCGAGAACGGCACGGCGATCTGGTCCACAAGCTCGTAAGTGCGCGCCGTCTCGTCCACTGTAAAGATGCGCGCAAACGAATGCGTTCCCTTGCTGTAGTCGGTCACCACCGCGGCGCCCAGCTGGCCCCAGTCGAACTTGGGATAGCTTTCGGCCGCACCAAAGTTGTTGTCGTACAGCAGCACCTGATAGCGACCGGTCGTTGCCATGTCAGAACTCGGCAGATACGTCACGCTGTGCTGGCCTGCATTGAGCGAGAAATCGCCCTGGGCCTGCAATAACTTGTCTTCAAAGCCCGAGCCAGCCCATTGCCACTCCTTTCTATTTCTGGGTCCATCTTCTCACTGCTGGCGGCCGAAAATGATCCGTTTTCCTCCGACCCCGAGGGATCGTTCTTAGTACTTGAAGAAGCCCTCGCCCGAGCTTTCGCCCAGCTTGCCTTCGTCGAGCATTTTCTTGAGAACGGAGGCCATGGCCTTAAAGTTGTAGGGCATCATCATCTTCTTGAGCAGCGGGCTCACCAGGCCCGGCACCTTCTGATACTGCATGACGATGTTGTAGGCCGTCTGGATACCCACCGTGTCGAATACGCGGAACGGGCCCTTGGGAGCGCCGGTGCCACGCGTCCACGCGAGGTCGATGCTCTTGGGATCGCTCACGCCCGAGACGTACAGATCAAGGCCCGAAAGCAGCCACGGTACCAACATGGAGTTGAGCAGATAACCGTTCTTTTCCTTGTTGACGGGCAACGCCAGCATACGGATGTCGTTGGCAAAGTCGACGAGTTCATCGAAGTAGCGCTTGTCGGTCTGGTCCTGTGCCATGACCTCGGTCATGTTGTTCTTCCAGATAGAGTTGGCAAAGTGCAGCGACAGGTACTTCTCGGGGCGGCCAGTGTACTTGGCAAAGGTACTCGGCAGTAACGTGGAGGAGTTGGTCACGACGACGGTCTTTTGCGGAAGGACCGGGGCGAGCTTCTTGTAAAAATCGATTTTTGCCTGGGTGTCCTCGGCCATAGACTCGATGACCAAGTCGGCGTCGGCCACTGCCTTGGCAAGATCGAGCTCCAGCTTGAGTGTGGAGTAGGCGCGCTCAACGGCGGCGAGTGCCGCCTCTTTGTCGAAGGGCTTGCCGCTATCGGCGATACCGGAGCACCACTCGCCCGTGCCGTCCGCCATACCCTCGATTGCCGCGATGTACTCCTCGCGCACATGATCGATCTTGGGCTGGGTGCGACCGATGCTGCCCTCGCTGCGCAGCCAAATCGTTACATCGAAGCCGCAGTAGGCAGCTGAAAGGCAATCTGGCTTCCCAGCACGCCGCCGCCGGCAACGCAAACGGTCTTGTAGCTCATAGGAACAGTCCTCTCTTACGTAATTCCATAGATGTGTATTTATTCAACCGTAAGAGGGCTGCACACTGGGGGTGGGTTCTATAAACGGACGGTAATTTGCGGCGAACGGCTACATCTGTTCATTATCTCAGGGTTCCGAGGGCGATTTTTTGTGCCACCGAGACGTCGTTTGCGGAAGTATGCGGCAAATTCCGGAACCCTTGAGCACCCCCCGATTTTCCGCCAATAAAACCGACGCTCCTATAAGTTGTCAAGAGGCAGTTTGCGGGAGCGTTCTCTCC
>CATYJU010000097.1 GCA_958407995.1 uncultured Collinsella sp.
ATTCGCGGTCTTTGGCATTTATCGTGGCGCCCGAAGCTCTTGGTTATGTTGAATACTCCTAAAAATGCACGGCGCTTAGAGGGGGACCTTCGCGAAAAAGGAAACCGCCCCGTCGAAGTATGCATTCGACGGGGCGGTTTATACATTTGGCCGATTAAGGATGCGCTGCCAAACTACTAGAACTTGACGGTCGGGGCCTGGCGGGCTGCTTCGGCGGCCTCGAAGCCCTGGCGCTCCTTAAACTGGAAGATGCCGGCAAAGATGACAGCCGGGAACGTCTGAATGGCGTTGTTGTAGCTGAGCACGCAATCGTTGTAGCTCTGGCGTGCATAGCTAATCTTGTTCTCGGTATCCTCGAGCGATGCCTGCAGCTGCGTAAAGTTGGTGTTCGCCTTAAGATCGGGATAGGCTTCGGCCACGGCAAAGAGCTGGCGCAGCGCACCGGTCAGCACGTTGTCGGCTTCCATCTTTGCCTCGGGCGTGGTGGCCTTGACGGCGGTGTTACGCGCGCTGATCACGGCGGAGAGTGTCTCCTGCTCGTGCTTGGCGTAGCCCTTGACGGTCTCGACCAGGTTGGGGATCAGGTCGTTGCGACGCTGCAGTTGCGTATCGATGTTCTGCCAGGCGTTATCGATGCGGTTACGCTTGGTGACCATGTTGTTGTAGATGCCGGCGATGGCGCAGACAATCACAATGACAACAACGATGCCGATGATGACGGTAATCATGATGTCTCCGTTTCGAATGGCCGCGGCGGCATGCGCCAGCTGCCGTTGGTATAACGCTACTAGTATACCCGCAACGTTTTGCCGTGCCGAACTTTCCGGCAAGCGTTATGTTTTCGGCGGGGTTGGCACCGGGGCAAAGCGCAGGAGGTACAGGTGTAAGATATGCGACAGATTGACGAGTGTTGTCTTTGCCCTGAGGATGGCGATACCAGTGGACCTTCGCATTAAGAAAACCTACCGCGCCCTGTTCGATGCCTTCACCGAGCTTCTCGAGGAGAATCGTTTTGAGGACCTGACGGTTGCCATGCTGTGCGACCGCGCCATGATTCGCCGCACGACGTTCTACAAGCACTTTCGCGACAAGAACGATTACTTTGCCTTTTATATCGATGAGCTCATGTCGGGCTTGCCGCAAAAACAGCCCGATGAGGCCGGCGCAGTGTCTGCCGAGGACGTGCGCGCGCTTCGGCACGCGATTTTGGACGATGCCATGGATTTGATTCTGGCGCACGAGCAGCTCATGGATAACATTTTGGCAAGCAGCATGTCGGGCATGTTGACCAACGTTATTTGCGACCGCATTGCCCGCTCTATCCGCGAGCGTGTGATGAACGTGCTTGCCGAGGATGCCCTGGCTCCCGTGTCGCTCGAGACGACGTCTGAGTTTGTCGCCGGCGGTATTATTCGACTTTTCACGATATGGTGGGAATCGGGCCACGATCTTGAGCGTCGACCCGAGATGGCCGACGTGGTCGATGCGCTGTTTGAGCGGACCATGACGCCGGTGCATCACTAAAAGTGGCGGAGAGAGGGGGATTCGAACCCCCGGAACGCTCTCGCGCTCAACGGTTTTCAAGACCGCCGCATTCAACCGCTCTGCCATCTCTCCGTGAGTCGTAATGATAGCATCGTTTTGAATTTGCAACAGGGAAGGCGAACGATGACGATCACCGAAATCGACGAGAAGTTCATGCGCGAGGCGCTGGCGGAGGCTCGCGCCGCCGCGGCGGTGGGCGAGGTACCGATTGGTGCCGTGGTGGTGCGCGCGGGCGAGATTGTCGCGCGGGCGCATAATCGTCGCGAGCTCGACCAGGACCCTTCGGCGCATGCAGAGTTCGCGGCCCTGTGCGCCGCTGCCCACGCGCTTGGCCGCTGGCGCCTTTCCGATTGCACGGTCTACGTGACGCTTGAACCCTGCTGCATGTGTGCGGGCCTTATGGTCAACGCGCGCGTGGGGCGCTGCGTGTATGGCGCGGCTGATGCCAAGGCGGGCGCGTTGGGATCCCTATACGATTTGAATGCCGACTCGCGCCTGAATCATCGGTTTAACGTGACGGCTGGGGTCCTGGCGGATGAATGCCGCGAGCTGCTGAGTAGCTATTTTGGCGGTCTGCGCGGAGCGGGCGGCAGCGGCTGTGGCTGCGGTCCGAACCTTGAGGCGCATGCCGCCCACGCCGCAGCGCTTGCAGGTGCCGGTGAGGATGCTGGCACGGCGGTTGACTTTGGTCCTGCGTGCCGCCGACCCCGCCGTGTGCTGTTGGCGATCGACTCCTTTAAGGGCAGCGTGTCGAGTGCGCAGGCGGAGGCGGCGGTTGCCGAGGGCATGCGCCGTGTGTGGCCCGATGCCGAGGTGCGCGCATTGCCGCTGGCGGATGGCGGCGAGGGGACGCTCGATGCCGTTGCCGCGTGCGGCGGTGAGATTGTGGCCTGCGAGGTGGCAGGTCCCTTGGGCGACCGCGTGTCTGCCCGGATGCTGGTGGACGACGAGCGCGACTCGGCTGTAATTGAGATGGCCGAGGCGGCGGGTATTGGGTATTCACCCTGCACGGAATCGGCGGCGCTTGCGGCTTCGACCTATGGCGTGGGCGAGCTGATACTCCGTGCGGTTCGCGCCGGGGCAAAGACTATCTATATTGGTCTGGGTGGCAGCGCCACCAACGACGGTGGCGCCGGCATGCTGCAGGCGCTGGGCGCGCGTGTGGTCGATGATCAGG